>JBMOFP010000001.1:0-135962 GCA_049318805.1 Bradymonadia bacterium
ACGAGATGGCCTACAACCGCTGCATCGGCACGCGGTACTGCGCCAACAACTGCCCGTTCAAGGTCCGGCGCTTCAACTTCTACAACTTCGCCAAGGACTTCCCCGAGACGCTGCACATGGGGCGCAACCCCAACGTGACCGTGCGGTTCCGAGGCGTGATCGAGAAGTGCACCTACTGTGTCCAGCGCATCAACGCCGGCCGCATCGCGTCGAAGAAGGCGAACAGCCCCGAGGCCGCGAAGGCCGCCATCGACGCCATCACGCCGGCGTGCGCGCAGGCCTGCCCGACGGACGCCATCGTCTTCGGCAACATCGCCGACAAGGACTCGGCGGTCAGCAAGGCGCGGGCCCTCGACCGGGAGTATCGGCTCCTCACGGAGCTCAACGTGAAGCCCCGCACCTCCTACCTCGCGAAGGTGCGCAACCCCAATCCTGAGCTGGGGAGCTGAGCGAACATGGCCACCCACGATTCGCAGTCGGAGACCATTTTTCCTCCCCCGCTCGTCTCGGGGAACCCGACCTTCCGCAGCATCACCGAAGCGGTGTGCAGCGTGGTCGAGGCGCCCCCCAGCAAGGGGTGGATCGCGTCCTTCCTCGTTGCCCTGATGGGTCTCGGCATCCTCGGGATCTCGGTCGGTTGGCTCGTCTGGGAAGGCACGGGCGTCTGGGGCCTCAACCAGCCGGTGAGCTGGGGTCTGGCCATCGTGAACTTCGTGTTCTGGGTCGGCATCGGCCACGCGGGCACGCTCATCTCGGCCATCCTCTTCCTGTTCCGGCAGAAGTGGCGCACGTCGATCAACCGGTTCGCCGAGGCGATGACCATCTTCGCCGTCATCTGCGCGCTGGTCTTCCCGACCATCCACGTCGGTCGTGTGTGGCTGCTCTACTGGGCGCTCCCGATCCCGAACCAGATGGGGATGTGGCCCAACTTCCGCAGCCCCCTCCTCTGGGACGTGTTCGCGGTCTCGACGTACTTCACGGTCTCGTTGCTCTTCTGGTTCACCGGCCTCATCCCCGACCTGGCGACGCTGCGCGACCGCGCGAAGAACAAGATCGCGTACTGGGGCTACGGGCTCGCGGCCCTCGGCTGGCGCGGCGCGAACCGGCACTGGCAGAACTATGAGAAGGCGTACCTGATCCTGGCCGGTCTCTCGGCGCCGCTGGTGCTGTCGGTGCACACCATCGTGTCCTTCGACTTCGCCGTGTCGGTCATCCCCGGGTGGCACACCACGATCTTCCCGCCCTACTTCGTCGCGGGCGCCATCTTCTCGGGCTTCGCCATGGTGCTCACCCTGGCGATCCCCGCGCGGAAGATCTTCAAGCTCGAGGACTTCATCACCGTTCGCCACATCGAGAACATGAACAAGATCATCCTCACCACGGGGATGATGGTCGGCTACGCCTACGCGATGGAGTTCTTCATCGCGTGGTACAGCGCCAGCGAGTACGAGTCCTTCACCTTCGTGAACCGCGCCTTCGGCCCCTACGCCTGGGCGTACTGGATCATGGTGAGCTGCAACGTCATCACCCCGCAGCTCTTCTGGTCGAAGAAGATCCGGACCAGCATGACCTGGTCCTTCGTGCTCTCGATCTTCGTGAACATCGGCATGTGGTTCGAGCGGTTCGTCATCACGATGTCGCTGCATCGCGACTACCTGCCGTCCTCGTGGGACTACTACTCGCCGACCCTCTGGGACTTCGGCTGCCTCGTAGGGTCCTTCGGCCTCTTCTTCACGCTCTTCCTGCTGTTCCTGAAGTTCCTGCCCTCCATCGCCATGGCCGAGGTCAAGGGCGTGCTGCCCCAGGCCGACCCGCACTGGGCGGGCTACGGACACGCCGGCGACCATGCTCACGAGGGCCAGCACGCGCATGCCGCCGCCGACAAGGGGGGCCACCATGGCTGAGCAACGCATCTGGGGACTCGTCGCGGAGTTCGAGAACCCCGCCACCCTGCTCCACGCCGCCACCGGCCTTCGCGACGCCGGCTACAAGCGCTACGAGGTCTGGTCGCCGTTCCCCGTGCACGGCATGGACGGCGCAATGGGCCTGAAGCGCTCGCTCGTACCGTGGATCGTGCTCGGTGGCGGTCTCACCGGCATGACCGCCGCGCTGCTCCTCCAGTGGTGGACGGGCGCCGTGGACTACCCCGTGATGATCGGCGGCAAGCCGCTCTTCGCCTTCGAGTTCGCGACCCCGGTCACCTTCGAGCTCTCGGTGCTGCTCTCGGCCTTCGGCGCGGTCTTCGGCATGATCGGGCTCAACAAGCTCCCCCAGCCGTTCCATCCGCTCGACAACGTGCCGATGTTCCGGCGCGTCACCGACGACGCCTTCTTCATCTCCATCGAGGTCCGCGATCCCAGCTTCAACCTGCTGAAGAGCCGGGAGTTGCTCGAGTCGCTCGGTGGACGTCACGTCACCGTCGTCGAGGAGGGCGAGGCATGATGCGCTTCCTGATCGCGGTCTCGCTCCTGTCGAGCCTCGCGGCCTGCCGGGGGGAGCCCTCGAAGCTCCCGCCGATCCATCTGAACCCGAACATGGACACGCAGGACAAGTACAAGGCCTACGGGGAGTCGAAGCTCTTCGAAGACGGCCGAACCATGCGTCCCGTGCCCGAGGGCACCGTGCAGTACGGCGTCTCGCGTGCCGACGACGAGCAGTACCGAGGCCGCGACGAGTACGGGAACCTCAGCGCGAAGTGGCCGTCGGGCATCAAACTCGACGCGGCGCTGATGAAGCGCGGCCAGGAGCGCTTCAACATCTTCTGCGCCCCGTGCCACGACCAGTCCGGCAACGGGCAGGGCATGGTGGTCCGGGCCAACGCGGGCTTGACGCCCCCGCCGTCGTTCATCGACCCGGCGAACCCGAACGCCAAGCGCATCGCCGAGGCCCCGGTGGGTGAGATCTACGACACGATCTCCAACGGCAAGAACACCATGCCCGGCTACAGCGCCCAGATTCCGGTCGAGGACCGGTGGGCCATCGTGGCCTACCTGCGTGCGCTCCAGCGCTCGCAGAACCTCTACACGGCAAGGAACTGAGCCATGAGCCAAGCCCACTTCAGCGATACGGCGAAGCTCGACCCCGCGCTCGCGGGCAAACTCGCCAACACCGGCTTCATCTTCGGGGGCATCGGGCTCGTGGCGAGCCTGGTCGGCGGCTTCACCCAGGGCGACGACGGTCGGCGGCAGTTCTTCTTCTCGTGGCTCGCCGCGTACATGACCTTCGTCACCATCACGGCGGGCGCGCTGTTCTTCGTCGTCCTGCACCACCTCGTGCGGGCGAGCTGGAGCACCGCGCTGCGGCGCACGGCCGAGAACATCGCGGGCAACATGCCTCTGATGGCGGTCCTGTTCCTTCCGATCCTGATCGGCATGCACGACATCTATCACTGGACCCATCTGGACGTCGTCGAGTCGGACCCGGTGCTCAAGGCGAAGTCGGGCTACCTGAACTCCACGGCGTTCATCGTGCGCTCGGTGATCTACCTCGGCCTCTGGATCGTCATCGCCCGCTTTTACCGGAACAACAGCGTCGCCCAGGACGAGACCGGCGACCCGGCCGTGAACTTCAAGCTCCGCTGGTGGGCCCCGCTCTCGACCCTCGCGTTCGCGCTCAGCATCAGCTTCGCGGCGTTCGACTGGTCGATGAGCACCGATCCGCACTGGTTCAGCACGATCTACGGCGTCGTGACGTTCGCCGGCGGCGTGATGGCCTTCTTCGCCGCCGTCGCCCTCGCGAGCCTCTGGTACACCAAGAACGGCGCGCTCACGCGGACTCTGACCGTCGACAACTTCCACGACGTCGGGAAGCTCATGTGGGGCTTCATGGTCTTCTGGACCTACACGAGCTTCAGCCAGTACTTCCTCATCTGGTACGGCAACATCCCGGAAGAGACCGTCTGGTACACGATCCGGCAGAGCAACGGCTGGATGGGACCCTTCGTCCTCTTGATCGTAGGGCACTTCCTCGCCCCGTTCTGGATCCTGATGAGCCGTCACATGAAGCGCAGCCGCACGATGCTCGGCCTCGGCGCCACCTGGCTGCTCGCCATGCACTACCTCGACCACTACGTCATGGTGATGCCGAACCTGCACCACCACTTCCACTTCCACTGGCTCGACCTGACCTGCCTCATGGCGGTCGCCGGCCTGTCCGTGGGGCTCTGGGCCCGTCGTTCGGGCAGTGCGAACATCGTTCCGGTCAAAGACCCGCAGCTCAACGCTTCGATGGAGTACGAGAATGCAGTCTGAGAACCACGCCGAGGGCGGCGGGGACGTCACCCTCGAGGGCGACTCCGACATCAAGGCGGGCCCCGTCTTTGCTTGGGGCATCGCCATGTTCGGGGCGGTCGTCGTGTCGATCGTCCTGTTGACCGGCTACTTCTGGATGCACCAGCGCGAAGCCATGACCGAGAAGCTCACGGGCAAGTCCAAGTACGGCGACACGCTGCAGAAGCTCCACGCTTCCGAGAAGGCGACGCTCGAGAAGGGCGCGATGCCGATCGAGAAGGCGATGGAGAGCATCGTCCGCGAGGGTCTCTGAGCGAAGATGCGCAGGCTCGTCCCCATGCTCGTGGTGTTGCTCGCGACGTTCGGCGCCGTGTCGTCCGCGTCCGCGCAAGTGCCGCCGATGCCCCCGGAGCTCCAGGGCACCGAGATCACCGAGCACCTCGGGGCGAAGCTGCCGCTCGACCTGCACTTCGTCAACGAGCAAGCCGAGGACGTGACGCTGCGTGATTTCTTCCGCGCGGGCCGCCCTGTCCTGCTGACGCTGAACTATTACGAGTGTCCGATGCTCTGCAACATGGTGCTGGACGGCCTCATCAACGGCCTGAAGGACCTGGACTGGAGCCCCGGGCGCGAGTTCGACATCGTCACCGTCAGCATCAATCACCGCGAGGGCCCAGCGCTGGCGCTCGCGAAGAAGAAGACGCACGTCGAGGCCCTCGGCAAGCCGTCGGCCGAGCAGGGCTGGCACTTCCTGACGGGCACCTCCGAGAACATCAAGCAGCTCGCCGAGACCGTCGGCTTCGGCTACCGGTGGGACCCCACGCAGATGCAGTACGCGCACGGCGCCGGCATCATGCTCATCTCACCCGAGGGCACGGTCAGCCGGTACCTCTACGGCATCCAGTACCCCGCGGAGACCTTGCGGATGGCGCTCCTCGAGACGAGCCAGGGCAAGCTCGGGTCCGTCGTCGACAAGTTCATTCTGTACTGCTTCCACTACGTGCCGTCCTCGCGGCGCTACGAGTTCTACATCTGGGGTGCGATGCGGCTCGGCGGCGTGCTGACGATACTCGGCGTCGGGACGATGCTCGCCGTGTTCTGGCGGCGAGAGCGTCGCCTCGGCCTGGCGCTCGCCGCGGCCCCCACACCCACGGACGCTGTCACACGCGCTTGAAGGCGCGCGGAGAAGAGAGAGATGGACAACTCCAACGGTCTCTGGATGCCCCCTGCGGCGTCGACTGTGGCGCAGCAGGTCGACGATCTCTACTTCATCATCTATTGGCTGTGTGTCGTCTTCTTCTTCCTGGTCGCGGGCGGCGTCGTCTACTTCGCGTGGAAGTACCGACGCCAGCGGCCGGACCAGCTCGCGACGGCGCAGATCGGGCACAACACGCTCCTCGAGGCCACGTGGACGATCATCCCGGGCATCCTCGTCATCTGGATCTTCGTGCTGGGCTTCCGCGTTTACATGAACCTCGTCGTCGCTCCGGGCGACGCCCTCGAGTACCAGGTCACCGCCAAGCAGTGGGCGTGGGATTTCCGGGACCCGGACGGCTGCACGACCCCGGGCGAACTCCATGTCCCGGCCGGGCGTCCGGTCAAGCTCCTCATGCGCTCGAACGACGTGTTGCACTCGTTCTTCGTGAAGGATTTCCGCATCAAGCAGGACGTGGTCCCGGGCCGGTACTCCCAGGTCTGGTTCCAGGCCGACAAGCCCGGCGAGCACGTCGTCCAATGCACCGAATACTGCGGCACGAGCCACTCGAACATGTTCGCGAAGGTCATCGTGCATCCGCCCGAGGCCTACGCGAAGAAGGCCGAGACCTTCTGCAAGGTGGTCGTCGGCAAGGAGCACGGCGAGAAGCTCTACAAGACGCAGTGCGCCGCCTGCCACACGATCGACGGCAATCGCCTCGTCGGCCCGACGTTCAAGGGCTTGTGGGGCCGTGAAGAGAAGATCGTCGGCATGGCGCCGGTCCTGGTCGACGAGAACTACATCGTCGAGTCCATTCGGGTGCCGACCGCCAAGGTCGTCGAGGGGTACCCGCCGGCCATGCCGGCCTTCCCCACGCTGACCGACGACGACATCGCCTCCATCATCGAATACATGAAGACCCTCAAGTAAGGGACCGCCGCCATGAACGACCACGCTGCTCACGCGCCTGGGCACGACGCGCACGACGCGCACGACAGGCCCTTCTACGAAGACGGCAAGGGCATCATGTCCTGGATCGTCACGCTCGACCACAAGCGCATCGGCATCATGTACCTGTGGGCGGTTCTGGCGGCGTTCGCAGCAGGCGGTGTCTTCGCCCTGCTCCTGCGCCTGGAGCTGCTTGCGCCGGGTAAGCAGTTCGTCGAGGCCGATACTTACAATCGGTTCTTCACGCTCCACGGCGCGATCATGGTGTTCTTGTTCATCATTCCGGCGATCCCGTCGGCGATGGGCAACTTCGTGCTGCCTCTGATGTTGGGCGCGAAGGATGTCGCCTTCCCTCGTCTGAACCTGCTCAGTTTCTACATCTACTGTGTCGGCAGCATCATGGCGCTGGCCTCGATCGTCATTGGAGGCGTCGACACGGGCTGGACCTTCTACACGCCCTACTCGACCAACGTCGGCGGCGCGGTCGTGATGATGACCCTGTCGGTGTTCGTGCTCGGGTTCTCCTCGATCCTCACCGGCCTCAACTTCATCGTGACGATCCACAAGATGCGGGCGCCGGGCATGTCCTTCTTCCGGATGCCGCTTTTTGTGTGGGCGACCTACGCGACTTCGATTCTGCAGGTCATGGCGACGCCCGTGCTGGGCATCACCCTGCTCCTGCTCGTGGCGGAGCGTGTCCTCGGCGTGGGTATCTTCGACCCCGCGCTGGGGGGTGACCCGGTGCTGTACCAGCACTTCTTCTGGTTCTACAGCCACCCGGCCGTCTACATCATGATTCTGCCGGGTATGGGCATCATCTCGGAGATCATCACGGTCTTCTCGCGCAAGACCATCTTCGGCTACCGCGCCATCGCGTACTCATCGCTCGGCATCGCGATCATCAGCTTCCTGGTGTGGGGCCACCACATGTTCCTGTCGGGCCAGTCGGCCTACGCAGGCATGGTCTTCAGCTTCCTCACCTTCCTTGTGGCGATTCCCTCTGCCATCAAGGTCTTCAACTGGACGGCCACTCTGTACAAGGGCTCGATCAGCTTCGAAGCGCCCATGATGTGGACCCTGTCCTTCATGGTTCTGTTCACCATCGGCGGTCTGACGGGCCTCTTCCTCGGCGCGCTCGGGATGGACGTGCACCTGCACGACACCTACTTCGTCGTGGCGCACTTCCACTACGTCATGATGGGCGGCACCGTCATCGCGTTCTACGCCGGCCTGCACTACTGGTGGCCGAAGATGTTCGGTGTGATGTACCGCGAGGGCCCGGCGAAGTGGTCGGCCATCATCGTGTTCATCGGCTTCAACGCCACGTTCTTCACCCAGTTCATCCTGGGCACGAAGGGCATGCCTCGGCGCTACTACAACTACCTGGACCAGTATCAGCAGCTGCACCAGTTCTCGACCTTCGGCTCGTGGATCATCGGGCTCGGTTTCATCGTCATGACGGTGAACCTGTTGGCCTCCTTCAAGCAGGGGGTCAAGGCCCCGGCCAATCCGTGGGGCGCCCGCACCCTCGAGTGGTCCATTCCGTCTCCGCCCATCACCCACAACTTCCACAAGACCCCTGTCGTCACCGAGGGTCCCTATGACTTCCCGGTCGAGGGTCAGTCGATCCCGGGTGCAGAAGGGAAGCACGCATGAACACCGGCATCGTCAAGCGGCACCACGCGCATCACTTCGCCAACGCCGACCAGGAGTTCTCGGCCTCGAAGCTGGGCATGTGGCTGTTTCTCGTGACCGAGGTCCTGCTCTTCGGCGGCCTCTTCGTGGGCTACGCCTACGGCAAGAGCGTCTATCCGGAGATGTGGCACGAGGCGTCGAAGCACCTCGACTGGAAGCTCGGGGCGCTCAACACCCTCTTCCTCATCACCAGCTCGTTTACGATGGTCATGGCCGTCAACGCCGCGCAGCGCAACAAAGCCGGCGAGATGAACGGCAAGATGGTCGGTTACCTGGTCGCGACCATCGCGCTGGCCGGGTGCTTCCTCGTGGTGAAGTACTTCGAGTACAGCCACAAGTTCCACGAGGGCATGCTCCCGGGGACCTACTACACCTACTCCGGGGTGCACGCCGCGAACGCCCACTACTTCTTCGGCCTGTACTTCTTGATGACCGGCCTGCACGGCTTCCACGTCGTGGTCGGCATGATTCTGTTGACCTGGGTTCTCGTTCGGGCGAACCGGGGTCACTTCTACAGCGAGTACTACACACCCGTCGAGGTCGGGGGCCTCTACTGGCACCTCGTGGACCTGATCTGGATTTACCTGTTCCCCCTGCTCTACCTGGTGGGCTGAGGAGCGCGCGATGAGTCAAGACAATTCCCACGCCCACGACACCGAGCACCACGGGCACTACATTGTCCCGGCGGCGGCCTACGTCGCGGTTTTCATCGGGCTGCTCATCCTCACGGTCGTCACCGTGGCGGTCGCCCAGGTCGACCTGGGTCCGGCGAACATGCCCGTCGCCATGTTGGTGGCGACGCTGAAGGCGAGCCTCGTCGCACTCATCTTCATGCAGTTGAAGTACGACAATCGGCTCAACGCGTTGGTCTTCGTCTTCGGCCTGCTTTTCCTGGCGCTGTTCTTCCTCTTCACGCTGCTCGACGTCTTCAGCCGCGAGTACATCGAGCCGCGCCTCGGCAACCACACGATCCAGGCCGAGGAGGTTCGGGCGATGCAGAACAAGGCCGCCGATACCTCGGGCGTCAACTCGCCAGTGAAGCCCGGGGGCATCGCCGCCGACATGCCCCCCAAGGACGAGTGGGTCCCGCCGCCCCCGCCGCCGACGCTGCCGGATGGCGGCTTGCCGGATGGCGGCCTCCCGGTCGAGGGCAGCGTGCCCGGCAGCGAGCCCGGCGCGGTGGCCGTGCCCGGCTCCGAGGGCCAGGCCGTGCCGCCGGGGGGTGGCCCCGCGACCGTGGCGCCCGCGGCCCCGACCGCGCCCTGATCGAAGCGCCCTTGACCCCCGCGGTCACGGGTGCGACATAGCGGCGCGATGTCCAGCGAACGCCTCGTGGTACGGCCGATGCCCGCCGTGCTCTATCTGTACCCGAGCCTCGTCGCCGCGCTCCTTTGCGGGGTGGTCGTGACCCTGGATGGCCCTACCGTGGAGCGTCCGGGGGCCACCGGGATCGTTTTCACTCTGCTCTTCTTCTTCAACCTGTCGTTGCTGGCGTTCGACTACACACGCGGGACCAGCATCGCCCTGGTGCTCGTCGCCATCGTCATCGGCCTATTGACCGCGCTCTATCCCGCCCTCGGGGAATTCCTCCAGCGGACGCTGGACCAGCCGATGTTCATGAACGCCACCTTCTACTGGGTGTGGTCGTCGTGCATGGCGATCCTTCTGGCCTTTGCGTGGCTCAGGACCCGCTTCGACTACTGGGAGATCGACAGCAACGAGATCGTCCACAGGCGCGGGTGGTTCGGAGACGTCGAGCGGTGGCCAGCACCCAATGTGCGCATGACGAAGGAGATTCGTGACGTGCTGGAGTATCTGCTCTTCCGCTCTGGGCGCATCGTGCTGGTGCCGGCGAACGAGCAGCGTGCGATCGTCATCGACCACGTCGCGAACATCGACAGGGTCGAGGCCCGCATCCAGACGCTCCTCGGCGCCCTGAAGGTGAACGATGGCCGTTGAAGGGCGCCAGCCGGTCGTCCTTCTCGTCAGCACCGACAGCGCGGTCCGGGGCGGTCTGACCACCATCTTGCCCCTGGCCGGGTGGCGCGTGCAGGACGTGCCGACCGTCACGCTCGCGATGCACAACATTCGCGCCACGCTCCCCGATGTGCTCCTCACGGAGCACCGGCTGCTGGATGACGACGCGTTTGGGTTGATTCGCGCCTTTCGCACTCGCCCGGGGAACGAGAAGACCGTGGTGGGCGTGCTCGTGGACGCGATCGATCGTGCGACCGCGCTCAACTACGTGCGGGCTGGCGTGACGCTGTTCTTCGCCAAACCGCTGGACCTCATCGACGTTTCCGAGAAGCTCGCGGAGAAGGTCAGCGGCATGACCGCGTTGCCGCCCCCCCGCAGCACCAACGATCCGCTCGTGCGCGGTGTGCTGGCGATCATCTCGCCGTCCCTCAACCTGAAGGACACGGCGGAGAAGGCGTTGGGGGACGAATTCGACGTGGTCTTCTTCGACGGGACCAGCGGCATCGACGCGCACTCCCGCCGAGCCGCGACCGTCATCGTCGTGGACGAGGGGGTCGCCGGAGGTCTCGAGGCCCAGGCCACCTGGAAGGCGCTGTTCGGGCCCGCGCCTCTGATCGCCACGACGACCCGGGGCAACGAGACCCAGCCCGGCCACGTCGAGGTGCTCTCGAAGCCTGTTCGCGACCTCGCGCTCCGCAGAGCGGTCCGAAGCGCCTGCAATCGTGTGCACGTCGCGCTTTTTCCCACCGCCTCAGGGGTCGTCGTGCGCCTGCGAGACGGCTGGGACAAGCAGGACACCGAGGTCTTCGAGCAGATCCTCGTACGCCTCCGCGAGATCTCGGCACAGGCGAAGGAGACCGGGCGCAAGTGGCTCTGCCTGGATGGGGCCTATCTCGGCGCCCCCGACCACCTCGAGAAGTCTTCGGCGCTGTATGAGGCGGCCTCTCGGGCGCCGCTCCACATCGGCCTCGTCACGAATCAGACCGACCTCGGGTTCGTCGCTCGTCAGGTCGGCATCAACCCGATCTCCGTGCACAGCACGTCCGCGAACTTCATCAAGGCGGTCCAGGACCTGGCCTGAAGTCGAGCCCGCCCGGAGCGGTCTTCAGTCGAAGTTGAGGCCCTCGAGGGGGTCCTTGTCCTTCGCGGGCTTCGGCGTCGCGCCCTTCTTGCCCTTTTTCGGGGCCGCGGACGGCGGCGCGGTCGGCGCTTCCGTCGGCGCGGCGCTGGGGGGCGGGGGCGGTTTGGGATTCGCCGCGTCCGTAGCGGCCTGGTCGAGCATGAAACGCTTCGCACCCTCATCCCAGGCGAAGATGCGGTAGTTGCCGCCCGCCTCGACGACGATGCCCGGGCGCTCACCCTGGCGGGTTGCCTTCCAGCTCCCGAAGAGCTCGAGGCCTTCCGACGTCTTGATCTTCAGCGAGGTGCTCAGCAGGTCTCGAGGACCGGCGTCGACGTTGTCCAGCGAGAGGAACCGGACGCCCCGCCACGGGTCGGCGCCGACGGAAGCCTCAGTGACCACGACCTCGGGTCGATTGTCACCAGCGACGTCCTGCATCTCCAACTCGACGGAGACGGGCCCCGGACTCTCGATGGAGGGCTCGACGAGGTGGATCTCGACCTGCCCCTTCGCGTTCTCGAGGCCCACGGCGAGCTGGTGGTCGATGCCGCTGGCGGCGAGGTCCTCGGGCGGGAGCCCCTCCTCGGCCATCTCCTCGGGGACAGGCTGGTACACGAAGACGCACGCCCATGCCTTCGGGGGCTTGTCGCCCTCACCCGGACGCGTGAGCTCGCGCTTCGACTCCACGCGGGACAGCTCCGGGCCGAGCCGAGCCGAGAGCCGACGCTCCGCGGCGTCGCACAAGGACGCAGGGGTCTGGCCGCGCGTCGGCTTCTCTTGCGAACTCCCGCAGCCGAGCTGCACGGAGAGGCAACCAAGGGCAATGAGTCGTGTCCGCATGGCCGAGGGCGTAGCTGATCTCCACTGCGCTGGCAATCCACCGCGTCGTTTCACGGGTGTTGAAAAACGCACAATCATGCGCGGCCTCGAAGTTGCTTGCGGAATCAAAGCTCATCGGAGGCCGAACCATGTCCATGTTGCGTTTTGTGCTTGTGGCAGTCGCAGGGTCCTGTGCGGTCGCGTGTTCGGCGGAGGACAGCACCGGCGAGGCGCAGACCATCGAAGGCGCCGGCGGCGAGCCCGGCGACGACAAAGCCGACGACGGCCACGACGGTGGCCATGGTGGCGGGCTCGGCGGCTCCACCGGGGGCGCGGGCGGAACACCCCCGACCGGCGAAGACGCCGAGGTGCCCGAGGTCGACCTCGCGCCGCCGCCGCCCCCCCCGACCGAGCCGCCCGTGGGTGTGCCGGCGCTCGGCGCCGGGTCTCACAGCGCGGACCGCGTGAAGATCGAGGTCCTCGCGACCCGCTCCAACGGGCTGCGCACTCCGCGTGACCTCGGCTTCGATCCCGAGGTGCCGGGGCGCCTGTGGGTGGTGAACCGGACCGACGACTCGGTGGTGATTTTCCACGACGTGAACGACCCCGACGGCCGCATCGAAAAGCGCATCGACCCGTTCGCCCTCCACTTCATGGAGGAGGTCTCGAGCATCGAGTTCGGCGCGCCCGGTTTCTTCGGGACCTGTCAGGAGTCCCGGAACACCTACGACAACCAGGCCGATCCCAACGACTTCATGGGCCCGAGCCTGTGGTCGTCGGACCTGGAGATCTTCGGCTACAGCAACCCCGAGGCCGTGGCCTTCCTCGGCTACGACCTGGGCTCGCACCTGGACATGCTGCACGAGTCGCCGTTCTGCATGGGCATCGCCTGGGAGAGCGAGAACGTCTACTGGACCTTCGACGGCCTCACGGGTTCCTTGACCCGCGCCGACTTCATGCAGGACCACGGCATCGGCTACGACGACCACAGCGATGGCCGGATGCAGCGGTACGTCGAGGGTGAGGTCACCCGCGTGCCGGACGTGCCGTCTCACATGGTCTTCGATCGTCGGGACGGCAAGCTGTACGTGGCCGACACGGGCAACGCCCGCGTGGCCGTGCTGGACAGCGAGTCGGGTTCGAGCCGCGGTCGGATGCCGGTGATTGAGCCGGGCACACAGCTCTGGCGCATGGTGGATGCCTCGCTCACCACACTGGCCGACGCCGATGGGGCGGAGCTGGTGTTGCCCAGCGGCCTAACTCTTCACGGCGACCTGCTCTACGTCACCGACCACGAGACCTCGCGCATCACCGCGATGTCGCTCACGGGTGAGATCGTGGACTGGCTCGACACGGGCCTCGAGGCCGGCAGCCTCATGGGCATCGAGATTGACGAGGCCGGGCGGCTCTATGTCGTCGACGCGGCCCGCGACCGGGTCCTGCGCATCTCCGCCCAGGACTGAGTCGTTCTCAGAGCGCCGAGGTCGTCGGGACCTCGTGGGGCGTGGGCCGGTCCACTGAACGGGACAATACGTCGCTCCAACGGATGCGACCCGTGAGCTGCATCGCCACGAAGAGCGTGACGATGGAGAGCACGGTCACCGTGAGGCCGGTGAAGCCCTCCCAGAAGTGGGCCAGGGAGAAGCCCACCAGATAGACGAGCTGCGCGATCGTGGCCTCCACGAACGCGAATCGGTTGCCGACGACCAGTCGCAGGTAGCTGACGACGAGCACCAGGCTGACGACGCTCGCCAGCACGAAGGCCGGCACCACGTCGAGGTGGTCGACGGCGTAGGCGAAGAGCAGGTGGAACGCGAAGAACGCCCCGCCGAGGAAGAGGTGGTTGATGGGGTGGATGTCGATGCCCCGAACGGTGCTGAGCACGAGCAGCACAAAGAAGAAGAAGAAGAGTGAGACGGGGGCCGACATCGAGAGCGCGGTGGCGAGCTCGCCGGGCTGGACGATGCTGGGCATGGTCACGCCCATGCTCTGCCCTGTGACGACCTGGTCGAAGCGCCAGTCGAGCTGCATCCCGCCGTCGCGCGGGGTCCGTGCGGTCGGGGACACGGCTCCGTTCGGATAGTCGAAGCCCTCGAAGTCGGTGGACACCTGGACCTCGAAGTCCTCCAGGCTCGCCACCCCGCGGGTCGGCTGGTACGACCAGCTCTCGAGGCCTCGGCTGCGGTAGGCGACCTCGAGGTTGAGCACGGCGCCCGGGGCCACGGGGACCAGCGTCTCGATGACCCCGTCGCGGGGCTGGAGGCGGGCGGCCAGGTTCTCGCCGTTCACCACGAAGCGAAAGCCGTCGTACAGCCCCTGGGGGTCGGGGAAGGCGAACCGGAGGCGAAGGCGACCCGTCTCGGCGGCACGGTGGGTGTAGGTCCAGGCGCCCTCGAAGTCGACCCCGTACAGAGAGAACCAGACGAGACCACGTTGCCGAGGGTCGAGGTGCAGGTCGGCGGCGACCCGCGTTCGGCTGAAGAGCACCGGGCGTTCTTCGAGAACGACCTCACGCGTCTGGATCGTCTGGGTTTGGCCGTCCTGGATGATGGTCTTCTCGGTGGCGCGCTCGGTCTCGAAGAGGAACGTCGGCTCGGGGGCGCCCTGGCGATGCGGTTGGCCCCAGAGCTCGGCGACCTCGGGGCCGAGGCGTGAGCCCAGCGTGTCGGCGCGGTGGCTCGTGACCCCCGCGAGGGTGAGCCAGCCGATGCTGGTGATCCCGAAAACGAGCGCGATGGCGAAGATGCGACCGAGGGTGAGCTTCACGAGGCAACCTCCTGTGGATGGGTGAAGCCATCCTGGCGGTGCGTCGCGGCGAGCCGATGGTGAGGTCGTGCAAAGGCCGGGGAGAGATCGTGCAGAACCCGTGCAACCGGGTCAGACTCGAGTCAGAGGCGCGCGCGAAAGACCGTGCGCCCTGGTCGACTCTCGAAGTCGACGGTGCCGCCGCGGGCGCGCACGACGGCGGCGACGATGGCGAGTCCGAGCCCGGTGCCGCCGCGGGCGCGCTCCGTCGTGAAGAATCGCTGGAAGACCCGGGCGCGGTTGCCCTCGGAGATGCCGGGACCGTGGTCCTCGACCTCGAGGGTCACGCCGGTCGGGCCGGTTCCGACCAGAAAGCGTAACGACACGGGCGCGTCCCCGCCGTGCCGCAGGGCGTTGTCCAAGAGGTTGCCGAGCACGGTCTCGAAGACCTCGGGCTCGAGCCCGATGCGGGGGGGCAGGCGCGGATCGAGGGCACACTGAACCCGGTCGCCGTGTCTCTCCCGCAGACTGAGAATGAGCGCGCTCAGGGTGGTGCCCGGTTGGTCCGGGCCCCTCGGCAGAGGGTTCTCCAGGCGCGCAAGCGAGAGCAGCCGAGAGACCGTGCGCTCGATGCGGTGGGCGTCCTCGAGCATGTGGGTGAGGAAGCGGGCGCGCTGCTCGGGCGCCATGTCGGGGGTGTCGGCCATCAGCTCCGCGGCCCCGCGCAGCGCGGCGATGGGCGTCTTGAGCTCGTGGTTCGTATCGGCCGCGAACTGCGTGACGTAGTCCGCGCGTTCCGTGAGCTGTCGGGTCAAGTCTTCGAGGCTTTGACCCAGCTCCGCCAGCTCCGCCGGTACAAAGCCGCGCGGCACGAAGGGCGCGCCGCGTTTGCCCCGGGCGAGGTCCGCCGCGGCGCTGCGCAGGGCGCGCACGGGGCCCGCGACGGCGCGCCACAGCGCGAAGCCGACCCCGAGCGAGAGCGCGACACAGGTCGCCGCAACGACCAGGAGCGTGTCTCGGAATCGCCAGAGCGCCTCGACCGCATCGAGGCCGGTGCGGCTCATACGAACGACCCCGACGAGCTGTCCATCGGCGAAGACCGGGAGCGCGGTGAACAGCCGAATCCGGCCGCGACGTCGAATGCTGCTCAGCGGCGGGGCGGGCTCGTCGCTCACACGCTCACGACCGACGACGGTATAGGTGCCGGCGAGCGCCCCGCGGACCTCGGGCATGTCGGCGAGCGACGCGCCGAGCTCACCGCCGCTGGTCGCGACGACGAGGCCCTCGGCGTCCAGGACCCGCACGCCGGAGAGTGTGAAGCGTTTGGCGCGGCCCAGGGTGCCGTTCAAGCGCGCGCCGGCCCGAACGACGGGGGTGTCGGGCAATGGGTGCACGGCGCGTGGCTCCCCGAGGCGCGGCAACACCGGGGCCGCGGGGTCGAGTTGAGGCTCGACCGGGTAGAAGTCGGGCTCCGGCGCGTTCGGTGGTCGAGGTGAAGCGTCGACGGCGACCACACCCTCGGCCTGGAGCGCGCTGCGGAAGGCCTCGGCGATCCACACCGACTCGGCGATGAGCGACGCCTCGGTCTGGTTGAGGAGCTGCGTCTGGTAGACCCGGAACGAGAGCAGCGCGACCACCGGGGCCAGCAGCGTGAGGCCAACGACGCCGAGCACCAGGTGGTGCAGCGCGAGGCGTCGTCGCCGGGGAGGCGCGTTCGAGGTCACCGGGGCTCGCGCAGCCGGTACCCGACGCCGTAGACGGTCTCCACAGGTTCGAGCCCGTGCGGCGCGAACTTCGCCCGAAGGCGGCGGACATGGCTGTCGATGGTGCGATCGGCGACGTGGTGGTCCGCGCCGAACGCACGATCGAGCAGATCGTCTCGTGTAAAGACACGACCCGGAGCGCCGAGCAGGACCCGCAACAGCTCGAACTCGGTGACGGTGAGCACGACCTCGGTCTCCCCCACGTGGCAGCGGTGCGTCTCCAGATCGAGCGCGACGGCGCCTGCGCGTAGGGTCCGAGGGGCGTCGTCGGGACGCGCGGTGGTCGCCCGGGCGACGCGTCGGAGGACGACCTTGACCCGCGTGACGACCTCGCGCGGGCTGAAGGGCTTGGTGATGTAGTCGTCGGCCCCGAGCTCGAGCCCGAGGATGCGGTCGAGCTCCTCGTCCCGGCTGCTCAGGAAGAGGATGGGCACCTCGCTGGTCTGACGCAGGCGACGACAGGTCTCGAGCCCGTCGAGCTCGGGCATGAGGATGTCGAGGAGCACGCAGTCGAAGGGTGAGTCGGCGTCGGCGACACGCTCCAGAGCCTCGAGACCATGGGCCGCTTCGACGACCTCGTGGCCCGCGCGCACCAGGGCGAAGCGGAGGACCTCGCGGAGGTGCGGATCGTCATCGACGACGAGCAGACGTGCCATGGAGCAACGCGCTAGCATGCGCGCCACGTCCAGGCAATGGCGGGAATCGGAGGCGGGGCTTGGCTCGAGGCATCGGTGTGGTCTTGGCGCTCTTCACGGCGGCGTGCGGCGGTCCGAAGGGCCCGGGCACGGCGCCTCCAGGCCTGCCGTCGTCGCCGCCGGCCACGGTCGAGTCCGCGCCGCCGGCCCCGCCCGTATCCGACCCGAGCGTGCGCTGCGGCCCCGCGGTTTTCGGTCCCGACGGGGCCGAGGTCCGCGCCGCGGTGCGCGCCGTCCGGCTGCGCCAGGGGGCCGCGACCGACCACGCCCGGCTCTCCGAGGCGCTGAACGGTCTGGTCTCGGGGGACGGGGTCCTGGTGTGCCCGGGCACACACACACTCGAGCGGACGGTGGTCCTCGAGCGGGTGACCGACATTACGGTCGAGGGCGCCGAGGCGTTCGTGCTCGCGCTGGAGAACGAGACGGCGATCCGCGTGCTGAACGCGCGCGACGTTCGGCTGCTCGGCCTGCGCCTCGAGCGAAGCCACTGGGGTGAGCCCTCGAACGAAGGGCCGGCCCTGATCGAGCTCGCCGACAGCGAGGGTGTGCGACTCGACCGCTTGCGACTCCGCGCGCAAGGCGGGGTCGCGCTCGAGGTCCGAAGAACACGCGGGGTCGCGCTCTCGGACGTGGCCTTCCTCGATTCGGTCGTGGGCATCCGCACCGAGGATGCGACGCTCGAGCGGAGCGGCGTGGTCGCCTTCGACGCCGTGGAGGTGCCGGTCTCGCCGCCGAGCGCCGACCTTGTGCGCAGCACCGGCACCCGCGCCGACGGGGAGACGTTCGGTGCGCTCGCTCCGGCGGATACGAAGGGGTTCACCGCCCTGAGGGCCGCGCTCACCCCCGGGCCCCGACGCGCGTTTTTCCCCGTGGTCACTGTGGGCGAGGTGCCCTACCTGGTGCTCGATCACACCTTCGGCACACCCGGGCACGAAGCCCAGCGCGGCGAGCCACCCGAGGAAACCGCGCAGCCTCCCCGCGTCGCGCCGAAGCAGGCGGGCGAAAAACAGTTGCCCCGGGCACGCCGCGGCGACGTCTTACTGTTCAACGCCGCGGGGCGTTGCCGGGCACGGGTCGGGCCGCCCATGTACCTGGACACGAGCGGCTGTGAGCGATCGTACAGCCTTGCGCTGCCTTTGGAGGGCTGTGGGGCGGCGGTGGCCCCCCTCGCCCTGGTCGGCGGCGACGTGCCCGACTTGAGGTGGCAGGCGCGCGTCTCCCAGGACCATCCCGTGTCGCGCGACGCGCTCGACCCGCGCTCCGGGGATTGGCTGTCGTCGCGCCTCGCGCGGAGCCTGATGGGGGACTGGGCGTTCCTCGAACGCGCCAACGCCCAGGGGCTCGTGACCTGGCGCGTCGACGCCGAGGTCGAACGCGCGACGGTCGTTCAGCTCGGTGTGCAATTCGAGGGTGAAGACTGCCGATACTGGTCGGAGCAGCACCGCGCGGCGTGGCTCGGCATGCCCGATGGGCGCGGCGGGACCGTGACCCGTGGATGGGCGCTGCCCGAGGCCCTGCTCGCCGCGAGGCCGCTGGTCGGCGCGCTCACCGACGGCGGTCGTTTTGTCGGCCTCGTCGGTCGCGACGCGCTCGAGGTGGAGCTGTGGGGTCGAGACCCGCAGGGCGGGCTCGAGAGTCTTTGGACCGGGCGCTTCTGGTCCGACAACGACGAGTGCCTGCCGCGACCGACGCCTGTCGACTTCGAGGGGCCTTGCGCGCCCTGAGGCGGCGCTTACCTTCTCACGCATGTGGAATCGCTCTCGACGCTGGGCTGAAGGCACGGCTCGGTGGGCGATTCTGGGGGCGTGTCTGCGGCCCGCGGCGGTGCGCGCTGAAGAGGGCTTCGTCGACCTCGACGGTCAGTGGCGACCCTTTCAGCTCACCTACTGGACGCACATCGCCCAGCCACGCGGGCCGCCACGATATTGGCTGGCCGCCGCCGAAGACGCCGGCTGGCTCGCCCTGGGGCTCGTCTACTACTGGGCGAACCCGTCGCTGAATCGGGCCGACTGGGACCAATCGTCCCTGTCCGACCGTCTCACCGTCGACGCGTTCCGTTTCGACAACAACAACACGATCACCAACCATGTGATTCACCCGTTCGCGGGCTCCGCCTACTACGGGTTCGCGCGGGTGAACAACCTGGGGCCGGCCGTCGCGGCCGCCTACGGCTTCGGCAGCGCGTTCGTCTGGGAGTACGCGCTGGAGTGGCGCGAGGTCGTCAGCGTGAACGACCTGGTCTTCACAGGCATCGCGGGCCTGCCCATCGGCGAGTTCTTCTTTCAGATGGGCGAGTACGCGACGAGCGCGCCCAACCCCGGCTGGATCGGCTCGGTGCTCGCGGCCACCTTCGGTCTGCCTCGGACGGTGCATCAGGCGATCCTGGACGACGAGGCGCCGCCGCCGCTCCCCTTGGACAACCTCGGGCTCAGCTCAGCGCGCGCCCACCGCTTCCTGCTCGCGGCGCACTACGGGCCCAATACGAACGCGCGGTCCGTCGAGCACCTCTTCGGGTTTCTGGCCGAGGCCGAGGTCGTGGCCCTCCCTGGGTACGGACGCCCAGGCGAGTTCGCGTCGACCTTCTTCAACGGGGCCTTCACCGAAGGCGAGCTCACGCTCGACACGAACAGCGCGCTGTCCATGGACCTGGACGTGCGTTTCGAGGCGGTCTACCTCGGGCGCTACTGGCAGGCCTACACGCATCGCGTCGGCTCCTCGGCGTTGGACGGGCACGCCGGTCTGGTGGGCCTTTCGACCGCCGTGGAGTACGTGGACCACCGATTCGAAGACCACGACGACCAGGTGGCGATCACCCACCTCGCCGGGCCGGCGCTGAGCCGGTGGGACCGTCAGGGACCCCTGTGGAGCCGCTTCGATCTGCGCGCCTTCGTCGACTTCGCGGCGATCCGCTCTCTCGGCTTCGGGCGCTGGCGACTCCAGAACGACGTCGACGGGGTCAAGTCGGTCCTCGTGGACCAGAACTACCAGTTTCACCTGGGCGGATCGGCACGGGTGCGCGCCACCGCGGGCTACGAGCAGTTCTCGCTCGGGGTCGTGGGCAGCTACGGCCTCTACGGCGGGCTCGAAGGGCTCGATCGCGAAGAGGAGGACGTGACCCAGTCGGCCACGAGTCGGGAGCAGATCTGGGACGCGCAAGCCCACCTCGGCTATCGCTTCGACGACCCCGGGCTGGAGGTTCGTTATGTCGCCGAGGCCTTCGGTCGCGGCAGCGAGTACGCCTCGGAGGGGGTGCGTCGCTGGGACCTGCGCAATCGCCTCAGCGTGGGCCTGGGGTTCTGAGGTGCGAGGGCGTACGCCCCGGCTCGCGCTCGGGCTCGGGCTCGCGCTCGGGCTCGCCGTCGCCGGTGGGGCCTGCGCGCCGGCGTCTTCGTTTCGCCCCGCGTCCGCGATGAGCGCCGGCCACACCCAGGAGGTCGGCTTCGGCGCGACGCTGGTCGGCCCCCGACCCTACGTGGACGAGCCGACGAGCACCGTCGGGCACGCGTGGTTGACCCAGGCCTATGGCGAGTTCGTCCGCGTGTCGTTCGTCAGCGCGTTCGACGCCGACGCGTTCGCCGGGGGGGTCGCGCTGGCGCTGCTCCCGCTGAGCACACAGCGGGCCGTCGCGGGGGTCGAGGTCGAGCTCGGCTTCGCGTGGGCGAGCTTCGGTCTCCCCATGGCCGCGCGGACCGTCGGTGATACCTGGGTCTACGCGACACCGCGCATCGCGACGTGGGGCGACCGCCTCACGCCGGGGGTCCCGTTCGGCCTCGACGTGCACGTCGCGCACGCGATCTCCGCGCGGGCGGAGTGCGCGCTCACGTGGATGGACTTCGAGCCGAACAACCGTCGTGTCCTGTACGGGCTCGCGCTCGCCTATCAGTTCGGCGAGAACTCCAAGTGAGCGATCACGGGCAGGTGGTCCGAGTTGCCTGCGCGATGCACCCAGGCGTTGAGCGGGGTGAGCCCCGGGCCGTAGAAGATGTGGTCGAGGGCGCGGTCGAGCTGGTTCGCGATGGAGCGGTATCGCCAGGTGCCTTGCCCCGGGTGGAAGAGCGGCAACGCGTTGACGAATCCGCGCAGCTCGAGGAAACGAACGGCGGCGCCGTCCTCCTCTTCGTTGAAGTCGCCGAGCACGATGGTCGGGAGGTTCGAGCGCAACGGCTCGACGAACCGTTCGATCTCGAGGCGGTGGTCCTCTTCGACCCTGAGATAGGACTGGAGGGCGGAGCTTTGCCCGGTGAGCGGAGAGCGCAGGTGGACCTGGAGGAGCTGCAGGGGACCGGCCGGCGTCGCGACCTGCAGATGCCACGCGGGGTGCCACCCGTTGGGCGCGGGCGCGATGCCCAGGTCTTCTATCGGGAAGCGTGAGAGCACCGCGAGGCCACCGGTGCTCCGCTCGCCCAGCACATGGAAGGCCGAGTACGGGTACTGCTCGCCGTAGCGCGCGGTGAGGGTCGTCTGCCAGCTCGGCGTGACCTCTTGCAGACACAGCACGTCGGCGCTGCTGTGGCCCACCGCCGCGACCGTGGCCGGGTCGTCCCAGTCGGTGAACTCCACGTTGAAGGTCTGGATGGTGAAGTGCGTCGCGCCCGGGCTGGGATCACGCGGCTCGAGGGGCCGCTGGGGGCAAGCGGTCAAGACCCCCAGGGTGAGGCAGAGCAAGCCGGGCGTGCGGAGGACATCGAGGGTGCTGACCATGCGGGGGTCCTGCCGTGCCGGTGAAGGGGGAGGGCCACCGTGACGGAACCGCGGCGTCCCGCGCAAACGAGGGCCCTGAAGTCGAGGCCGAAGAGGCCGCATCCCATTGTCCTGCTAGACTCGCGGGGATGCGGTGGATTCCCGAGACGCTTCGAGCCCGGCTTTCGTGGGCGTTGCTCTTGCCCGCGGCGTTGGTCTTCTCCGGGCTCGGCCTCGCGGCGTGGCTCGGCGCGCGGGCCGCCGTCGAGGCGGAGCTGGGCGCGCGGCTCGCCGACACCGCCGCGACGGCGGCGAGCACGCTGCCCACGGGTCTCGTCGCGCGTTTCGAGCCCGACAACGCGCGCACCCTGGAGAACCTGCGCGCGCGCCTGGCGGGGGTGGAGGCCGCGGTCCTTGCGCGGCGCGTCTTCTTGCTGTCTCCCGAGGGCCTCTCCATGGCGGACACGGCCCCGGATGCGCCCGCGCCCGGCGAGCCCGACCGCGCCCTGGCGGCGGATCGATGGGAGTTCGACCAGGCCCGCGCCGGGGTCCCGACGGCGGGCGTCCTGTTTCGTGGGCTCGACGGCGAGCGCTACCTGCGGGGCTACGCGCCGGTCCTGCACGAGGGTGTGGTCGTCGGGGTCGTGGGCGTCGAAGGGAGCGCGCGGAGCTACCGGCGGCTGGATGCCCTGGGCGCCTATCTCGTGGGCACGGCCCTCATCGGGTTGGGTGTGCTCGCCGCGCTCGCGCTGGCGCTCAGCCGTGCGCTCACGGAGCCCATCGCGCGCCTGGACGAGGCCGCGCGTCGTATCGGCGCCGGCGAGCTCGAGGCGGCCGTGGGTCCCGCGCAGGGGGCGGTCGAGGTGCGGTCGCTGGCGGCGACGATGGACGAGATGCGCGTCGCGTTGAGGGCCCGGGAGCGTGAACTTCAGACGATGCTCGGAGGCATCGCCCACGAGGTCCGAAACCCCCTCGGGGGCATCGAGCTCTTCGTCGGTCTGCTGCGCGAAGACCTGCGGGAGCGGCCGGACGAGCTCGCGCTGCTGGTTCGGGTCGAGCAGGAGCTGGGCACCTTGAAGCGGGTCGTCGAGGAGTTCCTGGGCTACGCGCGGCAGGTGCCCACCGAGCTGGAGGCCGTGCGGCTGCATCCGTTGCTCGCCCAGAGCGCGGCGCTCGTGCCGCAGGACCTCGCGGTCACGCTCGACTTCGCGCCGGACCTGGAGGTCCAGGCGGATCCCAGCGGGCTCGGTCGCCTGGCGTTGAACCTGATGCGCAACGCGGCCCAGGCGGGCGCGCGCTCGATGCACATCACCTACGGGCCCGACGCGGTCCTGCGGTTTCGGGACGACGGGCCGGGTGTGCCGACGGAGATCGCGGAGCGGATCTTCGAGGCCTTCTACACGACCCGCGAGAAGGGCACGGGTCTGGGTCTCGCTCTGTGCGCGAAGCTGGCCGCGGCCCATGGCGGGCGACTGACGCTGGAGAACCCCGGACAGGCCGGGGCGTGCTTCGCCCTTACGCTGGGCGCGTCTCTCCGACGGGGAGACCAGGCGCGGCTGCCGAGCGCTTGAGTGTCCGCAACGCCCAGGCGTTGAGGAGGACCGCCCCGACCTCGGTCGACAAGAAAAAGAACATGATGGGGGCCGCGGCGTCGCCCAGGAAGATCCCGTGGGCGCGGACGAGGCCGAGCCCGCCGAGCACATAGACGTTCGCCCAGAGACCCGACGCGACCCAGGCGGGCTGCCGGGCCGCGTGCAGGCAGAAGAGCCCGAAGCCCAGCTCGAGGCCGCCGTACATCGCGCGCAGCTCCGCCAGACCCAACGGACCGGTCGGCGCGACCTGCAGGCCCGCGAGCGCGCCGGCGGGGTCCAGGGTGAGCCAAAGGCCCAGGCCGAGAAAGACGAGCGCGTCGAAGGCCAGTACGGCGCGGGCGGCGAGGGGGCGGTGCGTGTGCATAGGCCGCACGACTCTATCAGGACGCTGAAAAAGTCCGTCCATGGACTTTTTCAGCACTGCTCCAAGACCCGAGGCCGAGACCGAGACCGCGACCGCGTGCGGGGGCACGGCGTCTGTGTCACGCTGCGCCGCAACCCGATTCACGAAGAGAGCACAGAACCATGACCAGCCCCGCCACGCCGCACGTGCTCGACCGCATCCTCACGCAGTGCCGCGATCAGAAGGCCGCGGGACGAACGCCGGTCGTCGTCTTCGACCTCGATCACACCCTGATGGACAACGGCCCGCGAACGGTCCAGATCCTGATCGAGTTCGCGGTCGCCCAGGGCGATACGGCGCTGGAAGCCGCGCTGCGCGCCGGTCCGCGACACCACTTGCCCTACCTGCTCAAGGACATCCTCGCCCAGGTCGGCGAGGTCCGCGCCGAGGTCGTCGAGGCGGCGTCGAAGTTCTGGCGCGAGCGATTCTTCACGGATGCGCCGCAGCAACACGACGAACCCCTCGGGGGGGCGTTGGCGTTCGTGCGGGAGTCCTACGAGGCCGGCGCGACCGTGGTCTATCTCTCGGGGCGAGACGCGCCGAACATGGCGGTCGGATGCGTCGAGAGCCTACGGCGCCATGGCTTTCCGATTGCGCTGGCCCATACGGTGCTCGTGCTCAAGCCGACCTTCGAGATGCCCGACCTCGAGTTCAAGCGGGACGTGGTCGACTTCCTGGGCACGCTCGGGACCGTCGTCGGGGCCTTCGACAACGAACCGGGCAACTGCAACATGTTCCGGCGCATGTTCCCGGACGCTCTGAGCGTCTTCGTGGAGACGACCTGGGCCCCGAACCCGCCGCCCCTCGACGAGGGCATTCCGACGGTCCCCGACTTCAGTCGCGACGCGCGTTGACGCCGGCCTGACGCAGCGCCTCGAGTTGCTTCTCCAGCGCCCGGGCGACCCGCGCTTCCAGGCGTGTCGTCGGGATCGCCAGCGCGGCTTCGAGTGTGTCGATCGCGGGCTGGAGGAACCGGGCGTTCGGGGTCGGTGTGTGCCCGAGGAGCCGGCGCGCGCCCTTGGCATCGCCCGTTGCCGCGAGCAGCGCGGGACGCACGGCGTCCGCCCACTCCTCCAAGCGCCGCAGTCGAGCTGGGCCGCACACCTGACGCATCTTCTCGACGAACTGCAGCGCGTCGTGGGGGCGACCGCGGCGGAGCGCCAGGCGCGCCCTCCGGAGCCGCAGCATCGCGCCCTCGAGCAGCCACCGGTGCGCGTCCGCGACCTCCTGCAGCCGCAGGTACCGTTTCTCGGCCGTGGCGTCGTCGCCGGCGGCGTCCGCGGCGTGGGCGCGCAGCAGTCGCGCGGCGAGCACGCCCCGGGCGGCGTTCAGTGTGCCAAAGGACTCCTCGCACTGTCGGCCGATGGTGCGCGCTACACGGTGCTCGCCCCGACGCACCGCGATGTACCCGAGACCGACATGGCTCCAACACGCGCCCCCGGCATCACCGACCCCCTCGAAGAGGCGCAGGGCGGTCTGGAAGCGGTCCTCGGCGGCGTCCTCCCGAGCGCGATCGAGCTCGAGCCAGCCCTGGGCCATCAAACACCAGCCGCGCTCGACGGCACTGTCGGCCTCGGCGAGCAGCGCGAGTGCCTGCTCCAACGCATCGCGCGCGGCGTTCGCGTGCCCCCCCTGGCGCAGGAGCTCGGCCCGGAGTCGGTGCGCTCGAGCCCGCCCCGGGGCGTCGCCCCGTGCATGGGAGGCGACGTCGAGCTGGTGCGCCGCGAGCAGGCCGCGCTCCAGCGCCTGCTGACCCGGGCCGAGGGCCCACGCGGCGGCCTCGGCGAGCGCGTCCGCCGCAGCGCTCCCCTGGCCCAGGATGTTGGCGTGCGCCGCCCGCTCGAGGCCGTAGCCCCCTCGACCACCGGCCTCGAGATGAACGAGGGACTTCAGCCATCGACGATGCCAGCTCGCGGCGCGCTCTCCGCTGCGGAAGACGAGCCAATCCGCGAGACCGCGCGACGCGAAGGACCAACGGCCGTGCGGGTCGCGGACCATGAGGCGTGCGCGCTCCGCGGACGCGAGGGCGCTGCCCCACGGACGATGGGGGTCGATGGACGCGAGGGCGTCCAGCACTCTGGGCGAGAGGGGCACCCGACCGTGCGCGAGGCCCTGCACGACGTCGGCGACGAGGGCGTCCCCGCCGGTCGCCGGGAGGTTCGCCATGCGCGCCTCGAAGACCTCTCTCGGGTCGATGGGCAATACGAAGCCGGGGCGGAGTCGTATCCACCCGTCGAGCACACACAGCCCGTTGTCCAGGACCTCGTCGCAGGTCGCCTCCAGGGTCGTCGGGAGGGTGCCGGCCGTCGCGAGGACCTGTGAGTGGTCCGGATCCGGCAGCCCCAGGCGCGCGATGACGTAGCGCGCGGCGTCGTCCGGCTCCAGGGGGCCGACGCCCAGCCACGAGACGCGGTCGTGTGCCTCGAGCGCTTGCCGCAGCGCCTCGGTGCCCGGGTGCCCCGGCTCCACCGTCAACACCAGGCACACCGGGAGGTCGACCTCCCCGAGGACACGGAGCGCGAGGTCCAGGCCCTCGGGCACGTGGGCACAATGGGCGTCGTCCAACCCGACGACCACCCCATCGGCCACGGCGGCGCGGCGCAAGAGCTCGAGGAACGCCCCGGCCAGCATGTGGGCCGAGCCGACGGCCCCGACCTCGGCGCCGGGATCGGGCTCGTTGCCCGGGCGTGCGAAGGGCGTCGTGTCCGGACGCACCAGCGCGGGCAGTACGTCGACGAGGCCTTCGGGGTCGATGCCGTGGAGAAGCGAGAGCGCTTCGACCCGACGTGCGACCCCTTCGGCGTCGGCACGTCCGGCGCGCAGGAGGTCCTCGAGCAGGCCCGACAAACCCGCGCCCGGCGGGCTGCCCGGCGAGAAAGTGGCCAACCAGCCGCGCGCGACGCTGCGCTCGCGAACGTCGTCCAGCAGGTCATGGAGGAGCCGGCTCTTGCCCATGCCGAGCTCGCCCTCGATGACGACGACACGGCTCGCCTGCCCAGCGACCGCGGACTCGACCACGCTGCGCAAATGGGCGAGGTGCTCGGTGCGTCCAACGAGGGGGCCCGGCTGCAGGGCCCACAGCGGATGTCCGCCGGCGGGTCCTCGAGACTCGTCGAAGGGCGCCTGCCGGACCTTGGGCCCGCGCGGGGGATCCGCCCAGCGGGGCGCACCTTCCGCTTCGAAAAGCGACTCGAGCGTCTGAGCGACCTGGGCCACCGACTTCGGACGCTCGGCCGGTGTCACGGCCAGGAGGCGCTGCAAGAGGCCCCGCAGCGCGACCTCGTGCGGCCCGCCGACCCCTTTCGGCAAGACCGGCGGCGGCGCGGCGGCCCTGCGCATGAGGAGCGCGACCCCGCTCAGCTCGGCGTCGGGCTGCGTGCCGGTCAAGAGGTCCCACGCGATGAGACCCAGCGAGTACAGGTCCGACCACGGCCCATGCATCCACGGGGGCGCGTCGCACACCTCGGGCGCCATGTAGCGCAGAGAGCCTCGCAGCTTCAGGGTCGACGCCGAGCCCGCCGCGCGCTCTCCGAAACCATCGTCGATCCGGGCACAGCCCGCGTCCGTCACGCGGACGCGCGGCCCATTCTCGGTGGCTTCGATGAGCACGGTGCTCGGCCGCAGGTCCAGGTGGGCGAGGCCTCGAGCGTGCACGTGCGCGAGCACGTCGCAGAGCTGCCGCAGCACGGAGCGAACGAAGCCCCACGGGGGCGTCGAGCCGAACCACGCGGAGAGGGGCCACCCGTCCACCCAGGCCGTGACGAAGTAGGGCCCGAGGTCGGGGTCGTGGCCTTCATCCAAGGTGCGGACGATGCCCGGGTGCGAGAGGCGAGCGGCCGCACGCGCGCTGGAGCGAAAATGCGCGACGCGGTCGGGCTGGTCGAGGCCGCGTTCCATGATGCGTACGGCGACCGACTGCTCGGCGCGGTCGTCCCAGGCGGCCCAAAGGACCCCGAGGCCCCCGGTGCCCACGCGCTCGAACAGTCGGTAGCGGCCGGCAATGCGGCGCGTGATCGACACCTGGCGACCCCCAAGGAGCCTGTGCTGGTTGACCGGACCGAGCCGGGCCAGTGGGCTACGGCGACGGGTCCGCCCGTATCGTGTGCGTATTGGCGCCATCGTGCAAGCGAGGCCGCGTCGTCCGCGACCACGGGTTTGTGGTAAGGGCGAGCTGTGTGTCGAGGATTCCTGGTCATCGCTGCGACGGTCGTCTCGGGCTTCGCGTGTGACCCCGTGCGCCCCGGAAGGCCGGGGGCCGCGGTGGCCGACGCCGCGGTGTTGGATGCGGGCCCCGGTCGTTCGGATGCGGGCGCCGGCCCCGCGGCGGCCTGTCGCGCCGACACGGACTGCGCGCGCGGGGCTTGTCTCGACGCGGTGTGCAGCACGACCTGTCTCGAGGACGCGGACTGCGCGGCCGACCAGGTCTGCGCGGAGCGCTCGGGGGGGCGATACTGCACACGTCGGTGCACAGGATTGAGCGCCTGCGAGGCGGGTGAGGTGTGCGCGGCCCGGGGCCCGGGCGACGGCTTCTGCGTAGGACCGGGCGCGGGGCCCGGAGGTTCCGCGTGTTTCGTGGATGGAGACTGCGCCTCGTGGCAGTGCCTCGAGGGCACCTGCCTGACGGCGTGCGTCGACGCCTCGACCTGCGGGTCCGGCGAGACGTGTCTGCCGCTGCACGTCGGGGGGGCGTGTGCCCCCGCGGGCGACGGAGAGGCCGAGTCCGGTTGTCGCACGGGGGCGGAATGCCGCTCGGGGGTGTGTCGCGGGGGGGCGTGCAGCACCGTCTGTGATCCGCGCGCGGAGGTCGACGCGTGCCCCAACGACCGTCGCTGTGTGTCGTACCAGAAGGTCGCGTTGTGCGAGCGCCTGTGTGACGCCCCCGAGGACTGCGGCGCTGCGGGCCTGTGCCTCGCCGGGGGCCCGGTGCCGCAGTGCGCGACACGTGGAGAGGGCGGGGCCGGCACCGCCTGCGACTCAGCGCTCGACTGCGCCTCGGGCCGATGCGAGCAGGGGGCCTGCGCGCGGGACTGCGCCGACGGGTGCCTCGAGGGCGAGGTGTGCGTCGGCGATCGGGCGGCGGTGGCTTGTCGGGCCGCGGGGCCTCGCGCGGATGGTGAGGCCTGCACCACCGGGGGGGACTGCGTCGGCGGGATCTGCGCAGCGGGGCAGTGTTCGCGGGACTGCCAGGTGCCCTCGGTGCCCTGTGCGCCGGGCATGCGCTGCACCCAGTTCAACGATGGCCGGTTCTGCTTCACGGCGTGTGAGGCCGACGCGGACTGCGCACAGGGCGCCTTCTGTGACGACAGCTTCGTGGAGGGGCCGACTTGCTTCCGTCGCGGCGCCGGGGGGACCAGCGCACGCTGCGCGCGCGACCTGGACTGCGAGAGCGGCCGTTGCGGGGACGGCCAATGCTTGGCGGACTGCACCGTGTCGGCGTGCCCGGTCGGCACGGCGTGCGTGGACGTCGCAGGTGGGGCCCGCTGCGCGCCCTACCCGCGTCCGGCGCGGTCCGAGTGCACGGAGGACGCCGACTGCGCCGCGGGGCTGGTCTGCGGCGCAGGCCGGTGCGCCCCCGCGTGCCGCGAAGCGTCGGCACTGTGCCCCTTCGGCTACGCCTGCGGCCCGACGGATGCGCGCTGCCATGCGCTCTGCGAAGACTCGGACGACTGTCGGCCCGGCTTCATCTGCCAGCGCGCCACGGAGTTCCCGCCCTTCTGTGACGTCGCCGGTTCAGTCGGCGCGGGCGGCGCATGCACCCAGGGCTACGAGTGTGCCGGGGGGCTGTGTCGCGCCGGTCGCTGCCTGGCGCGCTGCGCGGCGTGCGGCGAGGGCGAGCGCTGCCTCGCGGACGGATATTGTCGTCGGGTCGGGCCCGTCGCCGACGGCGACGCGTGCCTCACGGACTCGGCGTGCGCTTCGGGCACGTGTGCCTCGGGCACGTGCGCCCGCGCCTGCGAGGACGGCCGTTGCGCTGCAGGCTTCACATGCACCGCGCTCGAGGGGAGTCGCTACTGCCTGAGAGCGTGCGTTCGGGGCGTGGAGTGCCCCCCGACCACGGGCTGCGCGCCCGCCGAGCCGGACCGCGGCGTCTGTCGGCGTCCCCGCGTGGGCGCGGGCGAGGGCGAGGCGTGCGAGAACGACGCCGCGTGCGGGGGGCAGGCGCTGCTGTGCGTCGAGGCCCGATGTCGTGCCTGGTGTCGCGAAGACGCCGACTGCGACGCGGGGTCGCGCTGCCGTCGGCGGTTCGACGGCATGCCCGCGTGCGTACCGACCGGAGAGACGCGGCTCTTGGCCGCGTGTGGGTCGGGGGCGGAGTGCGAGAGCGGACACTGTGTCGACGGCCGCTGTTTCGGACACTGTGCGGACGCTTGCGGCCTGCAGGCGCGGTGCGTCAACGCCTCACGCGACCCGACGGCGCCGAATCCGTTGTGCGCCCCGACCTGCGCGCAGGACGCCGATTGTCCTGCAACGACCCGCTGTCGAGCCGACGCTGCGGGGACCCGCGCGTGCTACTGACGGCGCGAACGGCGCCTCACCCTGCTAAGGTGCCGCTGCGGGGAAATCGGGGGTCATATGCGGACGACGAAGCGATGGATCGTGGTCGCCTGGGCCGTATGGGCATGCGCTTGCGGTGAGTCGGGCGCGGGCGGCGAGGGCGGCGAGGGCGCGGGCGGGGGCTCCGGCGAAGGGTTCGACCGGGGCTTCGGCATCGGCGATGGCCCCGGCGGGGTCGACCTGGACGCGGATTTGGACGCGGCGCCCTTTCTGGATGGGCCGGTCGGCCTGGATGCCGCGGGCGGCGCGGTCGACATGGCCGACCCGGGCGGCGGCGTCGGCGGTGCGGACGCGGCCCCGGGTGAGTGTCAGGGGGAGCTCGAGTGCGACGACGGCTTCTTCTGCAACGGGATCGAGCGTTGTGAGCGCGGGACCTGTCTCCCGGCGGCGCGGCCGCCGTGTGCGGACGACGTGGAGTGCACGGCGAACCTGTGCGACGAGGACGCGGACACGTGCCTTGTGCAGATCGACGACACACGCTGCGCCATGGGCCAGGTCTGCGATCCGAAGGTCGGCTGCTTCCTGGCCGTCGGGTGCCGCGACGACGAGGACTGCGACGACGGCTCCGTGTGCAACGGCGGCGAGAACTGCATCCAGGGCACCTGCCGGCCCGGAGAGCCGGTCGTGTGCGACGACGCGCTCGACTGCACGACCGACACCTGCGACGACGCGGTCGGCGAGTGCCGAGCGCTGCCGAACCACGCCCTGTGCGCCCCGGGCGAGCTTTGCAGTCTGCGCGAGGGGTGCCAGGCCCGGCCGCCGTGCGACGCCGACGTGGATTGCGACGACGGCCTGTTCTGCAACGGCCCCGAGGTCTGCGAGGTCGAGTCCGGCAACTGTCTGGCCGGCGCCGCGCCCGTGGTCGACGACGGTGTGCCGTGCACCTTCGACACCTGCGACGAGTCCGCGGGTGAGGTCACGCACACCCCTCGCAACGCACGCTGCAATGACGGCGCGTTCTGCAACGGCTTCGAGGTCTGCCGACCCGATGAGGGGTGTGTCGCCGGGGTGCCGCCGGTGCTCAACGACGGCGTCGCGTGCACCGACGATCGATGTGATGATGTTCTCGATTTCATTGAGCATTTTCCGAACGACGCCGCCTGCGAGGACGGCCTTTTCTGCAACGGCGCCGAGGTCTGCGACCCGGTGGCCGACTGCCGACCCGGAGAGCCCGTCGTCGTCAACGATGGCGTGGGGTGCACTCAAGACGCGTGCAGCGAGGTCGAGCGCCGGGTCGTCCACACACCGCAGGCGGGCGCCTGTGACGATGGGCTCTTCTGCAACGGGGCCGAGGTGTGCGACCCCGCCGCGGGTTGTTTGCCCGGCGTCGCCCCGGTCCCCGACGACGGCCTCGACTGCACCGACGACGCGTGTGACGAACTCGGCGACCGAATCGTGCACGTGGGCGTGGATGCGCGCTGCGATGACGGGGCGTTCTGCAACGGAGAAGAGGTCTGTGACCTGGAGCTCGGGTGTCGTCCCGGGGCGGCGCCCCAGGTCGACGACGCCGTGTCCTGTACGGAGGACCTGTGCGACGAGCAGGCCGACCGCGTGGTCCATACGCCGGTCGACGCACGGTGCGACGACGGTCTCGCCTGCAGCGGCTTCGAGCGCTGCGATGTGGCCCTCGATTGCCAGCCCGGGGATGCACCGGAGGTCGATGACGGCATCGACTGTACGATCGACACCTGCGACCCCATCACGGGCGAGGTGACTCACGAGCCGGTCGACGCCGCGTGCGACGACGGTCTCTTCTGCACGGGCCGTGAGACCTGCGACGCCCAGCGCGGATGCCTCGCGGGGCCGGCGCCCGTGGCCGACGACCGCGTTGGATGTACGCAGGACGTGTGCAACGAGGAGACGGACCGGATCGACCACTTGCCCGTGAGCGCGCGGTGCGACGACGCGCTGTTCTGCAACGGCGCCGAGGTGTGTGACGTCGCGCGCGGATGTGTCGCCGGCATCGCGCCTGCGCTGACCGACGGTGTGAACTGCACCGTCGACGCGTGCGACGAGGCCAACGACCGGATCGTGCACACCACCAACGACGCCGCGTGCGCGGACGGCGCGTTCTGCAACGGCGCGGAGACGTGTGACGCGGTGCGCGGGTGCTTGCCGGGCGTCGCGCCGGTCCTGAACGACAACGTGGCGTGTACGACGGACAGCTGCGACGAGGTGAACGATCGGGTGGTGCATGCGCCGAACAACGGGGCCTGCGCCGACGGCGCCTTTTGCAACGGCGCGGAGACGTGTGACGTCGTGCGCGGGTGTTTGCCGGGCGTCGCGCCGGTCTTGAACGACAACGTGGCGTGCACGACGGACACCTGCGACGAGGCCAACGACCGGGTCGTCAACACGCCGAACAACGGGGCGTGCAGCGACGGCGCATTCTGCAACGGCGCGGAGACGTGTGACGCGGTGCGCGGGTGCCTGGCCGGCGTGGCGCCGGTCCTGAATGACAACGTGGCGTGCACGACGGACACCTGCGACGAGGCCAACGACCGGGTCGTCAACACGCCGAACAACGGGGCGTGCAGCGACGGCGCGTTCTGCAACGGCGCGGAGACGTGTGACGCGGTGCGCGGCTGTCGCCCTGGAGTGGCCCCGGTCCTGAACGACAACGTGGCCTGCACGACGGACAGCTGCGACGAGGCCAACGACCGGGTCGTCAACGCGCCGAACAACGCAGCCTGCAATGATGGCGCATTCTGCAACGGCGCAGAGACCTGCGATGCAGTGCGTGGGTGCCTCGCCGGCGTGGCCCCGGCCTTGAACGACAACGTCGCGTGCACGACGGACAGCTGCGACGAGGCGAACGACCGGGTCGTGAACACCCCGAACAACGCGGCCTGCAGCGACGCGCTTTTCTGCAACGGGGCGGAGACCTGCGACGCGGTGCGTGGGTGTCTTGCAGGTGTGGCGCCGGTCTTGACCGACAACGTCGCGTGCACGGTCGACGCGTGCGACGAGGCGAACGACCGCATCCTCCACACGCCCAACAACGTCGCCTGCAGCGACGGCGCTTTCTGTAACGGCGCCGAGACCTGTGACGCAGTGCGCGGGTGTTTGGCGGGTGCGGCGCCGGTGGCCAACGACAACGTGGCCTGTACGGCGGACAGCTGCGACGAAGTGAACGACCGCGTCGTGAACACCCCGAACAACGGGGCGTGCAGCGACGGCGCGTTCTGCAATGGCGCGGAGACCTGCGATGCGGTGCGGGGCTGCCGCCCCGGTGTGGCGCCGGTCTTGAACGACAACGTGGCGTGCACGACGGACAGCTGCGACGAGGTGAACGACCGGGTCGTGAACGCCCCGAACAACGCGGCCTGCAGCGACGCGCTCTTCTGCAACGGCGCCGAGACCTGCGACGCTGTGCGCGGGTGTCTGGCCGGCGTGGCGCCGGTCTTGAACGACAACGTGGCGTGCACGGTCGATGCGTGTGACGAGGCGAACGACCGCATCCTCCATACGCCCAACAACGTCGCCTGCAGCGACGGCGCGTTCTGCAACGGCGCCGAGACCTGTGACGCGGTGCGTGGGTGCCTCGCGGGCGCGGCGCCGGTGGTCAACGACAATGTGGCGTGCACGGCGGACAGCTGCGACGAGGTGAACGACCGTGTCGTGAACACGCCGAACAACGCGCTGTGCGCCGACGCGAACGTGTGCGACGGGAGCGAGGTCTGTGACGCCGTCGCCGGCTGTCGCGAGGGCGTGGCCCTTGCGGACGGCACCGAGTGCGTCGTGAATCCGCGCAACATCTGCCTCGCGTCGGCTTGTGCCGCGACACGGTGCGGCGACCGTTACGTGGACGCGGTCGCCAACGAGAACTGCGACGACGGCAACGCCATGAACGGGGACGGGTGCAGCAGCGCCTGTCGGACGGAAGGGGGCGGCTTCCTCCCGAACTACAACGGTCGTTTTGGCGCGAACCCCGTGGTCGCCTATTCGTGCTCGTTCCTGGGGGTGCCCGTCGTCAGCATCAACACCGCCACGTTCGTATTCTCCGTGGCCGGAAACACCCTGAGTATCAGCGGGTTGCCCGACTGCGTGATGACGCAGTCACCTCGACCCGGCGACCAGAACTTCAGCGCGACGTGTGTCGTCGCCGGCGGCTGCACCGAGACCTACACCCTCGCGGGCGTCTTCTTGACCAGAACAACTGGTGCGGCGTGATGACCATCGGCTTCAACGGCGCCCAGTGTGGCCTGACGAACTGCCGGGACACGTCGATCAACGTGTGCGGCGTGCGCCAGTAGGCACACGACGCGCTCCTAAGGCTGAGCCTCGCAGGGGCACTGCGCGGGGACCCGCTCATCGCTCTCCGGAGCGAAGTCGAGCTCGTTCAACTCGTCGGCGTCCCCATCGCAGTCGTCGTCGACGAGGTCGCATCGGGCGTCGTCGGGCCGGTCGGGCGGTACGGGGGCGCACACGGCACGGCCGTCGGCTCCACACACCCGAACGCCTCGGCGACATGCGCCCTCGCCCCCGGGCACGACACACTCGCCGCAGACGTCGATGGGTGTCTCGTCGACCATGCTGTCGCAGTCGTCGTCGAGGTTGTTGCAGAGCTCGTCGGACGGCCGCCCCTCGCCCCCGCAGCGGAGCGCGCCCTCGGTGCAGACCGTGAGCCCCGTGACACAGACACCGACGCCGTTCGTCGGGGCGTCGGGCACCTCGAAGCAGGGGGTGCCCGTGATGTCGTCGACGACGCCGTCGCAGTCGTCGTCGGCGCCGTTGCAGACCTCGACGGGCAGCGGACTGGGCAGCTCGCAGGCGACACCGTCGGCCCTCCGACACACCTGGACCCCCGGGCACCCGATGCCCGTGCCCGGTGGCCGGCAGCGCGCCTCGGGCACAAAGTCCTCGTCCGTGTTGCCGTCGTCGTCGTCGTCCTCACCGTTGCAAGGATCGGCCCCGATCGGGGCTGCGTCTTCGGCCGCGTCCACGGCGGCGTCCACGACTGGAACGACCTCGGAGTCTACGGGGCGGCCGTCGGGAACGCTGGCGTCCGCGAGGCGCGCGTCCTCGAGCGCGAGGTCGATCGAGGCCGCGGCGTCCCGTGAGATCGGGCTCGAATCGACGAGACCGAGGTCGATGAGGTTCTCGTCGCCGACCGACGGGCGTTCGCCATCGGGCGCGAGGATGCACAACCCTTCCACGCACACCGAGTCCGCGGCGCACGGCTGTGACTCGTCACAGCGTGGGGCCTCCGGGAACGCGCTGCACCCGAACACAAGCATTGCCAGGACCGCGAATCGCCGCCTCATCGACACCAATCGCTCCCCCGCCTTCCGGCCATGAATTGTGGGTCTTACCCGAGAGCGCGGAGTCGCTCCACATAGCGTCCGAAGGTCGGCTGCGCCGCAGCTTCGAGCGTGGCCCACCGCGTGCGCGCCGCGCCCGCGACGCGCTCCCAGGTGGTGGACTCGGTCGTGAGCGCGAGCAGCGCGTCGAGAAAGCCACCCGCGTCGTGCGCGCCTGCGTAGAGCGCCGCGTCGGCCAGGGTGCCGCGCGAGAAGTCGAAGTCGCTCGCCACGGTGGGTCGACCGTGGGCCATCGCCTCGAGGTATCCGAAACTCAGGGACTCGAGGAGCGAGGGCTGCACGACCCCGACGCAGCGCGCATACAGGTCGGGCATTTCGACCGGTGGCCGACGGCCCAGGTTCTCGAAGTAGGGCGCCAGGCGGGGCCGTGCGATGGCCTCGAGGAAACCGGCAGCCTGCGCATGGTCGTTCGGCGTCACCGTGACGAGGAACCGCAGCCTGCGGTCCTGCGCCCGGGCGAGGCGCTCGGCGACGTCGAGCAGGATCTCCAGGTTCCGGTGCGGGTAGTACTGCGTGGGCACGAGCCAGTCACGACCCTCGGCCCGCGGCAGCGCGGCCTCTGGGGCCCGCTGCGCGCCGATGGGGAACGCGGAGTTCGGCCAGACGTGCACGGGCTTGCCGGCGGTCTGGCGCGGGAACTGGGTGCGCAGGCGGTCGGCCATGACCTGCGTCTGGGCGACGACCTCGGTGGCGCCGCGGATGCACTCACCCACGAGCCGCATCTGAAGGGCGCGGCGGGCGTGCTCGACCGGGCGCATGCGCGCGAAGACCTCGGACTCGGGGTAGACGAAGTGCGAGTCGTGCACGAGCAGCACGTGCGGGACCCGTGGCCGTAGGGTCGCGACGTTCGTGAGCGAGAGCATGGCCCGCGCCCGTTCGGCCCGCATCAGGGCCGGCCACTCCACATTGTCGAAGTGGAGGCGCCGCGTCCACGCCCAATGACCCGTCAACCACGCGTGGTGCGGGTAACGTTCGGGGAGCGCCGCACACTCCGTGGGCAGGTCGAAGCTGCGCGGAACGCAGTAGAGCCAGCGTTCGTCCGTTGCGGCCACGGTCCACCGCAGGAAGTTGCGCGCGATGCGTGTGCCGCCGCCACCGTGCAGGCTGACGAGGTGCAGACCGAAGGTCGAAGGATCGGAACGTGTCACGGCGAGGCTTCAGCTCGAGGCCGAGGTGTAGGTCGACACGGCGCGTCGCCATACCCAGCGGGAACCGACGAGAAAGACGACGGCGAGCGCGAGCGCGCCCGCGAGCAGCTCGGGCTCGAGCTTGCCGAGCAACGCACGGGGCGGGGCGCTCGTCATCACCGCGATGGGGAAAACCACGGTGAAGAGCACCCGAACCCATCCGCGGTAAACGGTCGAGGGCCAGCGGCCGGCGTCGAGGACGGCGCCGAGCAGGTAGGTGAGGCTGTCGACCTTCACCCACCAGAAGGCCGTGGCGGCGGCGCACAGCCAGAGCGCGTAGAGCACCGAGACCCCCGCCACCGTCAACAGGAGGGCCGCGGCCACGTCGAAGAGACCGGGCACGTGTCCCAGTCGGTCCAGGGCCCAGACCGTCAGGCCGAGAGCGACGGGCACATCCACGAAGCGCCCGAGGTCGACCGAGGCGAAGCTCACGAGGACCTGGGGGTCTGCGGGCTTGAGGAGGATGAAGTCGAGCGTGCCGGTGCGCACACGCTCGACCAGCCCGCCCAGGTTCGGCTGCACCACGGCATCGAGCAGGCCGCGCATCAGGACGAACCACGCCATGACGAGGGTCGCCTCGGGGGCGCTCCAGCCCTGGATGGTGTCGACGTGGTCGAAGACGACGACGAGCGGCAACAGGGACCAGAAGGTCCACAAGGACGAAAAGAGCGAGACCAGGATGAAGTTCCCGCGGTACTGCATGGCGGCCAGCAGTGACGCCCGCCAGGACGCTCGAATCGCTCCGAGGGCGCGCGCGGCGGTCATGCGCCGAAGGCCTCGTAGCGACGCAGACCGCGCTGCCACGTGCCGATCGCGATGACCGCGAAGGCCACCACCCAAAGGCACTGATGGCCCAGCGCGGCGAGCCACTCGGACTCGGGCAGGAGGCCCGCGCCGATCTCGATGGGCACCGAGAGCATGGCGCGGAACGGCAGGTACTGGTTGAGGGTACCGACCCACTCCGGCATGAGGCGCAGCGGCATCAGATAGCCGCCGAGCAAGGACCACAGGCCGAACCACGCCATGAAGAGGCCCTGGCTCTGGCCCGTCCAGAAGGCGAGGGCCCCGAAAAAGACGTGGGACAGGAAGTTCAGCAAGAAGCCGAGCAGGCAGGCCACGGAGAACGCGAGGAGGCGCGACGGCTCCGTCTGCAGGCCCATCTCCGGACGCCACACGACGAGCGCCGCGACGAGCGGAACGAGCACCAGCGCCCGCAGCGGGATGTGCGTGAGGTGCTGCACCAGGTAGTACCAGATGGGGCTCAGCGGCCGCAGGAGGTGCGGGCTCAGCCCGCCGGTCCGGATCAGCGGATTGAGCTCCCACGACAGCCACGCCGACATGATCTGGCGCGCGACGAGCGTCACCGTGAAGTACCGCGCCATGTCGCCCTGGTTCAGGCCCGCAACGGGGCCGCCCTCGGCCACGGCGTCCCAGAGGGCCAGCATGACCAGGGGCATCGTCGCCGAGAGAATCCAGATCAGGATCTCGGCGCGGTAGGCGGACAGCTGCGCCGTCGCGACGCGGAACATCGCCGGCAACGCCCGAAGCACCGCGACGGGCGAATCGAAGACCGAGGCGATGGAGCCCGTGGGTCTCACGTCGCCTTCCGCTCCTGAAAGAATGCGGCGAAGACCTGCTCGAGGGGCGGCTCCTCGACCCGCAGATCGAGCCCCGGGCACCGCGCGAAGGCCCCCTGGACCGCCGGGCCGACCTCGGTCGGGGCGACGTCGGCCACCCAGGACTCACCCTCGGCGCGGAAGGGCTCGGGCAGCCCGCCCGTGAAGTCCCGCGGCAGGCGCACGTGCACACGGCGCAAGGGCTTCATGCGGGTGACGAGGTCCACCAGCAGGCCGTCGAAGCGCAACACGCCCTGGTCGATGACCAGGACCCGCGGGCAGAGCGCCTGCACGTCGTCCATGTAGTGGCTCGTGAGCAGGACCGTCGAGCGGAAGCGCTCGTTCCACTGCGAGATGAACTGGCGCACCTGGATCTGCATGACGACGTCGAGGCCGATGGTCGGCTCGTCGAGGAAGAGCACACGGGGTCGGTGCAGCAGCGCCGCGGCGAGCTCGCACTTCATCCGCTCGCCGAGCGACAGGTTGCGGGTCGGTCGGGCGACCAGCTCGCCGAGTGAGAGCATCTCGGTCAGCTCGGCCAGCGTCTCCCGAAACTGCGCGTCGGGGATCTGGTAGAGCGCGCGGTTGAGCTCGAAGGTGTCGCGGGGCGGCAAGTCCCAGAGGAGCTGTTGCTTCTGGCCCATCACCAGAGTGATCTGCTCGAGGAACTCGACGGCGCGCGCCCCGGGCGCGTGTCCCTGGACCTCGAGGGTGCCCGCCGTCGGCCGCAAGAGCCCCGCGAGCATCTTCAAGGTCGTGGTCTTGCCGGCGCCGTTCGGGCCGAGAAAGCCCACACGCTCGCCGGGCGCGATGTCGAAGGAGATCCCGTCGACGGCGCGCACCTCTTTGTACGTGCGCTTCCACAGAGATCGCAGCGCACCCGCGAAGCCAGGGTCGCGTTGGGGGACCCTGTAGGTCTTGCGGAGGTCTCGGACGACGATCATGCTGCGCGGCGGACGCTAACACCCGCACATGCCTACGACAATCGTCCGACGCGCCGCCCCTGCGGACCTCCCTGCGCTCGTAGAGCGATGGCGCGGGCTCGTGGCGCACCATGCGCGACTGGGCGATCCGCTGTGGCAACCGGCGCCGCACGCCGAGGAGACCTACCTCGCGTTCCTGCGACACCAGCTCACGCTGCGACGGAGCCTCGTGCTGCTGGCCGAGACGCGCTTTCGGCCGGCGCCGGGGCGTCCAGGGCGCGTCGAGGTGGAGGGGTACCTCGTCGGCGCGCTGGGCCAACGGGCGCCGGTCTGGGCGATTCGAGAGCTCGGCATGGTCTTCGACCTCGTGGTGCGCCCAGAGGCCCGGCGGACCGGCGTCGGCACGCAGCTCCTCGAGGCCGCGGCCGAGTTCTTTCGGTCGCACGGGGCCGAGTACGTGCAGGTCAACTACGCCCAGGACAATGCCGAGGCGGTCGGCTTCTGGACCGCGCGCGGGTTCCGTCCGTTGCTCGTCGAGGCGTATCGCTCGAGCCTGCCCTGAACTGTTACAGTCTCGAGACCATGCGAACGCAGAACCCCAGAGCGGTCATCAGCGAGCTGTGCAGGCAGTTCTACGGCCTCGGTTGGGTCAGCGGGACCGGCGGGGGCATCAGCTTGCGGGTCGACGGCCGTGTCTACCTGGCGCCGAGCGGTGTTCAGAAGGAACGCATCGCCGAGGCCGACATCTTCGAGCTCGACGAGGCGGGTGAGGTCGTCGCCGCGCCCGAGGACCCCTCGTTTCGCCAAAGCGCGTGCAAGCCGTTGTTCTACAACGCTTTTCGGCTCCGCGACGCCGGGGCCGTGCTGCACAGTCACAGCCTCAACGCCCTGCTCGTCACTCTGGTCACCCGGGGTGACGTCTTCCGCTGCACCCAGCTCGAGATGATGAAGGGGATTCGGGGCGTCGGTTACCACGACGTGCTCGAGGTCCCGATCATCGAGAACACCGCGCATGAGTGCGATCTGGAGCGCGACATGGCCGACGCGATGGTCCGCTTCCCGAACGCCCAGGCGGTGCTCGTGCGTCGGCACGGGGTCTATGTCTGGGGGCGCGACTGGGTCGAAGCGAAGACCCAGGCCGAGTGCTACGACTACCTCTTCGCCGCGGCCGTCCGGATGCGAGAGCTGGGTCTCGACCCGGCGGCCCGTGCTTGACGATTTCGAACCCGGAGACCCGATGCGTGCCCACTTCCTCGATTCGACCGCCACGGACGCCGCCCTCGACGCCCCGTTCCTGCACGCGCAGGGCGTGCTCGCCGAGCGCCTGCCGCTGGACCCCGCCGTGTACCAGGCGCCCCTGGACGCCCTGAAGTCGGCGAACGGCTACATCGAGCAGGACCTGGTCCAGCTCTCGCCCGAGACCCCGAACCTCGACACGATCTGCGCGAAGTTCATCGACGAGCACACCCACGACGACGACGAGGTGCGTTTCGTGCTCGAGGGTGAGGGCATCTTCGACATCCGCACGACCGACGACCGATGGATGCGCGTGGTGGTCGAGGCCGGCGACCTCATCGTGGTGCCCGCGGGCCGCAACCATCGATTCCTGCTCACGGAGTCGAAGCACATCCGCTGCGTGCGCCTCTTCAAGGACGCGGCCGGGTGGGTGCCACGATATCGCCATGCCCGCGCGTGAGGTCCTGAAGCTCGGCGATCCGACACTTCGGCGTGTGGCCGAGGTCGTGCCGTTCGACGCGCTGCGCACGTCGGAAACGCAACGGCTGGTCGACGACCTCATCGACACGATGCACGCGGCCCACGGCGCGGGGATCGCCGCCCCCCAGATCGGGGCGTCGGTGCGCATCGCCGCCGTGCACGTGCGCGACAACCCGCGCTACCCGTACAAGCCGAACTACCCGCTGACCGTCTTCGTCAACCCTGTGCTCACGCTGCTGGGCGAGGCGGGTCGCGACGACGAGTGGGTGTATGAGGGCTGCCTGAGCGTGCCGGATTTGCGCGGCCTCGTGCGGCGTCGAATGCGGGTGCGGTGCGACGCTTACGACCGTCACGGCGAGCCGTTCAGCGTCGAGGTCTCGGGACTGACCGCCGGCACGTTCCAGCACGAGCTCGACCATCTGGACGGCAAACTCTTCGTCGATCGGGTCGAAGATCCCACGACGTTGACCACCTGGGCGAACTTCGACGCCCATCATCGCGAGGCCTTCGTGGCCCGTGCGCGCGACATCGTGGCCCGCTGGGGCGGGTGAGAGGGGGAGTCATGCTTCGTGGGCTTCGAGAGCGTTCTTTGGTCGCGGCCATCTGCGCCTGCATCACCGCGCCCGGGTGCATCGAGACGGTCGCCCGGTCCGACAAGGGCGAGACCGAGGACGCCGACCTTCGTCCCACGGGCGACGGCGGTGTGGGCGGCAACGCGACCGACGAGGGCGCGCCGGTCGGCGGCGAAGGCGGAGAGGCCGCGGGCGGCGCCACGCCCCCCCAGGGCGGAGACGCACCGGTGGCCGGCGAGGGCGGCGTGGGCGGCGATCCCGGCCCGGTCGGCGGGGCCAAGCCCGACGACGACGCAGGCATGGGTGGTGCGGGTCCGGTCGGGGGCGGTCCTCCCCAGGGAGGCGACACGCCCGTCGGTGGTGGAGAGCCGCAGGGCGGCGCCGAGCCGGTCGGGGGCAACCCGCCGCAGGGCGGTGACGTGCCCGTCGGCGGCGACCCGCCGCAGGGGGGCGACGTGCCGGTCGGTGGCGACGTGCCCGTGGGGGGCGCGCCCCCGCCGCCCGACGGTGACGTCGACTTCTCCCACATCATCGAGGCGGCCATCGGCGGTCGGCGTGAGATGGCGTGCCGCGATCTGGACGGCGACGGCGACGCGGACAACAGCTTCTCGGGGCTCGGCGCCCTGGCGAACGGGCAACTTCAGGACGCCATCGACAGCGGCGCTCTCACGCTTCTCCCGACCGCCATCGGGCTCCCGGCCGGGAACGCGGACGGGCAGTTCGCGATCGCGGTCCTCACCGGGAACGCGGACGGCGGCGGCTTCATCGTCGATCCGGCGTCGCTCGACGAGAGCGGCGATCCGCGAATCCTGTTCAACCCCGCGTTCCGACGGGCGATGCGCCTCGAAGCTGGCCCCGGGGACTTCCTGCTCTCGCTCCCGGTGCAAGGGCTCAACCTCGACCTTCGGCTCACCCAGACGAGCATCACCGCGAGCCGGATCGAGTCGCCGGCCGGGGGCGGCATCGACCTGGACGACGGCGTGATCTCGGGCTTGCTGACCCAGGAGGATCTCGACGCGGCCCTCGTGGTCGTCCCGCCGGACATCGCGGGCCTCGTGCCGATTCTCTTGCAGCCGGACATCGACACGGACGGCAACGGCCGCGCGGACGCCTACAGCCTGTGTCTGACCTTCACCGCCGCGGCGACGCAGGCCCGGGGCTATCCCGTCCCTTGACCGGGCGCGACGCGCAAGAATTGCGCGTGCGGCGTCGGTGTCAAGCTGGATTGGCACGCGCATTCGCCTGACGCGCCCGTTTTTCGGGCGGGTGAGGTTGGCGCGGTTCTCGCACCCGAGGTGCGTGACGAACCCGCCGACCTGGACGCATGCCGCGGCCACGCCGACGCCACCCGCGGGTACCACGACCACTCGGCCGGACCCGGCGAGAATTACTTCATCGGGTGCTTCCACGGTGAGGTCTCGGGCGATGCGGGTGGGGGCATGATGATGCCGCCCGGCCCCGGTGGCGACCTGCCGAGCTGCGCCGAGACCGGGATGCAGATGCGGTGTTGCGGGGACGACGTGTGTGACGGGCCCGAGACGGCCGCGAACTGCGCGGCCGATTGCGGGTGAGCGGCCGAGCGACGGCCCGCGCGGTCGTCCTGCTCACGGCGTGCGTCGTCGCGCCGTCGGGCGCGAGCGGACACGCGGGTCACACCCAACGCGAGCCGTGGGATGTGTGCGCGCCGCTCACGCTGGGGGCGCCGTGTGCCTGGCAGGACGCGCAGCACGATCTGCACCAGGGCACCTGCCGGGACGTCGCGCACGCGCTGATGTGTGTGCGCAACAAGCCCATCGTGCGGGCCGAGGCCCCGACCCCGACCCCGACCGCGCCGGCGCCTGCGGCGTTCTCGTGGACCGCCGCCGCGGCTGGAGGCGTCGCGTTCGTCGGGGTGCTCGGTGCCTCCGCCTTCTCCCGCCGACGCAGGCGCGACGCCGAGCCGCGGACGCGCGGCTTGTGACTGAGACGCCGCGGGCGCATCCTGCCGCGCGGTTTCAGGGACGGGCGAGGGTCGATGCTGCCATGGGCGCTGCTGGGAGAGGCCTCGACGCCGGATGGCGGTCACATGACGCTGACCCGGCGCGGGCGCGAGTTCATGATCATGGTCGACGGCAAGGACCTCATGTCGAGCCAGATGTCCGGCTCGGAGGAGGCGCTCGTCACCATCGGGTGTGAGCAGGTCGGCAAGCTGGAGGCCCCGCAGGTGCTCATCGGCGGCCTCGGCATGGGCTTCACCTTGCGCTCCGCCGTCGCCACGCTGCCGCCGGGGGCGCGCATCGTGGTCTCGGAGCTGATGCCCTGTGTCGTCGAGTGGAACCGCGGGCCGCTCGGGCACCTGGCCGGGCACCCGCTCGAGGATCGTCGGGTCCATGTCGAGGTCGGCGACGTGGCCCATCTGCTGCGCGCAAGCCCTGGCCGGTTCGACGCGATCCTGATGGACGTCGACAACGGGCCGACCGCGTTCACCCAAAAAGCGAATGAGGGCCTGTACGGGAACGACGGCCTCATGACGGCGCGCGCCGCGCTGCGACCGGGCGGCACCTACGCGGTCTGGTCCGCCTGGGACGACCGCAAGTTCGAGCACCGCTTGCGCTACCACGGCTTCGAGGTGGAGACGCACCGTGTCCGCGGCCGCCTCCAGAAGGGCGGGCCGCGCCACACCATCTTCGTCGGGCGACTGGGCCGCTCGTCAAAGGACGATTGACGCGGCGGACCGGGCCCCGGAGCATGCGCCCATGGAAAAGCTGTTCAACCCGACCCCGGAGCACGCCGCGCTGCGTCGCACCGTTCGTGCGTTCGCCGAGCGCGAGGTGGCCCCTCAGGCGGCTCAGTTCGATCGCGAAGAGAAGTTCAATCTGCCCCTCTTTCGAAAGCTGGGCGGTCTCGGTCTGCTGGGGCTGACCGCCGACGAGACCTACGGCGGCGCGGGCCTGGACGCGTCGGCCGCGGTCATCGTGCACGAAGAGCTCGCCGCCCAGGACCCGGGCTTCACGCTGGCGTATCTGGCCCACGCGATCCTCTTCGTGAACAACCTGCAGCAGAACGGCTCGGAGGCGCAGCGCGCGCGCTGGCTGCCCGGGGCCTGCGACGGCACCCTCGTCGGTGGCATGGGTATGAGCGAGCCGGCCGCGGGCACGGACGTGCTCGGGATGAAGACCACGGCGCGCCGTGACGGCGACCACTTCGTGCTCGACGGCGCGAAGATGTGGATCACGAACGGAGCCATCTCGGACGACGAGCTGGGCGACGTCTTCCTCATCTACGCCCGGGAGCCCGGCCACGCGCCGAAGCAGCTCTCGATGTTCGTCGTCGAGAAGGGCATGCCGGGCTTCCAGCTCGGACAGCGCATCAAGGACAAGCTCGGGATGCGCGCCTCGGGCACGGCCGAGCTCGTCTTCGACGGGTGTCGTGTGCCCCTCGAGAACCGCATCGGCGAAGGCGGGGACGCCGTGGGCCACATGATGCGCAACCTGGAGATCGAGCGCCTCGTGCTCGCGGCCATGAGCCTCGGCATCGCGCGCCGATGCGTGGACGTGATGAACGCCTACGCCCAGGACCGGAAGTCCTTCGGGCAGCCGCTCAACGCCTTCGGGCAGATCCAGCGCCACATCGCCGAGTCCTACGCGGAGTTCACGGCGGGGCGCGCCTACGTCTACGCGCTGGCCGCGGAGATGGGCCTCGACCGCGGCGGCACGCGGGTCGATTCCGATGCCGTCAAGCTCTACTGCGCGACCATGGCGAAGCAGGTCGCCGACCGCGCAATCCAGGTCCTCGGCGGCTACGGCTACGTCGGCGAGTACGCCGTGGAGCGCCTCTGGCGCGACGCGAAGCTCATCGAGATCGGGGGCGGCACCCTCGAGGCGCACCAAAAGAACATCACCCGCGATCTGAGCCGGCACGGGCCGATTCGCTGAATCGGCGCGACGGCGCCCCGGAGTGGCCGATCCACCCTGCATGGGTAGATCGACGACACCGTCCGACGCGGCGCTGGACGCCGAAGGTGCAGGGGGACTCTCGGACGACGCGTTGCTGCGCATCGCCCTGGGGAGCCGTGCCGCCGCCGCCGCGGTCGCCGCGTGGATGGGGGCGCGTGGCGGGCCGTGGGCGCTGGCGCGGGCGCGCCCGAGCTGCCTCGCGACGCTGGCGGGTGTCGGTCCCGGTCGGGCGCGCCGGCTCCTGGCGAGCATCGCTCTGGGGCGACGTTCGGTCGTCGGCCCGAGCCGTTCGCGGCCTCGGGTGGAGCGTGCCGAGGACGTCTGGAGGCTCGTGGGCGCCGAGATGGCGCCCCTGTCCCAGGAGCGTGTGCGGGTCTTGCTGCTCGATGCGCGCGGGCGTTTGATTCACGTCGCCGAGGTCCATCGGGGCACGGCCACGGCCGCGCCGGTCCGGCTCGCCGAGGTCTTCCGACCGGCCATCTCCGCGGGCGCGGTTCAGCTCGTGCTCGTGCACAATCACCCCAGCGGAGACTGCACGCCCAGTGAGGCGGACCGCGCGCTGTGGGTGGCGGCGGAGCGCGCCGGCGCGCTGCTGGGCATCGCGGTCGTCGACCACGTCGTCGTCGCCGAGAACGGCTGGGCCTCGGCGCGTGTGCCGACGTGAGCGCCTCAGCCTTCGGTGAGCGCCGCCTCGAGCGTCTGGAGCGCGCGGCCCAGGGGGGATGCCTCTGCCGTGCCGAGCCCACGCGCCACGCGGGTCGCCTCTTCGTGCGCGGCCCAGGCACCCACGAGGTTCCCGGCCACCAGCTCCACGTGGCCGCGACGACACACGGCCCGGGCCAGCGCCGCGGGGTCCCGGGCTTCTCGCAGAAAGCTCTCCGCGGCACGGAGCAGGTACCGCGCGGTCGGCACGTCGCGCTCGGCGGCGCTCACGCCCGCGAGCACGGCGCGGAACGCCCCCATGCCCGTTCCGTCGCCCAGGTCGTCGGAGAGCGTCACGGCGGCCTCGAGGTGGGCGCGGGCGTCCGCAAGCTCGTCGAGCGCGAGGTGCGCCTCGCCCAAGACGCCCAGCACCCGGGCCTCGGCGCGGCGGTTGCCCAGCCCGTGAAAGAGCACGCGCGCTCGATCACCCAGCCGAATGGCCTGGCCCGGCTGGTCGACCACGAGGGCGAGGCGCGCCAGGTGCAGCGTCGCGTAGGCTTCTCCGGCGCGGTCCTCGAGCTCCCGCGCGATGCGGACCGCGCCTCGCAGGTGCTTCGCGCCCTCGTCCACGAGGCCGAGCTGGAGGCACGTCTCGCCCAGGGCCGCCCGCGTGTGGGCCTCGGCCCAGCGATGGCCCACGTCCCGGTGCACGGTCAGCGCTTGGCCCAGATACTCCCGCGCCAACTCGAGGTTGGCGTCTCTCAGCTCCACGGCCCCGAGGCGTGCGAGCAGCATGCCCGTCGCGCAGGTATCCCCGCCGGCCTGGGCGCGGTCGATGCCCCGCGCGCAGGCGTCCCGGGCCAGGTCTGCACGGGCCTCGACGCCGTCCATGGACGCCGCGGCCCAGAGCTCCAGCGCCCGGGCTTCGAGGCCAGGCTCGGCCAGGCTCGCCGCCATGCGCGCGACCTCCTGGGCGATGCTGGCGGACTCTTCGGCCCGCGCGATCTGACGCCACATCGCCGAGAGACGCAGACAGAGCCACGCGCGCTGCAGGCGGGGCGTGTCCATCGCGAGCACGCGCTGCACGAGTCTCAGGGCGGTCAGGACCGACCCGCCGAGCTCCGAAGCCGTCGCAAGGGCGAGCGCGGCCCCCGCGGCGACCTCGGGGTCCAGGTGGCCCAGGGCCAGCTCCGTCGCGAGCTCGAGGTTCTCGCGGTCTCGCCCCAGCGCCCGGAGCCGCGCGAGCCCGCCATGCCGCTCGAACGTCAGCAGGATCTCGGGCGTACCGAAGCGCGCGAAGTGGGTCGCGAGACGCCGCTCGGTCTCGCCTCGAGCCGCACCGAGGTGTTCGGCGGCGAAGGCCCGGACGGGCGCGAACATGCCGAAGCGTGCCTCGCTGCCCGCGTCGGGGCCGTCCGAACTCGACTCGAGCAGGACCCGCAGCAGGGAGCGCTCGAGCAGTCTCTCGAGCACGAACATGGGCCAGGGCGCGTCCGGGTGCGCCGACAAATCGAGCACCTCGGCGCAGGCCTCGACGGTGAAGCCCCCCCGAAAGACGGAGAGTTGAGCGAGGGCGTCGCGCTCCCACGCGTCGAGCCGGTCCCACGACCACTCGAGGGCCGCGCGCAGTGGATCCGGGGTCGCCACACTCTCCACGCCCGCGTTCGTGGCCTGTTGCGCGAGAGGTTCCAGCGCGCGCGGATCCCCTGGGCGCGCCTGGGCGGCCGCGAGCTCCAGCGCGAGGGGCACGCCGTCGAGCGCCTCCGCGAGGCGTTCGAGCGCCTCGACCTCGGGCTCCGTCGGCGAGAAGTCCGAGTGCACCGCGCGCATCCGCGCGACGAGCAGATCGAAGCCCTCGTCGGTGGTCAAGGGCTCGAGGCGCTCGGTCCACAGGGCATCCTCGGGCCCTTGGCCCTCACCGCGGGCCGTGGGCGTCAAGCCGGGGAGTCCTCGGGTGCCCGCGCCGAGGCGCACCCGTTCGCGGCTCGTCAGCACGATGCGGGCCTCGGGCGCCGCTTCGCGCCATCGGCCGACGGTCGCGTTCGCATGGCTCGCGACACCGTCGAAGGCGTCGAGCACCAGCAACATCGGACCGCGCGCCGCGAGGCTCGCGCCGATCTGGCGCGTGAGCACCCCGGGCTCGCCGCCGGCGTCCACGGGGAGGCCGAGAACACGCGCGACGCACTGCAGTGCCCCATCGAGGGTGCGCGCCTCGGTGAGGTCACAGACGCTGGCTCCCCCCGGCAGTCGGGACGCGACGCGCACGACCAGCTCGCGCGCGAGGCGGGTCTTGCCGATGCCTCCCAGGCCGCACAGCACCAGGACACGCACCTCGTCGAGCAGCGCGCGGGACAGCCGATGCAGCGTCTCCACCCGGCCCACGAACTGGTCCGAGACGACCTCGACGGGATGACTCGACTCGGGCAACTCCGCGGCGAGCGTAGCCAAAGTGTGCTGCGCCGTGACCGGGCGGCCGTCGGCATCTGCCCAGGGGTCGCGCGCGTCGTCGTCGACGCCCTCTCCCGTGGACGCGACGGCCGCGCTCTCCCCCAGCGCGCTCTGCACCACGTCGGCGAGACCGAGGCCGGGCGGCGGCGTGATCGCGCGGAGCGCCGCCGCGAGGACCGAGCCGTTCGGCCAGCGCTCGAGCGGATTCGCGCGGAGGCACTTCAACAGCACGGGGCCGAACCCCGGCACGATGCGGTCCACGTGGCGGCCCAGGCCGTCGAGCTCGGGGGGCAGCGCATGCAGCGCCGCGGCATACTCGGCCATGTCCTTCACGGGCGCGAAGCGCTTGCCCGTCGCCATCTCGGCCAGCACGATCCCCAGCGAGAACACGTCCGACGCCTGCGTGGCCGTCTTGCCATACGCCTGCTCCGGCGCCATGTACCCGAGGGTGCCCCACACCGCGCCGGTCGGTGCGTCTCCGGAGCTCAATCCCACGGCCCGCGCGATGCCGAAGTCGGCGATGCGGGCGATGCCCTCGCGGCCGATGAGCACGTTCGCCGGTTTGAGGTCGCGGTGGACGAGGTCCGCCGGGCGGCCGTCGACCTTGAGCGAGTGGGCGTGCGCGAGCCCGTCCGCGAGCTGACGCGCCAGGTCGAAGAGCGCGCGGCTCGGCAACGCCCCATTCAGCCGGGCGAGATTCCGAGCCGTGAGTCCGTCGATGAGCTGCATCGCAACGAAGAGACGACCGTCGCGTTCACCGACGTCGTAGGTCTCGACCAGATTCGGATGCAGCAGTCGCCCGCCGATGCGGGCCTCATCGAAGACGTGGGTCTCCGTGGCGGCGGGGTGGCGCGCGTCCGCGCGGACGACCTTCAGGGCGCACGGCTTCCGAAAGCCCGCGGGGCCTTGCAGCTCGGCCCGGAAGACCCGTGCCGTCCCGCCGTCGCCGAGGATGCCGAGCAACGCGTACCGCCCGAATCGAACAGGAAAGTCCGCCTCACCGAGACGGTCCGGATCCGGGACCTGCGTGCCGTGTTCCACGGCTCATCATCACCCCGCGACCCTTTATTTCAAGGGTTCGCCGGCGCATTCTGCGTCCGTGCCTTCACTCGACACCCCGACCCAGGACCGAAACGCCTACGGCTTCCAGACCGAGATTCGGGTCCGCTTGAGCGAGACCGACGCGGTCGGGATCGTCTTCTTCGGGAGTTTTTCGGCCTTCCTCGACGTGGGTCGGATGGACTACCTCGGGCACCTCGGTCTGCACGGCTTCGACGGCGCCGTGAAAGACCTGATTCCCGGCGCGGTGGTCGGGGTCGGCCTGCAGTTCAAGTCGCCGGCGCGCTACAACGACACGCTGATCGTGCACGTGCGGATCGCGCACCTCGGGCGGACGAGCTACACGTTCCACATGCTCCTGACGAACAAGCGCACCCGCGACATCGTCGCGCTCGGTCGATTGAGCCTCGTCTGGCTCGACGCCGACTTTCGTCCGACACCGCTCCCGGAGGCCTTCCGTGTGGCCATCCGCGAGTTCGAGGGGAGTGCGCTGCGCGAAGATTGACACGCGAATTCGGCACGGGCCCGAAACCTATACAACGATTAAACAATCGTTATACAGTGGGGTCGCGACTGCGGCCGACGGGTCCAAACGGAAAGCGTGGTGCCTCGTGGGGAGGGAAGTCTTCGAAGCGGTGTCGACGCTGCCACAGAGCGCGTCCGACGTCTACGCCTGGCATCTGCGTCCCGGCGCGCTCGAGCGACTGCTCCCGCCCTGGCAGGACGTGCGTGTCGTCTCGGCCGACCATCCCCTGCGGGAGGGCGCCCGGGTCGTACTCCGGATGGGCGTGGGCCCGGTCAGCCTCGACTGGACCGCCGTGCACCACGACTTCACGCCCGGCCGGTCCTTCGTGGACGTTCAAGAGAGCGGCCCCTTCGCGCAGTGGCGGCACGAACACCGTGCCGAGGCCTTGCAGCCCGAGGGGGCGCGACTCGTCGACCACATCGAGTGGGCGCTCCCCGGCGGCGCGGTCGGGCACGCGCTCGGCGCGTCTCGGGTTCGTCATGACCTGGAGACGATGTTCGCCTGGCGTCACCGGCGGACACTGGACGACCTGGAGCGACACGCGGAGTTCGCGCCCCTGGGGCCGCGGCGAGTTCTCGTCACCGGGGCCTCCGGCAGCATCGGGCGCGCGTTCGTCGCCTACCTGGGCGGTGGCGGCCACGAGGTCATCCAGCTGGTGCGACGTGCCGTCCGCGACCCCGCGACCGAGCGCTCCTGGCGCCCGGACGAGGGCACCCTCGCACCCGGCGCGCTGGACGGCATCGATGTCGTCGTGCACCTGGCGGGAGAGAGTGTCGCCGGTGGCCGGTGGTCGCCCGCCCGGAAGGCGCGCATCCTCGAGAGCCGGGTCCGCGGCACGGAGACCCTGGCGCGCGCCATCGCCGCGCTGCCTAGCCGCAAGCCGACCTTCGTGTGCGCCTCGGCCATCGGTTTCTACGGCTCCCGCCGGGACGAGCCCCTGGACGAGACCTCGAGCCCCGGGGACGGTTTCCTCGCCCGTGTGGTCCAGGCGTGGGAGGGGGCCGCGGAGGCCGCCCGTGGCGCCGGCACACGGACCGTGAATCTGCGCTTCGGCGTCGTGCTCGACCCCCGAGACGGCGCCCTCGCGAAGATGCTGCCCGCATTCAGGTTCGGCGTGGGCGGGCGCATCGCCTCGGGTCAGCAACACCTCGCCTGGGTCGACCTCGACGACGCCGTCGGCGCCCTGGAGCGGGCGTGTTTCGACGAGCGCCTCGTCGGTCCCGTCAACGTCGTCGCGCCCGGGTGCGTCACGCAGGCGGAGTTCGCCGCGACCCTCGCGCGGGTCCTGGGGCGGCCACTCGGGCCACCGTTGCCGGCGTTCGTCGTCGAAGCCCTCTTCGGCGAAATGGGGCGCGAGACCCTGCTTTCGAGCGCGCTCGTCCAGCCGTCCCGGCTGCGCGCCCTCGGTCACCGATTCGTTGCTCCGTCCCTCGAGGACGCGCTGCGCTGGCAGCTCGGCCGGACTCGAGGCCCCTCCACTCGCACCCGGCTGGTCCACGCCCATGGATGAGACGCCCCGGTATCGTATCCAAGCCGTCGCCGAGATGACGGGCGTGCCCTCGGCGACCCTGCGCGCGTGGGAGCGCCGCTACGGACTCCCGCGTCCGGGACGCTCCGAGAGCGCGTACCGCCTGTACTCCGACCGGGACGTCTCCGAGGTGCGTCGACTCCTGGAGCTGCAAGGGCAAGGGTTGGCGCCCAGTGAAGCGGCCCGGCAGGTCCTCAACGAGGTCACCGACGTGCCCGCCGAGGTGGCGCAGGGCATGCCCCCGCTCGAGTATGCTCAAACCGCGGTCGAGCGACTCGTGGAAGCGACGATGGCCTTCGACGAGCAACGGCTCCGGCGCGAGATTCAGGGGGCGCTCTACTTCGGCAGCCCGGCGTCCGTCTACGACACGATCTTCTCGCCGTTCCTCGCCGAGATCGGCCGGCTTTGGGAGCGCGGCGCCTGCGAGATCGCCGCCGAGCACCTCGCGTCGCGTGCGATTGGCGAGGCGCTCGCCCACCTCGTGGGCATGCTTTCCCGCGCCATCTCCGGTCCGGGCGTCCTGCTCGCGTGTATCGACGAGGAGCAGCACGACCTCCCGCTCTTCGGTGTGGCGCTGCACGTGATCGAGGGGGGCTGGCGACCGGTGGTGCTCGGTCAGCGCAACCCACCCCGGTCCATCGCGCGCGCTGCCGAGGCGCTTCGTCCTTCGGCGATCGGCCTCTCGATGACCGTGCCTCCCCAGACCAGCGAGCTCGCGCGCCTCTTCCAAGACTATGCGATGGCCTGCGTTCCGCGCCCCTGGTTCGTCGGGGGCGCCCACCTCGAGGTGGTCCGACCCTACGTGGAGGCCGTCGGCGGGCGCATCGTGCCGGGCAACGCGAGTGCGTTTCGGCAAGCGCTCTCGCGAATCCACGCGGGCGCAGCGGCATCTCTCTGACGCCTGGACGAACTCCTTTTGAAAGGCTACCTGCGATGACGAGCTTCTTCGCCCACACCCGTCTGCCCACCGAGCACGGTGAGTTCGACGTCCGTGTCCTCATCGACGCCGAAGGGCGTGAACACGTGGCGCTCTCCGTGGGCGACCTCGACGGCGCGGAGAACGTGCTGTGCCGGGTCCACTCCGAGTGTCTCACCAGCGAGGTCTTCGGCTCTCTCAAGTGCGACTGCGCCGCGCAGCTCGAGGCCGCGCTCGCGGCCGTCCAGCGCGCGGGCCGCGGCGTGGTGCTCTACCTCCGCCAAGAGGGGCGCGGCATCGGCCTCGGCAACAAGATCCGCGCCTACGCGCTGCAGGAGGCGGGCGCCGACACCCTCGAGGCGAATCGCCTCCTGGGGTTGCCGGACGACGCGCGCTGCTACGATGTGGCCGTGGACATGCTGCGGGGCCTGGGGGTCGTTTCGGTCCAGCTCCTGACCAACAACCCCTTGAAGATCGCGGCGCTGGAGGCCTCGGGTGTGCGGGTCTCGGGTCGACGCCGGCTCCTGACGGGCGTGCACGCCGTGAACCGCGGCTACCTGGAGACGAAGGCCGCGCGCATGGGCCACCTGTACGACGCGGAGTCGGTCGCGGACGCCGCGATGGTCGTCAACGCGTAACGGTGTCGCGAACTTGCTTGGGACCCGGCCTTCGGGCGAGGTAGGTCGTCGTGACCGCGCTCGACCCGTACCGTGTTCTCGGCGTGCCGCCCACGGCGACCGACGCCGAGGTGAAGGCCGCGTGGTTGACGAAGGTCACGGCGAGCCACCCCGACCGCGTCCAGGCCGAGGGGCCGATCGCCGTGCAGCGGGCCGAGGAAGAGACCAAGCGACTGAACGCCGCCCTCGCCGAGATTCGGCTGCGACGCCGCCGCGGCGAGCGACCGACGTCTCCCGTCGCAGCCAGGTCGAGCGCGCCGCGCGTACGACCACGGCCCCCCCCCGCGGAGCCCCGCGAGGCCCACGAGGCGCTGCGGGTCGCCGAGCGACGCATCGAGACGCTGGAGGCGGCGGCGGCCGAAGCCCGACGCCTCGGTGAGCGCCTGACGGCGGCGCCGCGATCCGCGCCCCTGCCCGAGAATCTCGGCGCCCGCGCACGGGAGGCCGGCGCCGCCGCCGACACCCTCGAGACGTGGGCGCGTGAGCTCGAGACGCAGGTTCAAGCGCGGTTCGAAGAGGGGGGCGTCGAGAGGGCGCGGGCCGCCGTCGACGCCGCCCGCACCGCCCTCGCGAGCGGACGCTTCGACGCCGCGCGGGCCGCGCTGGTGAAGGCCGAAACGTTGGCCGTCGCGGACCTCGCGCGCGCGCACTTGCGCTGCGAGGACCTCGTCGTCGAACGCAAACGTGAGGCCGCGCGCCTGGTTCGCCTCGCCGAGTCCACCCGCGACGAGCTGAAGAAGCGACTCGGGGTCGATCTCGAGGCGGCCGCGCGGGCCCGGAGCGCTGGCCTCGCGTTGCCGGCCGCTGAAGCCCGCTGGCACGAGGGAGCGGTCGCGGCGGAGGTCGCCGTCGCGACGGCCGTCGGGCTGGTGGAGGCGCAGGCCGGAGCCCCCGGCCTCGAGCCCCTGCTCGCGCAGCAGTGGCGGACGCGCGCGCAGTCGTTGCGGCAAGCCCTCGAACGCGCCCGGCCCCCCGCCAAGGGGTCGGCCCCCGCGCCTCCGCCCCGCGCACCGAGTCCGATCGAGGGCCTCGCCGAGGCCCTCACGAGCCACGCCCAGCGCGCCCGGGACGCGTTCGAGCGGCTTCGCCCGCTCTTCGAAGGGGGCGCGGAGCGTATCGCGCGGAAGGTCTTGGGCACCTTGCGGACGGACGTCGCCGAGGTCCGACGCGCGATTCTCGCTGTCTCCGACGACACCTCGAAGTAGACTCGGGCCAATGCCCGCGCCTCCGCCTCTCCCCCGTGGCTCGAAACGCTCAAAGACCCCGGTCAACGCGGGGCCGATTGAAGCGGGTGACTCCAAGCAGTTCCGCGCGGCGCGTCGCCTCGGTCGATGGCTCGTCGGCCAGGCCTTCCAGGGTGAGATCAAGCCCGATGGTGCGCCCTGTACCATCGTCTTCCCCGACCTGGTCGGCAGCGAGGTCGAGGCCTGGCTCGCGGACATGAAGCTCGAGCTGCAGAAGAATCGCGCGCTCGTCGGTTTGCCCATCCTCTCGTGGATCTACGCCGGACAGACCGTCGACCACCGCGCCTTCGCGGTGCTGCCGCCCATCGTCGGCCGCGCCCTCGATGCCCACATCACAAAGCAGGGGCCGATGGAGCCCGTCGCGGCGCTCCAGATCGCCGTCATGCTGGCGGACGCGATCGGTCGACTGCACTCCCGCGGCCGTGTCCTGGGCGAGCTTCGACCATCGTCGATCCTCCTGCCCTCGGACCGCACGGAGACCCTGCGGGTCGTCGATCTGGGGATTCCCCGGCAGCTCTTCCGACACTCGATCCAGCCCCCGCTCCCGGACCCGGTCTTCGCGTCTCCGGGCGTGCGGGGAGGGGCCCAGCCCCGACCGGCGGACGATCGGTGGGCGGTGGGGGCGATCCTGCACTATCTGCTCACGGCCTCGGATCCCGGGGACCTGCTGCCGAGCCGTTTGCGACCCCTGGGCCCGTTCTCGCCCTACCTGGACGGCCTGGTCGGCGCGGCGATGGGCAACCTCGAAGCGGGGGGGATGGAGCGGTTGCCCGACATGCAGCACCTGGCCCGCGCGCTGCGGGGCCTGCGCGACCTGCACCGGCTCTCGCCCCAGGCGCGGCAGACCATCCTCGCGCTGCGCCCGCACGCGGACGCGTCGGCCCCGAGCGCGGCCTCGCTGGCGTTCATCGAGACCGGCGCCGGCACCCAGGCGGAGCTGCCGACGCTCCTCAGCGACGACCTGCTGGACAGCATCGAGGCCCTCAGCAGCGCCAAGCCCGGGGACGGCAACTCCAACTCGGGCGTCCTCGAGGACCCGATGGGTGATCTCGGGCAGGAATGACCGGCATGGGCACCGCACGCACCCTCGTCTGCATTCACTACTCGCCTTGGTCCGAGAAGGCTCGATGGGCGCTCGAACTCCAGGCCGTGGACTACACACGCGAGGAGTACCTGCCGGTCTTCGGCATGCCGCGGCTGCGGTATCGGCTGGGTCAGTGGACCGGCCGCGTGACGGTCCCCGTTCTCTTCGACGAGACGGGCGCGCACACGGACTCCTTCGACATCGCGCGACGCGCGGACATCCTACGGGCGCAAGGCCGCGCGCCGCTGTTGCCCGACGCCGACCTGGAGGCGATTCGGGCCTGGAACGAGACGGGCGAAGACATGCTCGCGGCCGGGCGGGTGCTCGCCACCGCGCGGGTCGCGCGGGATCCCGAGGCTCAGGCCGAGAGTGTGCCCAAGGCGCTGCGGTCGGTGGCAGGTCCCTTCGCGCAAGTGGGCATCCAGTACCTGACCCGCAAGTACGGCCTCGATGCCGCGCCAGAGAGCGTGGCCCTGGAGCGGCTCGCCGCCGGGCTGGCGAAGCTGCGGGCCGGGCTCGTCGGGCGCACGCACCTCGTGGGTCGGGGACTCACCTACGCGGACCTGCTGATGGCGGTCGCACTGCACTTCGTGGCCCCGCCCGGCAAACCCTACCTGCGCCTCGGTCGCGCAACCCGAGCCGCTTTCACCACGCCCGAGCTCGCGACGTCCTACGCGGACCTGGTCGAGTGGCGCGACGGCGTCTACGCCGAGCACCGGGCCGCACCGCAGGCGTGACCGCCGAGATCGGTCGGTGACAACGACTGCACTTTCACGTGACAGCCTCGGTGTGCTACCCCGTCGAGGTGGCCGCTGACCTCCCCCGCCGCGTCGTCGTCGTCCCTCTCCTTGCGCTCGTGTGCGCCTGCGGAGGCGGCGGTGGTGATGCCGCCCGCGACGCGACCCCAGGGCCGGAGAACGACGCCCGCGCGGCCGACGCCGACGTTGCACCCGACCCCGACCCCGACGCGATGCCCCCGGCCGACGCGGCGCGGCCCGAGCCGGCGGATGGCGCTCCCGTGGACGCCGGGACCCCGCCACCGGTCGAGGACGCGGCCCCCCCGGCCGACGTCGCCGTAGAAGCGGACTCGGACCCTGCGGATGCGGGTCCTCCGGCGGCCGTGCGTGTGTGCTCGAACGGGATCGACGACGACGCCGATGGGCGCACGGACTTCCCCGCCGATCCGCAGTGCGCCACCGCCGAGGGCGGCGCTGAAGCCAGCGTCTGTGAAGCCGCGGTCTCGTTCTTCGCCCTGGGGCCGTCGGGCGGACGCTTCGAGGTCGACCTGGGGAGCGGCGTCGGCCGACTCGAGTCGCCGGTGTGCGGCCCCGGCTTCGGTCGGGAGCGGGTCTTCGCGATGGATGTGGACCGCGCCGGGCGGCTCTCCGCGCGGCTCCAGGCGCTGGGCGGCGGCGTCCAGCTCTCGCTGCGCACCGACTGTGACGCCGCGGACAGCGAGACCGCCTGCGACGCGCCCGTCTTCGGCGCGGCGACGGTCGAAGCGGACCTGGTGGCGCCGGGCCGGGTCTTCCTGGTGGCCGAGAGCAACGCCTTCGAGCCGGCCATCGACGCGACCCTCGAGGTGAACCTGGGGCCACCCCGGGGCGACGTGCCGCCCCCGTTCGTGGATTGCCCCGCCGCCCCAGGGGCGCTCACGGTGCCCCCCGAGGGCGGGCGCCTGCCCTTCGACACACTCGCCGCGCTGGACGCCTTCCCCACCTGCGCACCGACGGAGCGCGGGCTCGTCGAGCAGGTCTTCGCGTTGACCGTCGACGCCGCGACGCAGGTCCGCCTCGAGGTCCTGGACACGCCCCGCGATACGGTGCTCGGCCTCTACGCAGGCTGCGATCCGAGCGCCGCGCCCGTGGCCTGTGACGACGACTCGGGCGCGGGGACCGCGGCGCGCATCGATTCGGCGACTCTGTCTCCGGGCACCTACTTCATCGTCGTCGAGGCCCGAGACGTCGAGGGCGGCGCCCTCTCGGCGACCCTGGACGTTGCCCTGAGCCCCGCCCCCACACCCGACTGTGACAACGCCGCCGACGACGATGCCGATGGGCGGGTCGACGCCGAGGACCCGGGCTGCAGCGGCGCCGGCGACCTGGACGAGACCGATCCCGACCCGGCCCCGAGCTGCGGCAACGGGCTGGACGACGACGAGAACGGGCTGACGGACTGGCCCGAGGACCCCGCCTGCACGGGCCCGGCGCGATGGACGGAGGGCAGCGTCTGCGGCCCCGACCTCTCGGTCCGTCCGCTCGAAACGGTCGAGCGGGTGGACGAACGCTCCGAGTCGCGTTCAGCGGTCGTCGATGCCCCCGCAACGGACGACCGCCTCGACCTGCCGTGCGCGGACCGGCCCGGTTTGGAGCATTGGTTCGTGCTGCCCGTGGAGCGTCGCTCGCGGGTCCAGCTCTGGGTCGAGGATGCGGAAGGTCGGGCGCCCCGGGCCCTGGCCGCGTTCTCGGCCTGCTCCGACGGTTTCGTGGACTGTCGGCCTCGTTTCGCGGCGGGCCCCCTGGTGCTTCAAGACGTGCCGGCGGGGCCGCTCTACGTCGCGGTCGAGGCGTCCGTCGACCCTACGGGCGCGGGCACCCCATGTGTGGTGCGCGCCACGATCGACTCCCTGGTACGCGCCTGCAACGATGGGCTCGACAACGACGGTGACGACCGGATCGACCGCGCCGATCCGGGCTGCGCTCTGGAGCTCGACGACGACGAGGGCGATGAGCCCGAGCCCCTGCCGGAGTGCGGCAACGGTCTCGACGACGATGCGGACGGCGTGACGGACTACCCCGAAGATCCGCAGTGTCGGTTCGCCGGCACAGTGACCGAGGCGCCGAGCTGCGAAGCCGACGTGCCCGTGACCCGCGTGCGCGGCCCCGGTGAGACTCGCCTGTCGCTGCGAACCGCGGGACGCAGTTTCTACGAGGCCACCTGCGGCGGTGGGGCGCGCGGGCCCGAGCAGGTCGTGGTGCTGACCCTCGACGAGCGCTCCGACGTCTCGCTCGTCATCGAAAACAACGACTACGACACCGTGCTCTTCGTGCGCCGGGTCTGCGACGACGCGGCCACGGAGCTCGCCTGCAACGACGACGCGAACGGGGTCGCGTCCGCGCTGTCGTTGCCCGCGCTCGAACCCGGGGACTACTTCGTGGTCCTCGACGGGTACGATCGGTCCGCAGGCGGGGCCGACCTCGTCGTTCAGGTGAGCCCCGCGCAAGCACCCGCGCCCGAGGAGACACCATGAGCCGCACACGATCGTTCTCGGCCTTTGGCCTGGCGGGACTGCTCTGGGCGTGCGGCGCCGAAGAGGCCGTGAGCGAAGCGCCCCGAGCCGACGCGGTCGCACCGTCCGCCGACAGCGGCACGGGGCCCCCGCCCGACGCGAGACCGTCGCCGCCGACGGACGCACCGACGACCCCGCCGACCGATGCGCCGACGGCCCCGCCGACCGACGCGCCGACGACCCCGCCGACGGCCCCGCCGACGACCCCGCCGACGACCCCGCCGACGACCCCGCCGACCGCGCCACCGACGCAACCGCCCGCCCCCGAGGAAGATCCGACGGACCGTGTCTTCGACCCCACCGTCTTGCACGTCGTGGAGCTCGAGGTCGACGAGCGACACCTCGAGGCCCTGGAGTACGACCGCGAGAACCGCATCCCCTGCGACGTGGTCTTCGACGGCGTGCGACTGCCGAACGCCGGCGTGCGCCAGAAGGGCGGCATCGGCTCCGTGTCGGGCCTCGGCGGCAAGCCGGGCTTCAGCCTCCGCTTCGACGAGTTCGAGGACGACCAGACCCTCTTCGGCCTCGAGCGCCTTCGACTCAACAACGCCATCCAGGACGCGAGCTTCCTGCACGAGCACCTGGGCTACGACGTCGCGCGTCGAATGGGCCTGCCGGCGGCGCGCACCGCCCACGCGGTCGTGACCCTCAACGGCTTCGTCTACGGCATCTACGTGCTCGCGGAGTCCATCGACGACGAGTTCCTGAAGCGCTGGTTCGGCCGCTTCGACGACGACGGCAACCTCTACGAGGGGCCGTGCTGCGCCGACTTCGTCTACGACATCGACCACATGGCGCTCAAGGACGAGGACGAGGGGCGGACCCGCGAGGACCTCATCGCCTTCGCCGCCCTCGTGCGCGACACGCCCGACGAGCGCTTCATCGAGGTGATGACCGCGAACCTCGATCTTCGCCGGTTCATCCTCGGCTACGCCCTGGACGCCGCGTTCCTGCACTGGGACGGCTACGCCTACAACGTCAACAACCACTACATCTACCGGCGTCCGAGCGACAGTCGGTTCGTTTTCATGCCCCACGGCATGGACCAGCTCTTCGGTGACCTCTACTTCGACCCGTTGGCCTGGCCGAACGGTCGTCTGGCGCAGCGGATCCGCGAGCTGCCGGAGCTCGACCTGCGCTTCCGCGAGGCCCTCATGCACCTCGCCACGGACCTCTGGGACGTAGAACGGGCCAGCGCGCGCATGGACGCCGTGCGTCGCGTCCTCGCGACCGCACCGCTCCAGGAGCCGAACGTGGCGCGGGACGTCCGGTCCTTCGAGGACAACCTGCCCGGGACACTGGACTACTGGGCGCGCCGCAAGGGCGTGCTGCTGGCCGCGCTCGGCCCTCGCGAGCCGCCTCCGCCGCCCGCGGACCCGGTCTGCGGCAACGGCCAGCGCGAGGACGGCGAGGGCTGCGACGACGGCAACCTCGAGCCCGGCGACGCGTGCAACCCGGACTGCACGCCCCCCCCGTGTTTCCCCGTCGAGCGCCCCGACTTCCTCGGCTGGGTGTGCCCGGAGCCTCTAGACGCGCCGACGGCCCAAGGGCGCTGCGTCGAGCTCGGGGGCTCACTGGTCACGCCCGAATCCGGCCCTGAGCAGCGCGCGCTGGCGCTGCTCGCGCTGGAGCTGATCGGCGGCGAGACCTGGCTCGGTCTGAACGACACGGAGGAGGAGGGGGTCTGGCGGCGAGCCGACGGCAGCGTCGCGGAGTTCCTGGCGTGGGCCGACGGTCGGCCGAACGGCGGAGAGGCCCAGAACTGCGTGGTCCTCGACCCCGGCCTCGAGGGCGGGTGGAACGATCGGGAGTGCTTCGAAGCGCGCCCCGGGATCTGCCGCCCGGGGCCTTGAGACGCCGCGCTCGCCTTGCTTCCCGAGGCCCCGTGGGGCTTAATCCCCGGGCCTCGGAATCAGACGGGTGGAGCAGAGTCGCATGGCGAGCGTGCAGTATGACGTCGTGGTCATCGGCAGTGGACCGGGCGGGTATGTCGCGGCGATTCGAGCCGGTCAGCTCGGCCTGAAGACGGCCATCGTCGAGAAGGACTCGAAACACGGCGGGACGTGCCTGCTGCGCGGCTGCATCCCCACGAAGTCGCTCCTCGAGTCCGCCGAGGTCTTCGAGCACGCGCTCCACGCGCGGGAGTTCGGGATCGAGATCGGCGGAGAGCCGCGCGTCGATCTGGGCGGTGTGCATCGCCGCAAGGCCAAGGTCGTGCAGCAGAACGCCGGGGGCGTCACCTTCCTGCTGAAGAAGAACAAGGTCGACCTCGTGCAGGGCCACGGAAGCCTCGCGGGTCCGGGCCGCGTGAAGGTGGTCGGGCCCAAGGGCGAGCAGGTGCTCGAGACCCGGCACGTCATCCTCGCCATGGGCTCCGTGCCGCGCCGGCTCCCCACCATCGAGATCGACGGCAAGCGGGTCCTCACGAGCGACGAGCTGCTCGAGCTCGACGAGATGCCGCGTCACCTGCTCGTGCTGGGCGCTGGCGCCGTCGGCGTCGAATTCGCCAGTGTTTACAGGAGCTTCGGGTGTGAGGTCACCCTCGTCGAGCTGGCCGACAGGCTCGTTCCCGTCGAGGACGACGAGGTCAGCGCCGAGTTCGAGCGGGTGTATCGCAAGCGCGGCATCAATGTGCACACGGGCACCAACGTCACGGGCGTCGAGGTGCTCGAGAACGGTGTGCGGGCCTCGCTCGCGGGCCCGAAGGGTGAGCTCCCGCCCGTGAACGCGTCGCACATGCTCGTGGCCGTCGGGCGCCGACCGGTCACCGAGGGCTGCGGTCTCGAGGGCACACGCGTCGAGCTCGAGCGGGGTTTCATTCGAGTCGATGGGTTCCAGCGCACGGGCGAGCCGGGTGTTTACGCCATCGGGGACATCGTGCTCGGCAAGCCTCAGCTCGCGCACGCGGCGAGCAACGAGGGCATCGTCGCCGTGGAGCACCTCGCCGGGTTGAACCCGCCCGTCATCGACTGGCTCCAGTGCCCGGGAGCGACCTACAGCAGCCCCGAGATCGGGAGCCTCGGCCTGACCGAACGCGAGGCCCGCAAGCGGGGCTTCAACGTGAAGGTCGGCAAGTTCCCCTTCAGCGCCATCGGCAAGGCCCGGATCCTCAACCAGACGGACGGCTTCGTGAAGATCGTCGCCGACGCCGGCTGCCACGACCAGATCCTCGGCGTGCACATCATCGGCCCCCGCGCCACGGACCTGATCGCCGAGGCCGGACCGTTGTTGAAGAACGAGTTCACGCTCGAAGAGCTGGCGCGCACGATCCACGCCCACCCCACGCTGTCCGAGGCCGTCGTCGAGGCGGCGCACGCCACGCTCGGCCACGCGATCCACATCTAATCCGATGGCCGTGAAGACCTTTCTCGAGGCGCTCCGCGAGGCGCTGTGGGAAGAGATGGAAGACGACGAACGCGTCTTCCTGCTCGGCGAAGACATCGGCGCCTACGGCGGCGCGTTCAAGCTCACGCAGGGCTTCCGGGAGCGCTTCGGGGCGCAGCGGGTCATCGACACCCCCATCGCCGAGGCCGGCATCATCGGCGCGGCCACCGGCGCGGCGCTCATGGGCCTTCGCCCGGTCGCCGAGATCCAGTTCCTCGACTTCCTCTCGTGCGGCTTCGACCAGCTCACGAACTTCGCCGCGAAGTGCCACTACCGCTGGGGCGCCCCGGTGCCCATCGTGGTGCGCGGGCCCAGCGGCGCCACGGGTGGCGGACCGTTCCACAGCCAGAGCGTCGAGGTGTATTACCTCAAGACCGCGGGTATCAAGGTCGTGCAGCCCTCCACCGCGGCGGACGCGAAGCTGCTCCTCAAGGCCGCGATTCGGGACCCGAACCCGGTGCTCTTCATCGAACACAAGGGCCTGTATCGCGCGCCCGCGCTCCGCGAAGAGCTCCCGGGCCGAGAGGCCGTGGGTGAGCTCGGTCGCGCCGCGATCCGCCGCGACGGGCAGGACCTCGCGATCATCACCTACGGCATGATGGTCCACAAAGCCCTCGAGGCCGCGGAGCGCATCGCCTCGGAGGACGGCGCCCAGGTCCGGGTCGTGGACCTGCGCACTCTCCAACCGCTCGACGACGCGGCCATCGTCGCGGCGGTCCGGGAGTGCGGCGGGCGTGTGCTCATCGTGCACGAGGACACCCGCACGGCCGGACTCGCGGGCGAAATCACGAGTCGAATCAACGAGTTCGCATTCGAGTGGCTGGACGCGCCCGTGCGGCGCGTCACCGCCCCGGACACCCCCGTTCCTTACAACAAGACCCTCGAGGCGGCCTTCCTGCCGCAGGTCGAGGACATCGTCACCCAGGCGCGTTGGCTTCTGAGGTACTGAAATGGCGACCGATATCATCATGCCCCAGATGGGCGAGTCCGTGGCCGAGGGCACCATCGTGAGGTGGCTCAAGAACGTGGGCGACTCGGTCGACCGCGACGAGCCCATCTTCGAGATCACCACGGACAAGGTCGACGCGGAGATCCCGTCCCCCGAGGCCGGCGTGTTGCTCGAGATTCGCGTGGTCGCGGGGCAGACCGTCGAGGTCGGCGCCGTGGTCGGTGCCATCGGCGCCGCGGGCGAGAAGTCGGCGGGGGCGGCGGCGGCGCCCGCTGCTGCGGCGGCGCCCGCTGCGGCGGCGGCTCCGGCGGCGGTTGCAGCGGCCCCCGCGGCGCCGGCCCCCGCGCCGGTCGTCGAGAAGGCCCGCGCCGAGATGACCGCCGCCGAGCTGCGGCAGACACGCAGCACCCCGGTCGTGCGCAAGCTCGCCGAGGAGCATGGGATCGCCCTCGCCGAGGTCACGGGGACCGGCCTCGACAGCCGCGTGACCCGCAAGGACCTCGAGGCCTACATCGCGGCCGGCGGCGCGGCGAAGCCCGCGGCCGTGGCGGCCCCCGCGGCCGTGGCGGCCCCCGCGGCCCCCGCGCGGCCCGCGGCCGGTAAGGTCGAGCTCGGTATCCCGAAGGTCGCCGTGCACGCCGGTGTCAGCGACCGCGTCGAGCCGATGACCCCGATGCGCCGCACCATCAGCGACCGCATGATCCAGTCGAAGCACTACTCCGCCCACGTGCACACGTGCTTCGAGGTCGACTACAGCCGGGTCGACCAGCTCCGCCGCAAACACAAGGCCGCCTACGAGGCGCGCGGGGCGAAACTCACGTTCACGGCCTTCCTCGCCAAGGCCGCCGTCGACGCGCTGCGGGCCTTTCCCATCGTGAACTCGAGCCACGACGGCGAGCAGGTCACCTACCGCGGCCAGATCAACCTCGGCATCGCGGTGGCTCTGGACTGGGGCCTCCTCGTGCCCGTGGTCAAGAACGCGGACGAGCTCAACGTGCTCGGTTTGTCTCGGTCCATCAACGACCTCGGCGACCGCGCCCGCAACAAGAAGCTCCAGCCGGACGACGTCTCCGGGCTGACGTTCTCGATCACCAACCCGGGCATCTTCGGCAGCCAGTGGGGCACGCCGATCATCCCGCAGCCCACCGTGGCCATCCTCGGGGTGGGCACCATCGAGAAGCGGGTCAAGGTCGTGACGCTGCCCGACGGCAGCGACTCGATCGTGATCAAGACCTGCGGCTACCTGACGCTCGGCTTCGACCATCGGGTGATCGACGGCGCCGTCGCCGACCAGTTCATGGGCCACATCAAGAAGACGCTCGAGAACTTCGACGAAACGGCCCTGTGAACCCGGACCCCGCCGCGCGCACGCTGCGTGTCCTCCACGTGGGCCGGATGGCCTACCGGGACGCCTGGGCGCTCCAGGACCGCCTCGTCGCGGCACACCACGCGGGTGAGGGCGAGGACACGCTGGTCCTCGTGGAGCACCCGCCGGTCGTGACGCTCGGGCGGGACGCGCGTCGGGAGCACGTGCTCGCATCAGCGGAAATGCTGGCGGCGCGCGGCATCGAGGTCGTCGAGACCGACCGCGGCGGCGACGCCACCTACCACGGCCCGGGCCAGCTCGTCGGCTACGCGATCCTCGACCTGCGCAACGCTCGCCGCGACATCCGTCGGTTCGTGGACGGCCTCGAGCGGACGATGATCGACACCGTCGCGGACTACGGTCTGAGCGCGGCGACGCGCCCCAAGCTGCCGGGTGTGTGGCTCGCCGAGCCCGAGCGCAAGATCGGCGCGCTCGGGGCGCGGGTCCGCCGCTGGGTCACGAACCACGGCTTCGCGCTTAACGTGAACACGGCGCTGGAGGACTTCGAGCTCATCGTGCCCTGCGGCCTGCGGGACAAGGGTGTCACGAGCCTCGCCCGCGAGCTCGGTCGAGAGCTCCCCATGGCCGAGGTGGCGGAGCGCGCCGTCTTCCACTTCGCGCGGGCCTTCGAGCGGACTCTGCGCATCGAGGAGGTCGCGGCATGAGCGCATCGCCCCCGAACGACCTGACCCAGCTCGAGGAGCCGAAGCCCCGCGTGCGCAAACGCGAGCCGGGCCCGCGCCCCGACTGGTTGCGCGTGCGGTACAGCCGCAACGCCACCTTCGACGAGATCAAACGCCTGAAGGGCGACCTCAAGCTGCACACGGTCTGCGAAGAGGCGCGCTGCCCGAACATCGACGAGTGCTGGAGCGCCGGCACCGCGACCTTCATGCTCATGGGCGATGTGTGCACGCGGCACTGCGGCTTCTGCGCCGTGGGCAAGGGCAAACCCGGCGCACTCGATGCCGACGAACCGGCTCACACGGCGCTCGCCATCGACCGCATGGGCGTCAAACACGCGGTCATCACCAGCGTGAACCGCGACGACCTACCGGACGGCGGCGCCGCGCACTTCGCCGCCACCGTTCGGGCGATCCGCACCCGCACGCCGCACGTCACCGTCGAGCTGCTCGTGCCGGACTTTCAGGGCAACCGCGCGGCCATGGACCTGGTCCTCGACGCCGATCCGCACATCGTCGCGCACAACGTCGAGACCGTGCCGCGGCTCTACCGGCGCGTGCGCCGCGAGGCCAACTACGCCCAGTCTCTGGCGTGCCTTCAGCAGATTCACGCGCGCGGCGTGCTCAGCAAGACCGGACTCATGCTCGGGCTCGGTGAGACGGACGAAGAGGTCGAGAGTGTGATGTTCGAGCTGCGCGAGCACGGCTGCGACATCCTCTCCCTGGGGCAGTTCCTGTCCCCCACGGTGAAGCACCTCGCCGTCGAGCGCTGGGTCTCCCCCGACACCTTCGCGCGGCTCGCCGAGGTCGGCCGCGCCATGGGCTTCAAGCACGTCGAGGCGGGTCCGTTGGTGCGGTCGAGCTACATGGCGCACCGCGCCGTCGAGGGCGACGCCCCGCCACCGACCGGCGCACTGTGAACTGACTCGAGGACCGCCGCGAACGCTCTCGGTACGTATCGTATCGACCGCGCGAAGATGGGCCGCCGAGTTCAGAAAGACCGTTCGAACCCCGACGCGGCCAGCCGCCCCGGGGACTTCGAAACGGAACCCAGACGTCGATAGGCGCGAGAAATGAAGGCGAAGATTGCCCTGAAGTGCGTGGCGGTCCTCTGCGCGATGGCCTTGATGGGGTGTGGCGACGAGGAGAGCGAGAGCGACGGCTCGGGCGGTTCGCCGGACGGGAGTGACCCGCCGAACGCAGAGGCACCGGTTGATGTCTGCGGGGCGCCGATGGAGAAGACCTGCGACCTCCCCGCGCCCGTGGGCGCGTGTGACACGTCGGCCCAGTTCGGGTTCTGCATCGAGTACTTCGAAGAATGCCTGCTCGAAGATCCGGAGCTCGAGGCGGGATGTGCAGACCTCGGCGGCCGGTTCATTCGTGGCGGTGGCTGTCCGGTGGTCGGTCGGCTGGGCACCTGCGTGGACGAGAGCCTCGCTTCGGCGGTGGCCCACGTGTACCAGACGCCCGGGGTCACGGCACAGCAGGTGGAGACCTCGTGCGAGGGCGATGGCGACGCCGTCTTTTGCGCTCCGTGACGCGCGCCGTCGAGGGTGACGCGGGCCCCCCGCTCGGTGCAAAGTAGGGGTGCGTGCGTGGCCTTGGGTCGCGCGTGCCTCTGCCCACACACTGGAGTCGTCGGATGAGCGGTGACGTGAAGCCCCTGAACTGCGCGGACTACTTCCCTTCGGCCGAGAACACGCCGGCCGTCGAAGCGCAGAGCCTCTCGCAGATGGCGAAGGGCATGCAGGGCAGCAAGATTCTGCAGATCGCCTACGCCGTGCAGGCGCGCATCAAGGCCGGGGCCCAGGTCGCGGACTTCACGGTCGGGGACTTCGCGCCGAGCGAGTTCCGTGTCCCCGATGCCCTCATCACCTACACCACGAAGGCGCTGCAGGAAGGGCACACGAACTACCCGCCCGCGGATGGTGTGGCCGAGCTGCGCCAGGCGCTTCAGGCCCAGGCGCGCCGCGAGCTCGCGCTCGACTACCCGCTCGACAGCTTCGTCGTCGGCTCGGGGGCGCGGCCGTTGCTCTACGGCGCTTACCGGTGCCTCATCGACCCCGGCGAGAAGGTCGTCTACCCGGCGCCGAGCTGGAACAACAAGAACTTCTGCCAGCTCGTCGGGGCGCAGTCTGTCGTGGTGCCGACCACGCCCGAGGGCAACTTCATGCCCGACGTGGACGCCCTCAAGGCGCTCCTGCCGGGCGCCCGGATGCTCGTGCTCTGCTCCCCCGGCAATCCTACGGGCACCATGATTCGCGAGGCCCAGATGCGTGCGCTGTGCGACGCGATCCTGGCCGAGAACCACGGGCGCGAGGCCCGCGGCGAGCGACTGCTCTACCTCGTCTACGACCAGGTCTATCGCAATCTGGTCTTCGGCGACGTCGCGCACGTGACGCCCGTGCAGATCGCCCCCGAGATGGCGCGGTATACGATCCTCGTGGACGCCATCAGCAAGTGCTTCGCGGCCACCGGCCTGCGGGTCGGCTGGTGCATCGCGCCGCCTTTCATCGCGCGGCAAATCAAGGCGCTGATGACCCATGTGGGGGCGTGGGCCCCGCGCCCGGAGCAGATGGCGACGGCCTCGCTCCTGAACGATCCCCCGGCGATGTCCGCGTACCTGGAGAAGCACCTTTCCGGTATCCACCAGCGCCTCGACCTGCTCGCCGAGGGCCTCGCCGCCATGAAGGCCGAGGGCCTGCCCGTGGACGTCATCGCCCCCGAGGGCGCCATCTACTTGAGCGTGAAGTTCGACCTCGAGGGCCGCGGCGGCCTCACGGACGAGGACGCCGTGCGGCTCTACCTGCTCGAGAAGGCCGGGTGCGCCGTCGTGCCCTTCAGCGCGTTCGGCGACACGAAGAACAAAGGCTGGTGGCGCTTCAGCGTGGGTGCGGTCAGTCTCGACGCCATCCGGGCGTGCCTGCCCCGCGTTCGAGACGCCCTGCGCGCGCTCGGCTGAGCGCCCCTCACGCCCTCCGCAGGGCGCCGAAGAGCACCGGCACGCAGAAGCCGTAGTACAGCGCGTTGGGCACGACCCGCAGCGCGAATCCCAGGTCGCGGGTCTCGCCCGAGGTGTTCAGGATCACGAGGTCGGCCGTGATCCAGAGCGCGTAGTAGAGCATCGAGAAGTGCGCGACGCGCCGAGCCGAGGGATGCACCGCCCAGGGGCCCAGGCGAAGCCCGAGCATCACGACGAAGAACGTGAGCTCGTAGGCGAGGAAGAGCGTCCGCATCGGGTCCCAACCGGTCGGCCACACCCCGACGAACGGGTTCGTCAGGAGCCAGGAGACGATGGGCGCGACGAGGGCGAGCGCGAGCGCGAGCGGCAGCCGCGCGAGGCCGGGCGCCTGGTGGGTGTGCGCGCCGGGTTGATTGAGGTGCACGCCCACCCAGAACACCCGTACGTCCCCGAAGAGCACGAGGAAGAACGGCACCACACTCGCCGTAAAGCCCGGGAGCGGGCCGAGGCCGAGCACCACGTTCGCCGAGAGCCACGCGTCCAGCGCCGAAACCCCGACCCAGGCGAGCGCCCACCGCACCGCCGACGGCGACGCATCTCCGCGCCGCCCCAGGATGAGCGCGAGCCCGACCAGGTTCACGACCCACAGCAGGCCCGGGTGTTGCCATGGGCTCGCGTAGAAGGCCTCGAAGGGCGGGGTCAGGTTCGGCGTCATGGCCGCTTCTGGTCCTTCATGGCGGTCAGGTAGGCGATGAGGTCCTCGACGACCGCTTCTCGGTTCGGGAGGCCCGGGTTCAGCGGGGGCATACGATTCGGCACCCGCACCGAGGTCGGCTCGAGCACCCACTGCCGCAGCGGCTTCGGCTGCCAGTACTCCGTGACGTTCATCGGACGGTTCAACTCCGGGCCGATCTCGCCGCCCTCACCGTTGAGCATGTGGCACTTCTGGCAGTGCATCCGCCACGCGAGGAAACCGCGCTGCGCCGCCGGGCTCGCCTTCGCGCCCGGGGCCAGCTTCGGAAAGCGGTCGAGGAACCGTACGGGCTCGAAGGCCACGAGCTGGTAGGGCCAGCCGTAGTCCAGGTCGGCGCGCACGACCTGGTCCCGTTGATTCTCCCACACCAGGTACCAGGGCCCGAGCTCGACGGTCTTCGTGGACTTGCCGTCGGACTTCGCGACCGTGAACTGCTGCGGCTGGTCCAGGCGCTTGTAGGCGATGAGCGCGGTGTGGTCGATGAACCGCTGCGCCGGGACGGAGGGCTGGAAGCCGTCGAGGCACGTCATCAGGAGCTCTTCGCTCGTACGCCACTTCGGGCCGTAGGCCAGGTCGAGGACCTCGCGGGCGTCGAAGCCCTCGAACTCGACCACCTTGTGCTCGATGGGCTCGAAGACGGTGAGTCGGCGCGGGCTCAGCTTCTGCGCCAGCGTGACGGCGTCGAGCCGCGCGACGAGCGACGGCCCACGAAACTCGAGGGGCTTCTCCGCCGCCGACGCGATGCACGCGCTCGCAGTCAGCAGCACGAAGGCCAGGAGCGGCCAGAGCGGCCTCACTCGAGGCGCCCTGCCGTGTACTCGGTGCGGGTCATGACCGTGTGGTCCGACGGGCCGCGGCTGCACATGCACAGGTGACGCGCCTCGCTCGTGACCCGCACGCCCTGGGCGCGGCCCGAGCGCATGACCTCGAGCGCCAGGTCGCGCACCAGGTCTTCCTGGATCTGGAATCGGCGACTGTAGGCCTGCACCAGGCGAGGGAACTTGCCCAGGCCCAGGATGCGATCCCCGGGTCGATAAGTGATCGAGACCTGCCCGAAGAAAGGCAGGAAGTGATGCGCGCAAATGGAGAAAAAGTTGATGTGTTCGACTGAAACCAGCCCAGGCCGCTCGTCGGGCTCCAGCAGGCGGGTCGTCTTCAGCACCGTGCCGGGATCGGTCTCGTAACCCGAGAGCAACTCCCTGTAGGCCTTGGTGATGCGCCGTTCCGCGGTCTCGGCCTCGCGCCCGTCGATGACGGTGCCCTCCGCCGAGCGACCGAACCAGGCCATCGCCTCACCGTTTTGGGTCACGTTCTCGAATAGCCACTGCGCAATGTCCATCGTCGCCTCTCGCTCACGTGGGAATGGGTCCGCCCGCCGTCGCGCACGGACCCTACACCAGACGCGCGAGCGGCGCTCACGGTCGCGAGGGCGCGACCTCGAGTGTGGCGTCGTCGGGCACGAGCGCTGCGCCGCCCATCAGGGCCGTGCCGAGCACGAGGAGAACGGTCGGAAGGACCACCGATCCCTGTTCGCAACGACCGCCGGCCGAGCAGTTGCTTTCCGGCCACGAGACGATGGCTGCGATGAACGCCCCGGCCCCGGCCGCGATGAGCCCGACGCGGGTCGCCCTGTTCGTGGTGTAGGTCCCGACGAGGCGGGCGCCTGGTGCCACGTCGTACTCGCCCACCTCGATGGGGTCACCGTCGCCGAGGGCGAGGCCGAAGCGGTGTTGGGTGCCCTCGAGGGTCGCGGTGCACGGCGACATGCAGACCCGCTCCCACGCTTCGGCCCGCGTCGCGGCGCTCCCCCAGCCGGCGCGCCCCATGTACGCTGTCGTGTGGGCCACAGTGCGACCCACGGAGGTGAACATCGTGAGACCGGGTGGCGTGCTCTCGAAACGCACGCTCCCCGTGTTGGGCGCGCCCGCCGCTTCGACCACGGGCGGAGCGGTCGACGGGGGCGACGCAGGCGACGGCGGCGTGAAACCCGAGGCCGGGCCGAAGTAGGCGAGGGTTGTGCGATCGAGCACGCGTGTCTCACCGTCCGCCGAGCGGAACTTCACCGGACCGTCGGGGAAGGCCTCGAGGATCACACCCCGCGCCATGCCACCGGCCTTGAAGACCACGAGGTCGGGGGGCACTTCGACGAGCACGCTCGACGCCGGCGCGGGCGCATCGGGCGGCGGCGGCGCGTCGGGGGTCGCCGTGGGCGCGGCTTGCGCCAGGGCAATGCAGAGCGCAGCCATCGAGCTCGTGCTGAACATGAACACTCCCCTGAGCAACGGCGCACCGAGTCTATCAGGACGCTGAAAAAGTCCGTCCTTGGACTTTTTCAGCCCCGCTCCGCCGAAGTGAATTCGGCTCCGCTCCCGGAATCATTCGGCTTTTTCAAAGCCTCGGTGATTCCGCCGGGCCGTCCTGGCCCGGGCAGGCTGCCTTTTCAGCAGCCTGCTCGCAGTACAAAGCGATTTGCTTGGACACGTTCCTGACGCGCTGCCACGGTCCCGGGATGCGTACCCTCCGAATCGCACTCCCGGTCCTGCTGGTCGGCTACGCCACCGCTGCAAGCGCGGCTCCCGAGAAGCATGAGAACTCGGTCGCGCTGTCCGTGTCGCCGCTCCACCTCGCGTTCCCTGTCTTCGAGGTCACCGCCGAGCTGCTCGTGAGCCCTCAGTTCTCGGTCGCGCTGGTCGCGGGCGCCGGAACCGTCTCTATCGAGACGACGGAGAGCGGGGAGACGTCCTCCGACAAGTTCACCGTCTACGAGGTCGGCGCCCAGGGTCGTTACTATTTCTACGGGACCGCGCAAGAGGGCGCCCTGGCGGGCCTCGAGCTCATGTACGCCCATGTCTCCGGTGAGACCGAACGCGCGACCGGCGTGGGCAACGGCCTCGGGGTCGGCCCGATCATCGGCTACAAGTGGGTGTGGGACTCGGGCTTCTTCATCGACCTGAACGGTGGGGTGCTCTTCCTCGCCGTCCAGGCCGAGGCGACGGACGGCGAGACGACTTCGTCGGACGAGGCCAGCGCCCTGAATCCGAACCTGAACTTCAACCTCGGCCTCTCGTTCTGACAGGACGCTGAAGAAGTCCGTCCTTGGGCTTTTTCGGCTCCGCTCCCGGAATCATTCGGCTTTTTCAAAGCCTCGGTGATTCCGCCGGGCCATCCTGGCCCGGGCAGGCTGCCTTTTTCAGCAGCCTGCCAAGACCGCGGCGGCTCAGCCGTCGCAGTAGCCGAGCGCCGGGGTGCCGAGCACGCCGCCGCGGCACATGACGCCCGCGGGGCAGGGGTGGGTCTCGTCGCAGAGGCGCCGGCACAGGTCGTTCGCGCCGGCCGGCGAGACACACGCGTAGCCCGCCGCGCAGTCGCTTCGACCGGGCTCGAAGCTCTCGAAGCACCGCTCGCCGTCCGCGGCGTCGTCGTTGTCGTTGGTGCAGATGCCCACGACGAGGTTCGCGGCGTCGCCGGGGCGCGGGCGCGTAGGTCGGCAGACCTCGCGCGGTCCACAGCCCTGGCCGCCGAAGGGGTCGCACTCGCCCAGGCAGACACCCAGCGCGGACAGGTTCAGCAGGCCGAAGTAGCAGGTGCCGCCCGGCGCGCAGCCGCTGGTGTCTTCGGCCGTGCAGATCGCACCGCACTGGTCGACGCCGTCCTCTTCGAGCGGCGCACACACATGCGCCGCGGTGCAGTCGCCCCAGTACTCGACGGCGTCGGCACCGAAACACGAGTCGCCCTGCACGCCGTCGCCGTCGCGCACGTCGTCGATACACGCCGAAATCAGGCGCGCGCCCGGGCCCTCACCCAGTTGCTCGATGACGGCACAGCGCTGGTTCGCGAGGCAGCCGGCTTGCGCGATGGGGTCGCAGACCTCGAGACAGAAGCTCAGTCCGGGCACCCGCGCCGAGTAGTCGACACATTGGAGGCTCGCGGGCATGCCCGGGCAGGCCGCTTCGGCGCTGCAGGGCGGCAAGCACGCCCCGTACTGGCACAGGAGCCCCGCCGCGCAGTTCTGCCCCGCCGCGGGGTCGCACGCGCGTCCGAAGGGCACGTTGCCCACGGGCGTGCAGAGCGTGGCCGGGGGGTAGACCGCGCAGCCCGATGGGCCGCCGCAGACCTCTTCGTTGTTGAGCCCGTCGCAGCCGTCGCTGGGGACACACGCGCCGTCGCAGGTCCGGGAGCCGGCGATGCAGCGGTCGAGGGGCACGCAGGCCTCGTTCGCGCCGCAGCCGGGCTGGGGATCGAAGGCATCGCACCCGGGTCGACAGACCCCGCCGCCCTCGGCCCGGGGCACGCAGACCAGCTCGAAGAGGCACAGGTCGATGTTCGGGTTGCACAGCGAGTCCTCGGTGCCGTCGCCGATCCGGGTGCACACGCCCTCGATGCACAACTCGTTGAAGTTGCAGTCGAAATCCTGGCGGCATGCCTCCGGGGGGGCGGCCACGCACGCGCCGTTCTGGCAGACCTCGCCGAAGCCGCACTCGAAGTCGGCGATACACGCCCCGGGCACGTCGGGACGACACACCCCGAAGTCGCAGAGCTCGCCGGGCGCGCAGTCCCGGTCGCTGAAGCAGTCGAAACCACCGCCGTCACAGTCGTTGCCGTCGGAGCCGAGCGGGCAAGGCCCGCCGACGCTCACGTCGTCACACTCGCCGTCGTTGATCCACGCGGGCGGGCACAGGCCCCCGCCGCCCCCTGCGCAGTCGTCGACGTCGCTGCCCTCGGGGCAGGCGCCGGTCCCCTCGGGCTCGTCGCACTCGTCGTCGTTCGTGAAGATGCACGCGCCACCACCGCCGAAGCAGAACCCGTTCAGACAGAGCCCTCCCGGCCCGCAGTCCGCGTCGCCGAGACACTCCCCGCCGCCCCCGCCGCCGCAGTCCGCGCCGTCCGTGCCCGGCGCACAGTCCAGGGGCTCGTCGCAGAAGCCGTCGTTGGCGAACGGGCAATCATCGCCACCGCCCCCGCCGAGTGGCACGCAGGTGCCCGACTCGAGGTCGCAGCGTTCGTCCGGCGCACAGTCCGCGCCGCCCTCACAGGCCCCGCCGGGCAGACCGCGGCAGTCCGCGGGGTCCGTGCCCTCGGCGCACATGCCCGTGCCCCCGGGTTCGTCGCAGACGTTGTCGTTGACGAACTCGCAGGGGCCGTTGGGCGGCGGATCGGGCACACGCGCGTCCCGGACGGGCGGCGGCACGTCGCCGCCCACCGGTCCTGCGCCGCTGTCCTCGTCGGACGTCCCGACGTCGAGGAACGGGATCGCATCGGGCTCGTCGGGCGGGGGCTCCGCGTCGACACGGAGGACCCCGTCGTCGGGGTCGGGCAGGCGCGCGTCGGCCGCCACCGCGATGCCGGAGTCGCGCTGAGGGGTCGGGCGCACGCAGGCGCCGTCGATGCAGCGTTCACCGTCTGCGCAGTCGGAGCGTGTCTCGCAGGCGGCCGCGAGCAGGTTCCCCGCCTTGTCGGCGGCGTCTTCACACGCGAGGATCGGCAGAGCGCCGAGGAGCAGGAGCAATCGAGAGTGCATCCCTGCAGGATAAGGCCGAACGCCGCGTCGATTAAAGCTTCACTGCGGCATGGGGATGGGCTGCACATCCCCCGCGGGCTCCAAGACCGGCATCACGCCGAGCTCGGGCGCGAGCGGAAGAGGCGACGCCATCATCGGCTTGAGCTGGAAGAGCCCGCGCACCTCGACGGTCGCGTCCACCAGGCGGTCCTGCTCCTCGAGCGGCCTGGGCACGAGCCCGAGTCGAACGGGGCGACCGCCGACCCACAGCACGACCCAGCCCGGGTCTCGCGCCGGATCACCCAGCTTCAGGTCGAGGCCCACGCGTCGGTACACGCCCACGAGGCGAATCTCACGGCCGTCGTGGCCGTCGAGCGCCTCCGCGGTCTGAACGCGCGGTGCCTCGTCCCGTGTCGTGTCGGTGGTGCCGCCGCAGCCGGCGAGGGCCGAGAGGCCGATGAGCGCACAGGAGCGCCAGATACCCAGCTTCATATCTCCCCCTTCGGCGTCGCGCCTCGCGGGTGTTGCACCGAGACCTTGAGCACGCGGGGCGTGCGCGCAAGGGGCGCTTGACCTCTGACCCCGTGAACGTGAGATTGCCGCGCCATGGCCACCCCACGTCAGATCCTCCGATACCGATTCGACAACCTCATGGCGCGCGGGGCGGGCGCCCAGATGCTCGTTCTAGGGCTGCTCACGGGCGGCGCCATCGTGCTCACCGCGCTCACCCTCATCGCCCTCGACCTCGTGCCGAAGGACGAGACCGGCGAGTCGGAGTCCTTCTCGCGCCTCCTGTGGCGCGGGCTGATGCGCGCCATGGACGCGGGCGCGGTCGGCGGGGACGCGGGCTCGTGGTCGTTCTTGTTCGTGATGCTCGCGATCACGCTCGTCGGCATCTTCGTGCTGTCGGCGCTCATCGGCATCCTGAACGGCGCCCTCGAGCGTGTGCTCGAGAACCTGCGTAAGGGCCGCAGCTTCGTGGTCGAGCGCAACCACGTCGTCATCCTCGGCTACTCCCCCAAGATTCACACACTCCTGTCCGAGCTCGCCGAGGCCAACGCGAACCACCGCGGCGCGTGTGTCGTGGTGCTCGCCGACCGCGACAAGGTCGAGATGGACGACGAGATCGCGCTGCGGCTGGGCGGCCGACTCCGCGTCGTTACCCGCTCCGGCAGCCCCACCGATCCCACCGACCTCGCGCTCGTCAACCTGCGCGCGGCCCGCACCGTCATCGTGCCCGCTCCCGAGGCGCCGGCGGGTCACGAGGTCGAGCCCCGCTTGGCGGATACGGTCGTCTTGAAGGCGCTGCTGGCGGTGTCGAAGGCCGAGGGTGTGCAGCCCGGCCGCCCGCACATCGTCGCCGAGCTGAAGGACGCCCGCACCCACCTCGTGGCGCGGCAGGTCGTGGGTCCGACGGCCGCGCTCGTGCTCTCGACGCCGCTCATCAGCCGTCTGCTCGTCCAGACGGGGCGCCAGTCCGGGCTCTCTTCGGTCTACACGGAGCTGCTCGATTTCGGGGGCTGCGAGATCTACACGGCGCCGCAGCCGGCGTTGAACGGGAAGACCTTTCGCGAGGCGCTGGCGGCCTACGAAGGCAGCGCGCCCCTGGGTGTGCTCACCGCGGGCGGAGACCTGCGGCTCGCGGCCTTCGAGCACCGCTTCGGACCGGGCGACCAGCTCGTGGTGCTGACCGAGGATGACGACACCATTCGACTCGACGCGCGTCCGGGGACGCTGCGCACCGAGCTCATCGTCGAAGGGCCGGCGAGCGCGCCGCCGAGGGTCGAGCGTACGCTCGTGCTCGGTGCCAGCGAGCGCCTGGAGCTCGTGCTCGGGGAGCTGGATGCCTACGCGGCGCCGGGGAGCCAGGTCACCGTCGTCGGCGACCTCGACACCGACGCCGTCGAGCCGCGGCTCGAGCGGGCGATCAAGCGCCTCACGCGCATCCAGACCTCGTTTCGAGCCGGGGATGTGACCGACCGCGACGTTCTCGACAGTCTCGAGACCTGGGCCTTCGACCACGTCATCGTGCTCGCCGAGACACGCCAGCATGGGCACGAGATGGCCGACGCCCGCACCCTGATCACCCTGCTGCACCTGCGCGACCAGGGGCGTCGTGTGGGCCGGGTCGTGCCCGTGACCACCGAGATGCTCGACCTCCGCAACCAGGCACTGGCCCAGGCAACGGACGCCGATGACTTCATCGTGAGTGACACACTCGTGAGCCTCATGATGACGCAGGTCGCGGAGAACCCCCACCTCGTGCAGGTCTTCGAGGAGCTCTTCAGCCCCGAAGGGCACGAGCTCTACCTTAAGCCCGCGTCCCACTTCGTGCAGTTGCGAACGCCCGTGTCCTTCGCGACGGTCGTGGAGTCGGCGGCGCGCAAGGGCATGGTGGCCCTGGGTCACAGGGTGGGGGGGAAGGTTGGGCTGAATCCCGCGAAGAGCGCGCTCGCGACCTACGGGGAGCTCGACAAGGTCGTCGTCATCGCCGACAGCTGAGGCGAGCGCGGGCCGAAGCTTCCGAGTCGCTGCGGCCGCGCAGCCGTTGACCGGCGCCGGTCGACTGGCATTTCATCCCGGGCCATGAGCACCCCGACCCGATGGACCCCAGCGAAGCTCGATGAGATGCGTCTCGTCGGCGACCCGACGGCCGACGCCGTGATCGCGGCCCTCGACGACAAAGAGGAGAACGCGGTCAGCCGCCTGTTCGGGCAAATCATGCGGACGGACGACCCCGTGCCCAAGGCGCTGCCCGACGCGGCCGAGCGCTACTTCGAGGCGACCGCCGTGCCGCCGTCGTGGGCCAACGAAGCGCTCGTGCGCGAGGGCGAGGCGGTGTTCGCGAAGTACGGGGCCGAGCTGACGGCGGCGCTGTTTTGCGCGGCGTTGCCCCAGTGCTACGCCGCCGCGAAGGGCGTCTTCGTCCTGACGGCGACGGGGCGGATGCACGGTCACGGTCTCGAGCGGCGGGTGCTCGAGACGGCGCAGTTCCTCATCGACGTGGTGGACTCGGGCGGGCTCTCCTCGAAAGGTCGCGGGGTGCGCACGGCCCAGAAGGTGCGCCTGATGCACGCGGGCGTGCGCGAGATGATTCGCCGCGAGGCCACGAAGAACGGGTTCGACGAATCGGTTCGCGGCGCGCCGATCTGTCAGGCCGACTTGACGTACACCTTGATGACCTTCGGCTACGTGATGCTCGAGGCCTTGTCGCGCCTGGGCTTGACGCTGACGAAGCGCGAGAAGGAGGCGTGGGTCCACAGCTGGCGTGTCACGGGGCACTACATGGGCGTGCTCGAGGAGAACAACCCGGTCGACTATGCCGACGCCAAGGCCTTCTCGCAGGCCTACAGACGGCACAGCTTCGCGGCCTCACCCGAGGGCATCGAGCTGACGCGCTCGCTCGTGAACTTCATGAAGAAGACGCTGCCGGGGCGCCTCTTCGACGGCATCCCCGCAGCGCTCATTCGCCAACTGAACGGCGACGCGCTCGCGCAGATGCTCGCCGTGGAGAAGGCGCCGGTGACGAGCAAGTTCATCCGCTCCGAGGTGAAGCTCTTCCGTGCGCTGGACTCCCACCTGCCGGGCGGGTTGCGGATGCGTCCCGGTCTCGGCAATTGGTTCGACGAGTTCATCGAAGCGATCGTTCTGGTCAGTCGAGGCGGGAAACAAGCGGAGTTCCGAATCCCGAACTCCCTCTCCGCGTCGCGACGGGGTGTCTCGAGGAAAAAGCGTTCCCGGTGACGCCTACCCGAAGACGATCGGCACCGCGACCAGGCACCATGCGGCCGCGAGCGCCGCAGCCGCGACGTCGAGGACGAGGCCCGTGCGCACCATCCTCGAAACCGTGAGGTAGCCGCTGCCGAAGACGATGGCGTTGGGCGGGGTGCCCGCGGGCAGCGCGAAGTCGCACGATGCGGCGATCGTCGCGGCGAAAAGCACCGTCGTCAGGCCGTGGGCGCTGACGGCGTCGCGCAGCACGTTGAGCATCACACCCGTCGTCGCCGTATTGCTCGTGAAGGCCGACAGCGCCACGGTGGCGAAGCTCGCGATGAAGACCTGGACGGGCAGGCTCTGGGCGCTGAGCCCCGAGAGCTGGTCGCCGAGGCAGCGGCTGAGGCCGCTCGACTGCACGGCGGCGGCCATGCTGAACGCACCGCCGAGGAGCACGAGCGTGTCCCACGGCACGAGGCGCAAGGAGCGCAGCGCGAGCGCCGCCTGCCCCTGCACCCGGCAAAGGAGCAGGAAGAGCGCCGCGGTCATGGCGATCGTGCCCTCGACCATGGCGCCCGTGACCTTGAAGTCGGTGAACTCCGGTGCGACGAGCGCCGTGAGCGGGCTGCCGGCCATCCACAGGCCCGCGGTGGTGCAGAACACCCCCAGCACGATCCACTCGCCCCGCGACATCGGGCCGAGCTGCTTCTCGGCCTCGGCGATCACCCTCTCGCCCGCGACCGAGGACGGTGCGTCGCCGCGTCCGGTGGTCCACAGCAGCCACCACGTGAAGGGGATGAACAGCACCACGAAGGGGAGCCCCACGGCCATGAACTGGAGAAAGCCGACCTCGACACCGATCCCCGACATGAACTGCGCGAACTGCGTATTGGGCGCGGTGCCGATCTTCGTGCCGATGCCCCCGATGTTCGCGCCGTAGGCGACGGCGAGCATCGTCGACGCGCCGTACCCCACGAGGCGGGTGCCCCCGGACTGGCGCTCCAGCTCGAGCACGACCGAGAGCGCGATGGGCAACATCATCGCGGCGGTCGCCGTGTTGGAGATCCACATCGACACGAACGCCGTCCCGGCCAGCACCCCGAGGAGCAGCCGCTTCGGGTCCGTGCCCACGGTGGCCATGATGCGGACCGCGATGCGGCGATGCAGGCCCCACTGCTGCATGGCGGCCGCGATGCACATGCCCCCCAGGAATAGGAAGATGTACGGGTCGATGTAGGGCCTCGCCGCGCTCGTGACCCGATCGAAGAAGCCGCCGGGGACCACGGTGAGAAAGGGAAACGTGAGGATGGGCACCAGGGCCGTCCACTGGATCGGGACGGCCTCCGTGAGCCACCACGCGGCCATCAGGAACGTGACCGCCGCGGCGTGGGCGGGCCGGTCTCCATGTTCGCCGTAGTGGTGCAGCGGCGAGTCGATCACCAGGATCGCGAGCGCGCCCACGAGGCCCGCGACCACGGGTCCCCAGCGAATCTGGGCCGCGGCCTCGGCGCTCACGGCGGGCTGGCGCCGGTCGCGTCGGCGAGGGGCGGCATCTCCGCGGGCAGGCCCGCGATCTGCGGGCGCTCACGCAGCTCGTCCAGGTGCGCGACGGCCTCGGTGCGGATGCCGAAGGCCCACGTGCCCACGTCGAGGCTGGGTCCCGTTTGGGTGTAACCGAGGCGTTGTCGCGCCAGGGCCTGGAGCTTCTGCGCCTCTTCGGGGCAGCGCTTGACGAAGTCGTGGAAGACCTCACGCGGGAGCACGTAGGTCGTGAGCACCGAGAGCGCCTCGAGCGTGGCCATGGCCGGCATCTCGTAGAGCATCGAGACCTCGCCGAAGACGTCTCCGGGGCCGAGTTTGCCGAGCGTCTCCACGCGGCGACCCAGGGCGTAACGCCAGACCTTCACCCGCCCACTGACCACGATCCCGAAGCCGATGCCTTCCTGGCCCTCGCGCAGCAAGACCTCCCCGGCCGCGCGGGTCAACGGGACGAAGCGCGTGAAGAGCTCGTGTCGGCGATTCGCGTCCAGAGACGAGAAGAGGCTGCCTGGGGGCACGAGCTGGGAGAGCAGCCGGTCGCGATAGACCGCCGAGAGGATCTGCTCCAACGGGGGGAAGTACTGCACGAGCTGACCGAGGATCTTGCGGGAGACCCCGAGCAGCTCGGTCGGCTCGCGTGCGGTGACCGTGGCGGTGCGCGGTGTACCCGCGAGCGCCGCGATCTCGCCGAAGGATTGGCCCTTGCCCAGCGTCGCGAGGCGGCCGGGGCCGTCGCGGTCGACCTCGACGAGACCCGACAACACCACGTACACGGTATCGGAGCGCTCGCCTTCGCGGACCACGACCTCGCCCGGTGCGAGTCGCACCACCGGTGAGTGCTCGGCGACGGTGACGAGGGCCTCCGCGGCCTTGCCGGCCACTCCGAAGCGGGCGGCATAGCGCGACATGAACTCGAGCGCGGTCTCGCGTTGGCCGCCCTGGCTGAAGACCCGCGCCAGGTGTAGCGCCGGACCCAGTGGCCACGGTTGAGCGCCATGGAGCGTGACGGCGTCGTCGAGTGTGGGCGAGGTCGTCACGGCGCGGTCCCCTGGAGCAAACAGACACGGACCGGCGCGCGACCTACGGGGACACGGCGCGCAGTCACCACGCCGGGCACGGGCGTCTCGACCTGGAGAGGCCGCGCCTTGCCGTCGGGCCCCGTGACCTCGGCCCGCACCGCGCCGTTGGGGCGGAAGGCCTGCGCGCGCCGGGGGGTGACGTCGACCTCGACGCTGGAGACGGGAGCGTCCGCCGCGGTGCGCAGGCTGACGCAGAACCGCGCGGCGGTGTCCTCGGGGGGGTCGGCGAAGGGATTCCAGGTGGCCGCCCACTCCAGCCCGGCGTTGAAGCTCGACGGCGCACCCGCGGTGTCCGTCGGGGGCAGCGGAGCGTTGCCACTGCTGGCCGAGAGGCCGGGCACCGGTTCGTTTCGCACCACCTTGAAGCCGTAGAAGGGCGCGAGGGAACGGTCGGGCGCGAGGTTCGCCGGGAGCCCGCCGAAGGCCGCCCAACTGTGCTCGTTGTCGTTCACGAGGCCGCCCCAGGCGCGTCGACCGGCGTCGAAGGCGGCGTAAGCCGGGCGCCCTTGTGTGGCCCACGGCAGGATCTTGTCGGCGCGCCCGTGAGAGACCCCGAAGGGCGCCATCTCGTCGGCGAGCCGCTCGCGCACCTGCACGGCATGGGACTGCCAGCGCCAGACAGGCGTGCCCGCGTAGCGTGTCAGGGCGGTCGCCAGGCCCGCGGGGGCGTCGAGTTCGATGGGCAACGCGGTCGCGGGCTCGCCCCACTTCATCGCCGCGTCGGCCACCCACGGGCCGGCGTCGTCTGGGGCGGTCATCGGCTGGCTCGCGTACGCCGCGGCAAAGACCTGCGGATAGCGGGTGGCCAGCGCCAGCGCGCCGGTGCCGCCCATGGAGTGCCCGAAGACGTAGACACGGTTCGGATCGACCCGCGGCCCGAGCTTCGGGTCCGCGAGCAGGTCCTGCACCATGCGCAAGAGACGCTGCTCCGTGTAGTTCACGACGACGTCGCCCGCGGCAGGCAGGCCGCCCTTGCGGAAGTCGTGCCCCTTCGCGAAGCCGAACCACCAGGTCTGGTGCAGGTCCGAGGGCTCGATCTGAAGCGCGCAGTACCACGGGGTCGCCGCGAGCCTCATCGAGTAGCGGTCATCGCCCCAGCCGTGCAGATTCAAGAGCACGGGCAGGCGCTCCGGGGGCTTGTCCCCGCAGCTCTTCGGATCGGGCTCCGAGACCTGGTAGGTGTAGGCGAAGACTTCGGCGTCGCTCACGCCCGGCAGGTCTTCGTCGAGCCCGAGGTACCGATTTCCCGCGCGGGGGGCGTGGAACGTGCCGTTCCAGCGGCGGGCGTCCATGTACTGCACGAAGGCGTGGCCGAGGCCATCGGCGCTCGACGAAACGCGCACGGCGGCCGGCGGGGCGACACGTTCGGTCACCGGAGGGGCGGCGTCCACCCAGACCGGCGGAGCGTCGGGCTCGGGCAAGGCGGCCACGGCGTAGTGCCCGAGGCCTTCGGCCGCGCCGCCGAGATCCTCGGGGTGCAGCGTCACGACAAAGAGACCGCGGCCCTCGGGCACCTGCCCCCGTGCGGGATCGACGACGAGACGTTCGATCACCCGGGGGGCGTACCGGTCGCCGTCGCCTCGGTAGCGGTCACCGTAGGCGCGCGCGGACCCTACGGCCACCTCGGCGAGGGGCTTCAGGCCCGACACCGCGGCGGCGTTCAGCGGCGCGCTGGCCCGGTACAGGCGAAACCGTTCGCCGCCCTTCTCGGGGAAGGTGATGAAGGTCTGCCCGGCGCGGTGCACGACCTCGAGGGCGGCGCCGTCCAGGGCCGGCGGAGGTGTGCTCGCGCTCGCGCTCGCGGGCGCCGCGGAGGCGTGCGCAGTCTGGGCTTCGGTGCCCGGTCGTGGTTTCCCGCAGGCCACGAAGCCCGTGAGAGCGACCGCGACACCGAGTGCCGTGGCCCTCATGGTCGGGTGAGCAGGCCGACCGGCTGGCACGCGATGGAGTCGACGGTCATGCGGGCGAGCGTGTGTTTGGCCACCTCGCGCACGAGCGGGTGCGGATCGCCGAGCATCGCCTCGAGGCGGCGGCGACTCTCGTGGTCTTCGCGACCGCCGAGCTGTCGGGTGGCGGCGAGGCGCACCTTGAACGAGTCGCTGTGGGAGAGGCGCAGCGCGTCCTGCTCCAGGGTGTGGTCGCGGCACACCGCGCCCAGGCCGGATCCGGCAAGCACAGCGACGCTCAGCACGAAGGACCAGCTCTGGAAGAACGCTCGCATGGGCTCACTCCGACAAGGTACTTTTATATCCTGTAACGTAATCCAATGTAGGTCAAGGTCGCAGCGGCGATTTTTCGCGCGGCGTCTGGTAAGTGCAGTCCATGGACGCGGACACCTACGACTTCGTCATCGTCGGCTCGGGCTTCGGCGGCAGCGTGAGCGCCCTGCGGCTGGCCGAGAAGGGCTACCGCGTGCTCGTGCTCGAGCGCGGGCGGCGCCTGCAGGCCGACGATTTTCCCAAGACGAACTGGTCGCTGAGCCGGTGGTTGTGGCTCCCCCAGGTCGGGTTTCGCGGCCTCTTCAACATGAGTTTCATGCCCCACGTGACCGCGCTCTCGGGCGTCGGCGTGGGGGGCGGCTCGCTGGTCTACGCCAACACCTTGCCGGTGCCGAAGAGCCCGTTTTTCAAGGCGCCTTCCTGGGCACACCTCGCGGACTGGGAGCGCGAGCTCGCGCCGCACTATCAGACCGCGCTGCGGATGCTCGGGGCCACGAAGAACCCGCACATGACGTACCCGGACGAGGTGCTCCGCGAGGTCGGTCGTGACCTGGGTCGCGAGGCGGGCTTCGAGCCGGCGAATGTCGCGGTCTACTTCGGCGACCCCAGCAAGAGCACGCCCGACCCCTTCTTCGACGGGCAGGGGCCCGCGCGGGTCGGGTGCAATGGCTGCGGTGGCTGCATGCTCGGGTGTCGTTTCGGCGCCAAAAACACGCTCGACAAGAACTACTTGTACCTTGCGGAGCGCCTGGGCGCGCGCATCGAGGCCGACACCGAGGTCGTGGACGTTCGGCCCGTGAACGGCGACGCCGCCGCCCACGGCTACGAGGTCCACGCCCGCTTCGGCACCTCGTTCATCGAGGCCGAGAACGAGCCCCGGACGTGGCGCGCGCGACAGGTGGTCTTCGCGGGCGGGGTCATGGGCACCGTCGAGCTCCTCCTCAAGCTCCGAGAGTCGGGCTCGCTCCCACGCCTCTCGCCGCGACTCGGCGAGTTCGTGCGCACCAACAGCGAGGTCTTGATGGGGGTCGTGACCGAGAAGCGGGACCGCGACCTGTCGCGGGGCATCGCCATCGGCTCGATCCTGCACACGGACGCCGACAGCCACCTGGAGCCCGTGCGCTACCCGGCGGGCGCGGGTTTCTTTCGCACGCTCGCGCTCCCCCATGCGCCCGGCGAGACCGTGGGCCGACGCCTCAGCCACGCGCTGGGCTTCTTCCTGCGGCACCCGATCAAGACCCTGCGCGCGTTCTTTGTGCCCGACTGGGCAAAGTTCACGATGATCCTGCTCTACATGCGCACCGGCGAGGGCCACCTGCGCATGCGGCTCGGGCGCGGGGTGCACAACGGCTTTCGCCGCGGCGTGACCACGGAGCTCACGGGCGGCGCGGCGCCCAAAGCGTGGCTCCCCGAAGCGACCGACCTGGGGCGGCGCGTGGCCTCGAAGATCGACGGCATGCCCCAGAGCATCCTCACGGAGACACTCTTCGGCGTGCCCACGACGGCGCACATCCTCGGCGGCTCGACCATGGGCGAGACCGCCGAGTCGGGGGTCATCGACGCGCAACACCGCGTCCACGGCCACCCTGGACTCTACGTCATCGATGGCTCCGCGGTTTCGGCGAACCCGGGCGTGAACCCCTCGCTCACCATCACCGCGCTGGCGGAGCGGGCGATGACGTTCATCCCGGTCAAGGCGTCCTGAGCCGTCGACTCAGTCCGGGCAGGTTCCGAAGAGTCCGTGCGCGAGGTAGACGTCGGCCTGTCCATCCGTGAAGTCCCAGTACGCGAAGGCCAGCTCGGACCCTGTCCAGATGAGCGAAGCGTCGTTCGCTCCGGACCCCCCGCGTACACCTTCGACGACGCGGCCCGGGCGGGTCACCGCGTTGCCCTGCGTGTCGATCCTTTGGAACCAAAGGTCCCGAGTGACGACGACATCGTCTTGAAACTGGGCCCAGACGACGCCGAGGCTTTGGCCCGTCCACGCGATGCTCGGATGAAACGCCGTCACGGTCGAGAGACGGAACGGACCTCGAAGCCCGTTCAGGTCCGCCTCGAAGTGCACCACGTGCACGCCGGGGTTCGGCGTCCCGTCGAAGTGCGCCCAGACCATGGCGGCCCCAGTGGCCGTGGTCGTCAGGGACACTGATCGGTCGGCGGGCTCGACCGTGATGGCCCGAGCCGCCTCGACCTGGACGAGCAGGCCACCCGCGTATCGGACGCGCGCGGCCTGGACACCCCCTTCTCCGGCCCAGCCGATGAAGAAGCCGTCACCGAACGAAGCCATGGCCACGGTCGACTCGCCGGCGGAGCGCCCGACGATCAGCGGGTTCCCGACACGCGCATCGAGCCCCGACGAGAGGACCTGCGCTTCGACTTCGCGACTGCCATCCCGCTGCGCTCGAGTGAAGACCACGAGGTAGTTCCCGTCCGGGAGCGCGGCGATGCTCGGCTCGAACAACGCGAATCGGTCCGGTGGGGCCACGAACTGGCCGGTAATGGTGCTCGGCAGCTCGGCCGTGGCGACGCCGTCCCGGTCGAGCCTGGCCGTCGAGACATGATGGCGCGAGGTATCGACCCCCAGTCGGTCCTGCCAGATGACGATGGTCGACGCCGGACTCGCCAGGAGTTTCGGGGAGCCGGTGTTGTACGGATTGTTCGCGGCGGCGGCGCCGATGTTCGTCCGCGGGGTGAGGACACGATCGTCCAATCCGACCGCCGCAGCCGAGAACTGGCGCGGGTCTCCGTCGTCGTAGAAGGCCAGGACGAATCGTTCGCCGTCGAAGGCGACGCCGGGCGGTCCGACGGCGCCGGGGCCGTTCGTCACGCGTACGGAGGGGCCCGGAGTGGGGGCGACGTCGTCGACGGCGCCGTTGCAGTCGTCGTCCACCCCATTGCACACCTCATCGACCGGCTCCCCGGGCCGGCACGGCGTCACCTCGCCCTCGACACACTCCGAGGGGAAGCTCGTCGCGGCACAGCGCCCCTCACCGCAAGTGACCGATGCATAGTCTTCGTCACTCTTTCCGTCACAGTCTTCGTCGAGCCCGTCGCACGTCACGTCGCGCGGAAACGGCGGCTCGCCGAGGGGGCCCAGGCACGCCATCGCGCCCCCTACACACGACATGGTCCCGGGGACTCTGCAGACGCCCAGACCCAGGAAACACACCGGACCCACGGGCACCTGCTCATCGACACGCCCGTCGCAGTCGTTGTCCAGCCCATCGCAGAGTGTGTCCATGGCCAGGTAGTTCGGGAGGGTGTTGAGCGACGGCTCCACGGCGGGCCGGCCGCCCATGCAGCCCAGCTGGCGCACGGCGCAGACGCCCTGCTCGCCCGCGGGGCCCTCCAATTGCTCGTCGGTCTCGTCGTCGCAGTCGTCGTCGACCCCGTTGCAGGCCTCGGCGCGGGGCAGAGGCCCGACGCACGTCGCCGCGCCGTCCCGACACTCGAGGATCCCTTCTCGGCACGGCCCGACGGCCGCCCGAGGCACACAGGGAAGCCCGATCACGTCGAGATCGCTCTCGTCGACCGCCTCGTCGCAGTCGTCGTCGAGGCCGTTGCAGGCGATTTCGATCAGGAAGACGGATGGAACGCAGACGGCGCCTCGGTCGGGGTCGCACGCCCAGTCACCGGGCACTCGACACAGGCCTCGCACGAGCTCACAGGGCGCTCCAGGGGCTGGGGTCTCGCCGAGGCCGGCGTCACAATCGAGCTCTGCCGCGCCACACGTTTCGTCTTGAACGGCGCAGCCCGCGTCGACTTCGGGGAGGGGCGCATCGAGCACAGGCGCAGCGTCTGTGGGCCCGACCATCGCATCGACGTCCTGGGTCGGCACGTCGGTCGGAGAGGTCGCGTCGAGCACCACCGAGGTGTCGGGCCTCGTCGGTGCGGCGTCGGCCACGGCGTCGGGCCGGGCGTCCTGCAACGTGGGGGCGACGTCGGTGACCGGGGCGACGTCGAGGACCAGGGCGGCGTCGCCCGTGGGCGCGTCTTGCGGGAACTCGACGTCTCGTGTGATCGCATCCGGCGCGGTCGAGTCGGGGGGCGCGGCGACACACTCGCCCTCGCGACAGGCCTCGCCGCCCGGGCAGCCGTCGTCCGACGAGCACGGCAGGAGCGGCTCAGGGGACAGGCAGCCCGCCAGGGCGAGGCCGGCGGCCGTGAGTGACCCCCATCGCGACCACTGCATCAGAAACTCCCCAGGACGAACGCGCCGCCGGGTACGACACCGAGCCCGACGCGCGCCTTTTCGTCGCCCTCGTCGAGCAGGAGCCAGGCGCCTGCGCCGCCCAACGCCGCGGACAGGGCGAGACACGAGACCGCGACGGTCGACTGGGTCGACAGGTCAGAGACGGCCGCATCCCGCGCTTCGGCCTGGGCCGGCTCATAGCGTCCGGTTTGCGCCTGTGTGTCGAGGGCCTTGAACAAGAAGAGCGTACCGACGGCCAGTGAGGCGCCGGCGCCGGCCACGAGGCCCCATCCCAGGGGGCGCCGCCAACCATCGGGGTGGGTTTCAGGGGCCTCCGACGTCGTGTGCAGCGCGTTCGGGGCCGGAGTCGCCGCCGCACCGCGAGGTTCATCGACGGGGGCCGTGGGCGTCGAGGTGACCGCGGCCGGCGCGCCCGACGCGAGCGGGAGCTCGACGAGCAATGCGGCCGGAACGTCTGCCTGCACGTCGACGAGGCGCGTCTTGGAGGCGCGCCCAGCAAGCTCGAAGCGCACGGCGTGGGTGCCCGGCGCGACGCGGGTTTGGAAGGGCGTAGAACCCCGCGCGGTGGTTTCGTCGTTCAGGAAAACACTCGCCCCGGCGGGGTCCGAGGTGAGCATCAGCGGTGTGCCGGACTTACTGAGCCGGTCACGCAGCGAACGCACGACGAGGCCGACTTCGGCATGGCGGGCGGGCGCCTCTCCGAGTATCGGCTCGGTCTCTCAGGGAGCGGGAACCGTGGGTCCGTCGCAAGCTTTCGTCCATGCCTCGACGGAGGCCCGACCCGCACCTCACTCGATGAGCAGGTCGCGCTCCGGCAGGGCATCCACGGGGCTCGCGGCGGTCTCGCCGCTGCCGTCGATGCGCGGGGATTGACCGCGCAAGACCGAGTTGCCCTCGTACAGGTTGCGCTGGTCGATGGCCGCCGGCGCGAGCCAGTCCTGCTCGCTCATCTGCCCGCTCTGGCTGTAGGCCGCGAGCGCATTCGCGTAGCAGACCTTACGCACGTCCGCCTCGGCGATGCCCCGGGCCAACATGAGGCGCCCGGTCTTCGGCACGGCGAGGGGGTCGCTCTTGCCCCAGTCGGCGCTGGAGTCGACGAAGATGCGGTCGCTCCCGAACCGGCGGACCACGTCCACCATGCGCTCCGAGCCCATCTTCGTCTGCGGGTAGAGCGTGAAGGCCGCCCAGAAGCCCCGGTCGAGGGTGTCGCGGACCGTCTCCTCGTTGTTGTGGTCGATGATGACCTTCGAGGGGTCGAGTCCATGCTCGATGCACACGTCCATGGACCGACGTGTGCCCGTCGTTTTGTCCCGGTGCGGGGTGTGAATCAGCACCAGCATGTCGAGCTCCTTGGCGAGCTCGAGCTGGGCGCGGAAGTACTTGTCCTCGAGGGCGGATTGTTCGTCGTAGCCGATCTCGCCGATGGCGACGACGCCCTCCTTCGTGGCGAAACGCGGCAGGACCTCCATCACCGCCTCGGCGAGCGCCTCGTCGTTGGCCTCCTTGGAGTTCAACCCGATGGTGCAGTAGTGCCGAATGCCGAACTGCGACGCTCGAAAGCGCTCCCAGCCGACGATGGTCGAGAGGTAGTCGGCGTAGGTCTCGGCGCTGGTGCGCGGCTGCCCCAGCCAGAACGCGGGCTCGATGACGGCGACGATGCCCGCGGCGGCCATGGCCTCGTAGTCGTCCGTCGTGCGGGCGTTCATGTGGATGTGCGGATCGATGAAGAACATGAGGACTCCGGTGCTCAGACAGAGGCGGTTTGGACGAGGTGGTTCCAGGTCAGCGTGCCGGCGTCGAGGGCGGCGCGCACGGCGGGTGGTGCGAGGTGCACCAGCTCCCGCGCCTCGGGGACATGGCTCTTGCCCGCGGCGAGCGTCGCCGCAGCGCGGGTCTGCGGGTCGGGCTCGGTCACGGCGCGTCGGAGCGCTTCGAGCGCTCGGGTGTCGGGGTACGGCCCCACGCAGCGCCACAGCTCCCAGCTCACGGGGCGGCTCGCGGCCCAGCGCTCGAAGGCGTAGTCGGCCATCATGCGCGCCAACGACGGGTTATGGCGGGTGTCGAGCCCCTGGATCGGGTCGAGCGTGGCGCCGACAAAGAGCGCCTTCAGGCAAAGCTGGTTCCACGCGACCTCGTCGAAGCGCTCGGCGGGGTAAGGGTTCCGGTGGGCGATGGCCTCGAAGACCGCGCGGATGCTGGTTCGGCAGCCGTCCGTCGCGCGCCAGAGGAAACGCTCGGGCTCGGGGTAGAGCGGCAGGCCCTTGTAGAACGTGACCTGCTCACCCACGTCGGCCGTGCGCCAGAGCGCGTGAAACGCCGCGTGAAACGCCTCGCCGCGGTGGGCGGCGGTCAGCACGAGGGCGAGGCGCGCGGCCTGGTCCACGCTCAGGCCGAGCGGCTCCCACCCCGGCCGCCGACGTGAGGCCTCGGCGCGGTCCTCCGGGGAGAGCGCGAGGTCCGCTTTGCCCAGCGCGCGGGGCACCAGGCCGACGGCGACGTAGAGGTCCTTGTCCGTATGGGGGCCGGCCAGCAGCGCCCGGCGCTCGTCGAGCCAGGCACGCGGCGCGGCCTCGAGCTGACGATTCAGCCAGGCGTCGAGCAGGGCGAGAACATCGGACACGAGGACTCCTTCACCACGGGAACGTGCGCATGGAAGCGGATGCAGCGACGGGACGCAATGTCACGGAGGATCGTGCGGAGATCTACCGGGCGTCCGCGAGGGCTTGAACGGCAGACTGAACCGTGAGCGCGGCGGCGGCCAGGTCCGGGTCGTCGTCGCGGAAGAGCGCGTCGGGCTCCAGGGGCGCGCCGACCGTGTACTTGAGCGACCACGGCACGATGGGCCAGAAGACGAACGGTGAGCCGAGCCAGAGCCAAATGAGCAGGGCACGGACGCTCGGCTCGAGGGGCACGAAGCGCCAGATGACCAGCGAGACGAGGACACCGAGCACGCTGAGGCCCCAGCGTTTCATGCCGATCAGGCGCGGCAACACGAGCACCCAAGAGAGCCACCGCGCCCGAAGCAACATGGGGGCCGTGAAGTGGCTGCCGCGGATGCCGAGCGGCACGATGGGTACCCCGGCCGCCTGCGCGACCCGCAGGAAGCCGCGCCGGCCGCCGAAGTCCACGCGCCGCGCTTGCCAGAGGGGGCGCAGGGTCTCGTGGTCCCCCCCCGGGAAAACGAGCAGCGAGACCCCCGCCGAGAGTGCCGCGGCCGCATCGGCGTAGGTCGAGGGCACCGCGCCGACACGCGCGAGCACCGCCGACGCCGGGAAGATCTTCAGCCCGAGCGGGTGGGCGAAGCCCGCGAGGGGCCGTGAGCCGCCGAATCGTTCGAGCCAGAGCCCCATCAGACACAGAATCTCCGCCAGCCCGACGCCGGCCGAATGGTTCGCGACGAGCAGGTAGGGCCGGTCCGTGGGCAGATGCTCCGCGCCGACGAGACGCGGTCGAAACGCCCAGCGAAGGCAAGGCCACACCCAGCGCGAGAACCACCGGGCGAACGCGGGATCCACGCGGCCCGGAGCCTCCACCCTCGGCGTGCGCCACCTGCGGGTCGGGTCGTTCGCCATCCCGCGAGCATGCGCGACGCCCCCGACGCCGACAAGGCGTTGTATCAAGGCGGTCACCGCGAGGACGCTGTGCCCGTGTCCTTCGCACGCGCGCTTCTGGTGGTGGTCGGGGCAACGCTCCCGGGGGCGGCGTCGGACCTCGTCTCGCTCTCGACGGTCGCCCCGGCCGTGCGCCAGGCGATGCCGTATGCGGGCGCCGAGAACTTCACCGGAGCCGTCGTGCCGGGCTATGCGGGTCGAGACTGCCGACTGCGGCGCCCGGTCGCGCGCGCGCTGGCCCGCGCCCAGGCGGCGCTGCACGCACGCGGGCTGGGCCTCGTGGTCTTCGACTGCGAGCGCCCCGCCGAGGCCAGCGCGGCCTTCGTGGCGTGGGCGTCGGCACCCGACGAGCCGACGCTGCGAGAGCGCCACCACCCCGGGCTCACACGCCGCGAGGTGCTGAGTCAGGGCTTCGTCGCCGCCCGGTCGATGCACGAGACCGGCTGGGCCGTCGACGTGGGGCTCGTCGACGCCGCGACGGGCGCTCCCCTGGACCTGGGCACCCCCTTCGACTTCTTCGACCCGCGCTCCGCCCACGACAGCCGCGAGGTGCCGCCCGAGGCCCGCGCCCACCGTGCGCTGCTGGCTCGAACCCTCCGCGCCGTAGGTCTCTCGGCGTATCGACGTGAGTGGTGGCACTACGTCTGGCGCGACGCGCGGGCCGCTACTCCGTCACACACTCCACAGGCGCCATCGCCGCGATCCACGCCTTGACGAGCGCGACGCCGCGCGGGTCGGGCACGAGGTTCGGCAGCTCCGGCATCTTCTCCTCGGGGTCCGAGGACTCGAGCCGGTGCACGATGATGCTGCGCTCGGGATGGCCCGGCCACAGGTCCACGAGGCGATCCCCGGTGCCCCCGCCGGCCGCGACCGGACCCTTACACACCCCGTAGTGCGTCGGGTTCGTCTCGTCGGCCAGCAGCACCAACCCCGAGGGTCCGCCCCCGCCGCCGGGGCGATGACAGTGCGCGCAGTTCGCATCGAGCCACGAGCGTGCGCGGCGCTCGAGGTCCCCATCGCCGTAGGGGTCGACGAGCGTGGGTACCTGCTCGGCGCCCTCGGGTCGGCGTGCCAGCACACCCGCCTCGAGGAGCCGGTCGAGCTGGTCGCCCCGGTCCATCTGGCGTGTCACGACACCCAGCGAGACGGAGACGTCGTCCCGTTCGTGACACTGCCCGCATTGGTTGCGATTCGGGACCAGGTACGTCTGCCCGTCACCGACGACGAGGCGCTTGCCGGCGATGATGCGCCGCGCCTCCCGCTGGTCCTCGTCCCACAGGTAGACGTGGGGCTCGAAGCCCGCCTCGTCTTTGATCAACAAGCGGGTCTCGAGCACCCGCGCCCCGTCCGCGAAGGTCTTGATGAGCACGGTGCCCACGGGCAGGTCCCACTCGCCCTCGGCGTTCGGGACCGCCTGGGTGCCCTCGGGCAGGAGGATGAAGCGCGCCTTCTCCATGCCGTCGGACCACAGCGGCGCGTTGACCTCGTAGGGCACGACCCCCGGCGCCGGTCGCTGCTCGACCATCGGACCCGCGAAGAAACCGTAGGTCGAGAGGGTGTCGTAGGGCAGCGGACCCGAGAGGTTCGGGCGTGTCGCCGTCACCTCGGCGTCGGCCACCACCGCGGCGTCCGGCTCGTTCTCCGCGCCGCACCCGAGGACGAGGAGCAGCGCCAGCGCTGTCCGCGCCCGGTGCATTTCAGAGGTCCTGACCCGGCAACGGCGTGTGGGTGCAGTTCACGGTCTCGAGGTCCGTCACCGGGCCCATGAGGTTCTCGCACCACTTGAAGTCGATGTAGTCGGCGCCGGTGTTGTTCGAGAAGCAGTTGCGACGCGCCGCGTCCGTGGCATTGGCGGGGTTCTCGAGACACCCGTCCCACATCAGGTCCGGCAGCGGGACCGGCAGCCCGAGCGCTCCGAGGGCCCCTTGCGGGTCCGTGCCGTTGTTGTCGAAGGTGTTGTCGTGCACCCAGTTGCCCACGGGGAACTTGTCGAAGTCCGGGTCCTCGTACTCGCCCAAAAGCGCGTCGATGTAGCTGATGATCATCATCGCGCCGCTCACGTTGCCGGTCACGGTGTTGTCGTGGAACTCGTTGTTGTCCGACGCGACGACGAGAATGCCCGTGCCGGGGGGGACGTTCGCGACGGTCGTGCCCGCGGCGCCGAAGTTCGGTGCGTTGTTGTTCTCGACCCGGTTGCGGTGGACCTTGGCCCGCGCCCCGTCCTGCACGGGCAGCTCGGGCAGGTTGAAGACCAGGATGCCGCCCGAGTTGTCGTGGGCGTAGTTGTCGTGGACCTCGGCGTCCGTCGAGTTCTCGATCTCGATGCCCGCGACGTTGCCCGAGGCCTCGCTGTTGCGCACCACGATCCGGCTGGACTGGCCGACGTAGATGCCCGCGTCGCGCGCGCCCTGGACCAGACAGCCGTCGATGAGCACATTCGCCGAGTTCACGGGGTAGAGCCCGTACGCGCCGTTCTCCGTCGAGCCCTGGGCGTCCCAGAGGACAGCAACGTTGAGGAACGTGATGCCGTCCACGTCGTCGGCCCGAATGCCGTCGCCCGGGGTGTTCTTGACCGTGAGGGCCTCGAAGGTCACGCCGTTGCCGCGCACGATCACCCCGTTGGCGCCGACATCCTGCGCGCTGAAGTCCAGGATCGTGAGTTCGCGGCCCGCGCCCTTCACCCGCACGCCGTCCACCGTGAGCGAGGCCTCGCTCACGAGCCTGAACGTGCCCTCGGCAAGGCACAGCGTGCTGCCGACCTCGGCCTCGATGAGCGCCGTCTGCAGCGCCGTCTGGTCGTCGTCGCTGGGGGCCAGCAGCGCGTCGCAGCCGTCGGGCAGCGCCGGCCCCGGATCACCGCCGACCGGAGTGCCGCCCACGGGCGCGCCGCCGACGGGCGCGCCGCCGACGGGCGCGCCGCCCGCCCCGGAGTCCGCGGCGTCGTCGCCCGCTTCGTCCTCCCCACAGGCGCTCAGCGCCAGGCCCAAACAGAGGGCCACGACCCCCACGCTTCGCATGCTCATTTTTCGCTCTCCCGTGCGTTCAATCCCGACCTTCGATGAGCTCGATCTTATACCCGTCCGGGTCCTGGACGAACGCGATCACCGTCGTCCCGTGTTTCATGGGACCGGCCTCGCGGGCGACCACGCCCCCGCGCGCGCGGATCGCCTCGCATGCGGCCCGCGCGTCGGGCACACCCAGCGCGATGTGGCCGAAGCCCTGGCCAAGCTCATAGCTCGACGTGTCCCAGTTGTGCGTCAGCTCGATCACCGCCCCCTCGGATTCCGGGCCGTAGCCCACGAAGGCCAGCGTGAAACGTCCGTCCGGGTAGTCCTTGCGACGCAACAGGCGCATGCCGAGGACCTCGGTGTAAAAGGCCAACGAGCGGTCGAGGTCGCCGACGCGGAGCATCGTGTGGAGGATTCGCATGGCCTCAACGTGCCACGCGCACCCACGGGTGCCAACCCCGCTCGACGCGACCGCGGGCCGCCTTGTAGTGTGCACCGACCCTACTCGCCGTGGGCTCTGCGATGATTCGAGGCCGCCGTTGACGCTCAGACCCATAGCCCTCGCTCTCCGCGCCGCGCTCGTGCTCGGCCTGGGCTGCGCGGACCCCACGCCCGTGGCGGCGCCGCCGCGCGCGCCCGAGTCGGTGCCCGCGCCCTCGGCCCCCCCGGTCGACGCCGGTCCCGCGCCCGTTTCGATGGCGCCGCTCGTGCTCGCCGGCGTCTCCATGATCGTCGACGCACCGCAAGGCGCCCGCGCGCTCGGCGGCGTCGGCCCGAGCGTCCGGGTCACCGGGCCGGACGGTGCTTGCGCCGCGAACGTGTCCCGCCAGGACGCGTCCGCCTACTTCCCGACCTTCGCCGCGACCGTGGAGACGATCGAGAAGGGCGTCCTGGGCACACGGCGGGAGTTCCTACAGAAGACCCAGCGGGCCGAGAGCGATTGGACGCTGCACTACTCGAAATCGGACCCGGTCGACGTCGACAAGCTGCTCTGGGCCGTAGACGTCCGGCGGCAGTTCGGGCAAACGCAGGTCTCGTGCACTCGGGTCGGCGCTGACGAGGCCGACGTGCGGTGCGCCCTGGCGGTGTGCTCCAGTCTGCGGCCGGTCGGTGGTGAACCGGCGACCGCACCCGAGGCAAAGCCGTCCCAGGCGCCGACTCTCAGCGTCCCTGAGCCTTGACCCGACCCGGGGCGCTTCGAATTCAGAACGAACGGAGTGAGCGAATGTCGTGTTGCCGAACGGCCGTCGTCCTGACGCTTGCGGTCCTGGCCTCGGGGTGCCTCGCGGACAACCCCGCCACCGGGGGCGACGCGAGCGCCGGCGGGGGCGCTCCGCCGGGCGCGGACTCGGGGAGCTCCGGCGGGGACACGCCGCCGCGGGGAGGCGACGAACCGCCGCAAGGGGGCGACGAACCGCCGCGGGGAGGCGATGAACCGCCGCAAGGGGGCGACGAGCCGCCGCAAGGGGGCGACGAGCCGCCGCAGGGCGGTGACGCGCCGCAGGGCGGTGACGCGCCGCCGCAGGGCGGTGACGCACCGCAGGGCGGCGACGCGGGGCCACCCCCGGCCGACGCGCAGCGTCCCGACGTTTTTGTGCCGCCGGGCGACCGCGACGACGACGGGGTGCCCGACGTCGACGACAACTGTCCCGACGCCCCCAACAACAACCAGCTCGACGAAGACGACGACGGTCTCGGCGGGGTCTGCGACAACTGCCGCGACGTGCCCAACCCGGACCAGGCCGACGAAGACGGCGACGGCCAGGGCGACCCGTGCGACCTCGACGACGGCGACGGCGACGGGATCGCCGATCGCGTCGACCTCTGCCCCCTGGACTTCGATCCGAACCAGCAGGACGTGGACGGCGATGGCATCGGCGACGTCTGCGACAACTGCCCGGGTGCGCCGAACTTCGCACAGGCGGACGCGGACGGAGACGGTCGAGGCGACGCGTGCGAGGTCGTGGGCGACGACGACGACGACGGTGTGCCGGACGTGATGGACAACTGCCCGGCGGTCGCGAACGGCAACCAGACGGACCGCGACGAGGACGGCCGCGGAGACGTCTGCGACAACTGCCCCGGGGCGCCGAACTTCAGCCAGCGCGATGGGGACGGGGACGGCATCGGGGACGCCTGCGACGGGCTCGACGCCGACGGCGACGGTGTCTTCGACGCGGACGACGTGTGCCCTGACGTGCGGGATCCGGCCCAGCTCGACACCGACGGCGACACCTACGGCGATGCCTGTGACAACTGCCCGTTCGTCGCGAACCCGAATCAGGTCGACGCCGACCGGGACGGTATCGGGGACGCCTGCGACGGGCTCGACGCCGACGGCGACGGGGTCTTCGACGCGGACGATGTGTGCCCCGCCATCGCCGATCCCATGCAGTCGGACTTCGACCGGGACGGGCGCGGGGATGCCTGCGACGTGTGCCCTTCGGAGGCCGACCCGGGCCAGGCCGACGCCGACCGCGACTCCTGGGGCGACGTGTGCGACGTCTGCCCGAACGTGCAGGACCCGGCCCAGCTCGACACCGACGGCGACACCCACGGCGATGCCTGTGACAACTGCCCCTTCGTCGTGAATCCGAACCAGGTCGACACAGACCGCAACGGCATCGGCGAGGCCTGCGAGGTCGCGCCCGCGGACCTGCGGGTCGAGGTGACCTGGGTGGGCGGCACCTCGGACGTGGACCTGCACATGCTGCATCCGAACGGCTCGTGGAACGTCGCGCCCTGGGACCTGTACTACGCGAACCGGTCGCCGCAGTGGGCGAACCCGGGCTTCATCCTCGACCTGCTCGACCCGCCTGCGGCCGGCCAGCCGGGCGAGCAGATCGAGATCACCGAGTTGGAACCGGGGGTCTACACCGTGGGCGCGTTCCTGTATGCCGACGACGGGCACGTCGGCGGGATCGATGTCTCCGCGCGCATCGAGTGCAACGGCGTGGTCACGCGTTTCGGGCCGCAGCGGCTCGTCAATGACAACCAGGCCGACGCGGGCGGTGACCTGTGGCAGATCGCGACCGTCCGGCTGCCGGACTGCCGCGTCGAGGCGATCGCCGCGCCACGCAGCGTCGTGCGGCTCAACTGCGACCCGGGGGCGCAATGCGGATTCTGCGCCAACTGCGTGCGGGGTGCATGTGCCGGCGATCCTTGCGGCGCGCTCACCTGCGACCCGACGAACGGCGCGTGCATCGACAACTGCGCGGGTGTGCGTTGCCCTGTGGGGCAGGTGTGCGAGCAAGACACCGGTGTCTGCGCGGTGCCCTCCGCCGGGGTGTGTGATGCCTGCGAGGTGGACGCCGACTGCAACGCCGAGGGCACCGACACCTGCGTGCAGAACCCGCGTGTCCCCGGGGAGTTCTACTGCGCCGTCAGCGGCTGCGGGGCGCAGGGCTGCGCCGGAGGCCGGGCGTGTCAGACCCTCGCGGAGGGGGACATCTGCGTCCCCCTCGCCGGGACCTGCGTCGACCGATGCGCGAACGTGGACTGCAACTTCTTCGAGGTGTGCGATCCCGCGACGGGCGCGTGTGTCTTCAACACGCCGTGTTTGCTCAACATCGACTGCGAACAGGGGCAGTACTGCGACCGGCTCTCCGGGGGCTGTGTGGCGCCCGGGGTCGAGGCCGGTCTCGCCTTGCGCTCGGCGTGCGGCATGGATGGGCAGTGCCGCAGCGGGTTGGTCTGCGAGAACGAGCGCGGGGTGCTCCGCTGCCTCGAGCCGTGCGACGGCCCGCCGGACTGCGCCCAGAACGCGCGATGCACCGTCTCGGCGCGGGCCAACGGCGCGCGGGCGTACTGCGCGCTTCCGTAGTCGTTCGCGCCCGCGGAGGCGCGGCGCGGACTCAGACCGTGCGGAACGCCCGCACGACCCGGAAGCCGTTGCTCAGCAACGCCCGATTCGCCGTGAGCGTCCAACGCCCGGCGGCGTGGGCGTAGGCGGGGGGTAAGCTCCAGGCGCCGCCGCGCACGATGGGTTCGAAGCGGTCGCCCATCTGGAGCGCGCCCGAGACCCAGTCGCGCACGCCCCCCGCGAGGTCGCGCACGCCGTAGGGGCTCTCGTCCGTAGGGTAGGCGCCCACGGGCATCGGGCTCGGCTCGTCGGGCCGACTGCCCCGCACATTGCAGAACGAGAGGTCGAAGTGGTCGCCCCACGGGTAGCGGCGCCCGTCTGGACCGCGCGCGGCCTTCTCCCACTCGGCCTCGGTGGGGAGGCGATACTCGAGGCCCTCGACCGCGCTCCGCCACGCGCAGTAGGCCTCGGCGTCCAGCCGTGAGACACCGCACACGGGCCAGTTCGAGGCCCACACCGTGCCGTCGGCGTCCGTCTGCGGCAAGGTCCAGCGGCCGTCGGCGTCGGGCTTCCAGTACGCCGCATCCTGACGCGGGGCTCGGCGCGCCGCTTCGTGCGGCGGGCACGCGGACAGGAACGCCGCGTACTGGCCGCAGGTGACCGGGAACCGCCCGATGAGGAAGGCGTCCACGTGGACCTGGGCCGTGGGGGTGCCGAAGAGCGCCGAGGGGTCGTTGCCCTGGGTGTAGATCCCCGCCGGCACGTAGGCGAAGTCGGCGTCCACGTCCTCGTTGCCGGGGATCGGGACCTCGAGCTCGAGCTCGTCGCCCTGCCACACCATCAGCGGCAGCCGCACGGGCGCGCGACCCGCTGCGCACAGCTCGAGGACCACGCGCCCGGTCGGCACCTGGGCGCGTACCAGGGGTGTTCGACCCAGCGGCGAGAAGGCCCCGGGCCGCAAGATGCGGTCCTTCTCGATCCACGTCGCGCACGAGACCTCGACCCCATCGATCGGTGTCGTGAGCGTGAGCGTTGCCCGCGGTGCCAGTCGTTGCGCGAAGGTCGAGTCGGCGAAACGCGCGACCTGCTCCAGGTGCTGCGCCGCCAGGTCGAGCCGCGCGGCGGCCTGGGCTTGTCGATAGTCCTGCCAATGCAGTGCGGTCAGGCGGCGCCGCGTCTCCGGGGCGTCGGGCAGGACCTCGAGGGCCTGGTGCAGCTTCCGCTCCAGGTCCGTCCGTGCCTCCTGAAGCATCCGCCCCTGCTCCGCGAGACGGTCCTCTTCGGCCCAGCGCGCGCGTTTCTCGGCCTGGGGGGCGCGCGGTCCAGGCGCGGGCAGGGTCGACAGCACGTTGCGCAGGGCCTCGACACGCGCGCCGAGGGCGACCCGCCGCTCCTCGAAGGCGTCGGCCTCCGACATCAGCCTCGCGAACTCGGCGCGGCGACGCTCACGCTCCGCCGTACCCGTGAGGAATCGGTCGAGGTCCTCGCGGAGCGCCGCGGCGCTCTCGTGGCGGCCGCTCTGCGCCGTGGACAAGGCCCGCAAACAGATGCCCTCGAGCGCCGGAGGAATGCGCCGCTCGGGTGCCCGCTCCCGGGGGGGCACGACGCGGCCGTTCAGCGTGGCCATCAGCGCGACCAGGGGCGTCGCGCCCTCGAAAGGCCGCTGGCGCGTGAGCATCTCGTACAGGATCGCGCCGAGGGCGAAGACGTCGGTACGGGCGTCGATCGCCCGGGTGTTCCCGGTGATCTGCTCCGGCGCCATGTAGCCGGGCGTGCCGACGATCGCCCCCGCCTGGGTCACGAAGCTCAGGTCCGCGAGGGGGACCTGACTGCCCGAGGTCGAGGCCTCGGCGAAGGTCTCCTCCGTCGACTCGCCCAGGACCTTCGCGATGCCCCAGTCCATCAGGAGCACCTCGCCGTAGTCTCCGATGAGCACGTTGTCGGGCTTGAGGTCGCGGTGGATGACCCCCTGGGCGTGGGCGTAGTGCACGACCTCGCACAGACGACTGAGCATCTGCAGCCAGCGAAAGCGCTGGGTGTCGAGCGTCGTCTCGGATTCGCCGCCCTCGGCCTCGGACGCGTGCAGCACTCGACTCAGGGGGCGACCCTTGACCCAGCGCATCGTGAAGGCCGGCGAGCCGTCGCCCAGCACGCCGAGGCCATAGACGGGCACGACCCCCGGGTGCTCGAGACGCGCCTGGATGCGGGCCTCGTTGAGGAACCGCGCGATGGTTTTTTCCGGCGCGTCCGGGTTCTGCAGCCGCTTCAGGGCCACGGCGCGGCCGATGTGTTCTTCCCGCGCCGCGAGCACCAGGCCCACACCGCCGCGCCCGATCTCGCCCGTGACGTGGTACCGCTCGGCGAAGCCGTTGTCCGTCGTCGGCTCGGTCACCGGCCGCGCCTCGGGGGCCAGAGTCTCCGCGGCGATTGTGTCGGGCTGCTCGGCGACGGCCTCGAGCCGCCGCAGCTCGACCGGGTCCACCAGCCCACGCTCGAGCAAAAGGCTGCCCAAGCTGCGGGGTCGCGACGCGCCCATGAGCGCGACTGTAAGGTCCATGAGGGTCGCCGCGTCCAGCACCCCGTGGTCGAGCGCCACTTTCGCGAGTCGCTTGTCGAAGTCTCCGTACAGGGTGCGCTCCGGTTGCGACCAACGCCGTGTCGTGTCTAACGTACAAACGAGGGAAGGCAGGAGCCAAGAGCCATGCGCGCGCAAAGTTGGAGAATGGTGCCTTTGAGCCTGACCTGCATCCTCTGGGCGTGCAACATCAGCACAGATCCCATCGCCGAGGGCAACCTCACCGACAGCGGCCTTCCGGCCAACATCGTCGACGGAGACCGGGGGGCCGGTGGCTCGGCCCCCGCCGAGCGAGACGCCGAGGTCGAGAGCCTCGACGCCGGGACGACGGGCGCTGCGCGCTACGACGGCTGTGACGTCGACCTGGCCTGCACGGCGGGCTGCGCCGAGGACTTCGACTGCCAGGCAGCGCCGCCGAGCACCGATGCCGGCGACCCACCCGCGTCCACTGACTGCGTCGATGGCGGCGTCGATACGGCGTGCAGCGGCGCGGTCGCGGACGCGGGCCCCAACGGCCCGGCCCTCGAGCCCTTCGACCAGGAAGCCGCCGCCGCCCTGGAGTTCGACTTCGACGTGGACCAGGAGCGCTGGTTCGACCTGCGGACACGCGCCGGCGCGCTGTACGTCGCAGGGGGATTCGTCGAGGGCGAGGGCGTGCTCCGCGCGGCGATCTACGGCGCCGACGACACGGTGCTCGGTCGCACGGGCGCAGACGCCGGCCTCGACGACCTGGGCATCGCCGCGAGCGTCGAGCCGGCGCAGGCCGTCCGTTTGCGCATCCGTCTCGAGGGCGGCCCCGCGAAGGTGTGGCTGACCGTCTCGCAGCCCTGAAGGCCGCGTCGGCGGGGCGACTCAGAGCCCGGTTTCGAAGTCCGTGCGGGTGCCGAAAGCGAAGAGGGTGTAGGTCGCGCCGGGCTCGAGCGCCCCGTCGAAGCGGCAATGCACCACGCGGCCGTCCAGGTCGCCGCGCGCGCACTCGAGCCCGACGACCCCCGGCCCGCGCAGCGCGACCGCGAGGTCTTCGACCGGGGAAACGCGCAGGAACGTCAGCGCCGGGGTCAGGGCCGAGATCGGGCCGTCGTCGAGCGCGGGTTGCGTCGTGAAAGCGTCGGGCGGCCCCACGGGCACGACCGTTGGTGAGACCAGGGCCTGCTGCGCCGGCACATAGCGCCGCTCGACCGGACCGCGCTCGTCGAAGACCGTGCACAGTCGGTCCGTGGCCGCGCCGTTCCAGAACACCCAAACCGGGGCCTCTCCGTAGGCGGCGCTCGTGGGGCAATCGCTCCACAGGTCGAAGCGTCGCGGACCTACGGCGGCGCGGGCATGGGCCTCGTACCAGGTCAGCCCGCCGGTGGCCGTGTCCAGGGCGACCGCGCTGTTCTCGGCGAGCAGCGGCTCGAAGGTGTCCAGCACCCCGGCGGGATCGATCAGAGCCAGGTACCCGAGCACGACATTCGCCAGGTCTGGCCCCATCTGCGTGTAGGTATTCGGCGCATTGCCCTGGGTCGACAGCCAATCGGCGCGGTCCGCCATCATCGCGCCGTAGCGGGCCGCGCCGGCCGCGGGCTCCTCGCCCAGGTACTCGAGGAACGGCGAGACCGGGAGCCACTGGATGCCGAAGATCCACCCCGGGTCCGCGCTGAAGTAGGTCGCGAAGGCCTGCCCCCAGGCGCCGAGGATGCCCACGGTCGCGTGGGTGTAGGTCTCGGGCCAGACCGGCGGACACGCAGCGCACGCCCCGAGCCAGTACGTGAGCGTGGCCGCCCGTTCCATGGCCCACCCCATCGCGCCGGTCGCGCGCAGGGTGGAGTCCTCGAGGGCCTCGCCCAGCAAGAACAAGCCGCCCCAGGACTGCATGGCCTCGGAGCTCGACTCCTGGTTGTTGCCGCGCGGTGAGCCGAGGCCCGCGGCCCAGGAGTGCCCGAGCCAGGGGTCGAAGGTGCGCAGGAAGGGCGCATCGAGCGCGTCGCGGTCGGCGTTTCCGTAGGACCGGGCGACGGCGCGCAGCGCGCGGCCGAAGCGCTCCAAGAACTCGGGCTGAGCCAGCCCGAGGAGCGCGCCGGCGGTGGTGAAGTCGCCGTAGTGGAAGTGCTGGTCGGTGAACTGCTCGGAGCCGTACGCCGGGTCGAAGCCGATGAGCGCGCCCCAGCGCGGGTATTGGGCGAAGTAGCGCCGGGTCTCACCCGGGGTGAAGGTGAGCCAGTCCGCGAGGACCTCCGAGAGCTGCTCTACGAAAGGCGCGGCCTGCTCGGGTGCGGACTGTCGAGCCGCGTGGAGCCAGCGCGCGAGCACGACCATGGCCTTACCGCCCCAGTAGGTGTCCCCGGGGGTCTCCCCGGCGGCCGCCTGACGCGTGAGGTAGTCCGTGAGACGTTCGACGTTGAAGCGCGGGTCGGGCGCGCCGGCGTTGGGCGGGGGCACGAAGGGCGCCAGGCCCTTGAAGGGGAAGGCGAGCCGAAACTCGGTGCCGCGTGCGAGGCGGAGCGGGCCGCGCGAGGTCGGGTAGCTCGCGTCGAGGGTCTGGAAGTTCCCGCGCGCCATGCCCAGATGGTGCGGCAGCCACCCCTGCATCGCGGTCGGCTCACCGACAGCGCCGGGGAGCGCCTCGAGGTCGAGCGTCCACGTCGTTTGGACCTCGCCGCGCGCGGGCACGTGCTCCCAGGACAAACGCGAGCCGCGCGGCACGAAGGGCGCGGCGGCCTCGAAGTCCGCCCGCGTGAGCCCGTTGGGCACCGCCGCCACCGCGACCCAGCTCCCTTCAGGCGGGAAGGTGATCCGTGTGTCCGGGCCGTCCGCGGCGCGGACCACCCCCGGGCCATCGAAGAACGCCCAGGTTCGGCTGAACTGGCGCACCTCGAGGGCGTTGACCAGACCGGGCATCCGCAGCGTCACGTCGCGGGCCTCGAGCCACACGAACGGGAGGCCGTGGCCCAGCGTCACGTCCACCTGGGTGCCCCAGCGGAGCCCCACGGTCCAATCGCCCCATCGGGCGACCTGGGTCTCCGCGATACGGGGCGAGACGGGCGCGGCGTACGCGCTGTCCGCGCCCCCGAGCAGGACCTCGTCGAGCAGGATGTGCCCCCAGCCCCGCGGGTGCGTGTCGACCAACTCCAGCACGGCGTCGAGTCCGCGCGCGTTCTCGGGGATGGGGATGGACTGCCACGCCAGGGCCTCGGAGTTCAGGCCCGTGCGCCACCCCAGGCGCTCGACCGGGGTGCCCGCGTCGTTCACCCGCCAGAGCGAGACCGTGCACTCGCCCTCGGGGTCTTCAGGGGGGTGATTGCCGCCGCCCATCAACAGGTGAACGGCGTCGCCGTCGAGGGCGAAGACCGTGGAGCGAATGCGCCCCTGGCTCGGATCGCCGCCGTGGAAGCTGCTCAGCAGCGCGTTCCCGCGGTAGCCCGAGACCGGACTCTGGCCCGGCAACGTGCCGGCGGCGGGACCTTCCCCGAACGCGGTGCCCGCCAGGGCCTGCCACCCCAGCCTGCCGTCGTCGGCGCGTCCGTCGAAGGCGCCGTCCTCGAAGTCGGCGAGCAGTCGCTCGTCGGCGGCGGGTGTGGCGGGACGGTCCAGGGCGAGCACGAGCGGGGACTCGAGGCGCATCGCGGTGCCGTCCTCGTTCCACGCCAACGGCTGGAAGAGGCGCACCGCGTCTGGTTCAGTCCGCACCACCAGAGGGTGCGCCCACAGCTCGCCCGAGTGGGCGTCGACCAGGGCCTGGGTCCACCAATCATTCGTGGGGTAGGGCCCGGGTGTGCCCTCGACGACCTTGATGCGGCCCTCGGCCACGGTGCGCGCGACAGGCACCTCGCCTGCCTGCGGGCCCTCGGCGAAGCTGGGCGGCCCGCACTCCGGCGCGTCCGCGCGATAGACACCGTCGCCGCACCGTGCCTCGGCACAGGCGTTGGTGCAGCTGTCGTGGTCGTCGTGGTCGCCGTCGTCGCAGGCCTCGGGAGGGTCGATTCGACCGTTGCCGCACAAGGACCACACCGCGACCACCGCGCCGGGCGGCGGGAACGGCTCCGCGTCCGGGGCGGTGGCGTCCGCGGGCGTCGAGGCGTCCGGACTTCCGTCCCCTTGGGCGTCGGCGGGGACCGCGAGCGCGTCCGTCCGCGGTGACGCATCGAGCGGCGGCGCGGCGTCTTGCGCCGGCGGCCCCTGGTCGCGGCGCGCCGCGTCGTCGGCACCCGGACCTCGGTCGGAGGTTTCATCGCCCGCACCGCAAGCGCCGAGCGCCAGCGCGCCCGCCAGACCGACGATGCGGGGCGACCCTCTCAACTCAAGGGCTCACGGGCAGAGACCGCAGGACCCGTAGGTCTCTTGCAGGGCGGTGGGGCCCTCGATCTGCACGAGGCGGTTCGCGTAGTTCGCGTAGTCCGTCACCGGGGCGCACTGACCGCCGGCCACCATGTCGTCGATCAGGTTTTCCTGATTGGCGAAGTTGTCGACCATGTACTTGTACTCGAGGGCACCGGCCGCAAACGGGAAGGTACCCGTCCACAGGCCGTCTCCGTCTTCATCGGTCAGGTCGAAGCCGCGGTCGCAGAAGCCGCAGAACGGCCCGGTCACGTGCACGGTCTGGAAGGCCTCCAGGCCCGAGCACCCCATGTCGAGAGAGAACGTGACGTTGAAGAGACAGGAGCCGTCGTCGCGGTCCGCGGCGGCGTTGTAGTTCGTGGCGTCCGGGTTCGTGCAGCCGCCGACACCTGCCGGGGGCGCGCACACCGAGCACTCCCCGTAGAGCGCGTCGACCTGGGTCGGGCCGTCCACGATGACCTGCCGGTTGGCGTACACGGCGCCGTCGGTGATGGGCGCGCACGCCCCGTCGCCGGCGATGACGTTGTCGACCAGGTCCTCCTGGCTCGCGAAGTTGTCGACCATGAACTTGAACTCGACCGGGCCGTTCGGGAACTGGAACGTGCCCGCCCAGAGGCCGTCACCGTCCGGATCGGCGAGCGCGAAGCCCTGGTTACACCAGTTGCAGAACGGACCGGTGATGTAGGGCGTCGTGAACGCCTGGCCGCTGCAGGTCATGTTGACGGAGAAGGTCACCGGGTAGGTGCACGCTCCGTCGTCCTCGTTGGCTGCGGGGTTGTAGTTGCCGGCGGTCGGGTCGGTGCAGCCCCGAACCGGGAGCAAAGGCGGCGCGTCGGCGCGCCACTGCACGTCGTCCAGGTAGAACGTCACGGTCTCGGCGCCGCTCGGGTTGTCGACGAACCACGCGAAGCCGCCGACGATCTCCTCCACCGCGAGGTCGCCGAGCACGAGGGCCCACTCGGTCGCCTCGGCGGGCAGGTAGGTGTAGCCCGACGAGATGGAGAAGCCGTCCACGTCCTGGATGCCGACCGCGAAGTTCACGTGCTCCGTGCCCGTCGCGCCCCAGGCGTTGAAGCGCACGTGGGTGGCCCCGGGCTGCACGGGGAGGCCCGGCAAGTCGCCCCAGTTGTTGGCGGGGTACTGGAAGAAGAAGCCGACGAAGCCCGCGCCCGCGGGGGTCCAGGTGATGCGTCGGCAGGTGCCGCTCGGGTCGCCGGCCTCGACGTCGCAGTCTGCGACCTGGACGTCGCCGTCGCCCATCTTGCCGCTCATGACGTAGTAGTCATCGATGAAAAACGGGAGCGCGGCCGGGAGGTCAGGGACCGGCGTGCCGCCGGGCTCGGGGGTGCCGCCGGGCTCGGGCGTGCCGCCGGGCTCGGGTGTGCCGCCGGGCTCGGGCGTGCCGCCGGGCTCGGGTGTGCCGCCGGGCTCGGGGGTGCCGCCGGGCTCGGGTGTGCCGCCGGGCTCGGGTGTGCCGCCGGGCTCGGGTGTGCCGCCGGGCTCGGGTGTGCCGCCCGGTTCAGGCGTACCGCCGACCGCCCCGTCGAGGCTGACGGAGCCTCCGGTGGTGCCGCCGGTGGGGTCATCGCCGCCCCCGTCGTCCTCACCACAGGCTCCGACGGCCAGCGCCAGGGCCGCGCATACGACCCGCTCGAAGACAAACTTGCCGCTTCGCTGCTTCATCACGCCTCCCCAGGCCCGGAAATCGGCCTTTGTTTGTTCGACAGAGAAACTAAGTTCGTCGGCCGGAACGTGTCAAGTCGGCGTCGAGGTTGTGACGCAGCGCGTCAAGGTGCGCACAGGGTGCGTCGATGAGACGTCGGCTTGACCGATGCCCTGTGGCGAATTAGATTGTTCACGAACAGAACAAAGTGGGGTGCCATGCGAAACCATCAGCGTTGGGTCTCCAGCTGGATGTGGACGGGCCTTGGCCTCGCGGTTGTCGGATGCGGTGGAGACGCCGCTTCAGGCTCGGTCGCCTGCGGCGCCGGCACGGTGCGCTCCGGCGACCAGTGTGTCCCGGTCTCCCCGACCGACGACGCCGGCCCGGGCGGCGGCGAGCCGGGCGGCGGCGGCGAGCCGGGCGGCGGCGGCACACCGGGCGGCGGCGGCAACCCCCAGGGGGGCGGCGAGCCGGGTGGCGGCGGCGATCCCCAGGGCGGTGGTGATCCCCAGGGCGGCGGTGATCCCCCGGGCGGCGGCGACCCGGGCACAGGCGGCACCCCCGGCGGCGATGCCCTCCCGCTCACCCTCGACGACTTTTTCGCCCCCAGCGGCTTCATGGGGGACGGTGAGCAGCCGGGCGGCATCTCGGTCGTCGACTGCGTGCCCGAGGGCGACGCGGTGGGCGCATGCCGGGCCTTCACCTGGACCCCCGGTGCGATGGGCTGGGCCGGGGTCTGGTGGCAGTACCCGGAGGGCAACTGGGGCGGCCCCGATGGCTTGCCGGGCTTCGACATGCCGCCGGGCGCGGCCCAGGTCTCGTTCCTGGCGTGGGGCGAGCGCGGCGGCGAGGTCGTGAGCTTCGGTGTCGGCCTCGGCGACGTGGATGGTTTCTCCCGCAACCTGCCCGACGTCACCCTCGAGGCGACGCCCACGCGATACCGGATGGACCTCCGGGGCGTCGAGTACGAGGACATCGTCGGTGGCTTCTCGTGGGTCGCCGGCGGGTCCGCGGCCCCCGTGACGCTCTACGTGACGGACATCCATTGGACCGACAGCGTCGAAGGCCTCTCTGCGGAACCCATCGGGGACGCCCTGCCCTTGCCCGTGGTCGTGGACGACCACTGGTCGCCCTCCGGTTTCATGGGGGACGGCGAGCAGCCCGGCGGCATCGAGGTCGGTGAGTGCGACGAGCGCGGCGCCGCGGACGCAGCGGGTGTGTGCCGCCGCTTCCAGTGGAACCCGGGCCGGAACGGCTGGGCGGGCGTCTTCTGGCAGTACCCCGAGAGCAACTGGGGCGCGTTGCCCGGTCGCGCCATCGCCCCGGGCGCGACGGAGGTGAGCTTCCTCGCGTGGGGCGAGCTCGGCGGTGAGGTCGTGAGCTTCGGGGCGGGCATGGGTGACGTGGACGGCTTCAACGCCGCGCTGCCGCAGGTCGTCCTCGAGGCCACGCCGACGCCCTACACGATCTCGCTCGCCGGTCAGACCTACGACGAGGTCGTCGGCGCCTTCACGTGGACCGCGAACGAATCCGCCGCGCCCGTGGCCTTCTACATCGACGACCTCCGCTGGCGATGAACGACTCGCCTCAGTTCGCGGCGTTCCGGCAGTCCCCCGTGGACGTGACCGGCATGCGCTCGCGCAATCGGACCTTCGTGCTGCAGCTTCTGTGGCGCGCCCGGGAGCTCTCGCGCGCCGAGCTCTCGCGGCGCACGGGCATGAGCCGGTCCTCGGTTTCGTCGTTGGTGAGCGAGCTGCTCGACGCCGGCCTTGTCGAGGAGACGGGCACCGGCGAATCGAGCGGCGGCCGACGACCGATTCTGCTGCGATTCCGCGATGATGCGTGTCTCATCGCCGGACTCGACATGGGCGCGACGCACATCGCCTGTGCCTTGACGGACCTGCGCGGGAACGTGGTCGCTTGGCGCCAGACGGCTTTCGACGCCCGTTCGAATCCGCTGGGCGCTCTCGACGAGTGCGAGGCGCTGGTGGACGCCTGCCTGGACGCGCGCGGCCTACGGCGGTCTGCCCTCGCGGGCCTCGGGCTGGCCGTCCCGAGCCCCGTGGACCCGCGCGCGCCGGGGCGCCTGGCACCGATGATCCTGCCCGCCTGGACCGGGTTGGACGTCCATGAAGCGCTGAAGGACCGCTTTGTTCTGCCGGTCGTGATCGACAACGACGCCAACCTCGGTGCGCTGGCGGAGCGTTGGTGGGGCGCCGGCCGCGGTGGGGACGACCTCGTTTTCATCAAGCTCGGCACGGGTGTGGGTGCGGGCTTCATCCTCAACGGCGAGGTGTACCGCGGGGCCTACGGCATCGCCGGGGAGCTCAGTCACCTGAGCCTGGGGCCCCAGGGTCCTCCGTGCGCGTGCGGTCAGCGGGGGTGCCTCGTACGGCTCATCGGCGCGCGTGCGCTGCACGACCGTGCGCTCCAGCGTTTGTCGCACCATCCCGAAACGGTCCTCCGGCGGGACGGACTCACCGTCGATGCCCTGGTGCGCGCCGCCCACGCGGGGGACCCGCTCGCGCTCGAGCTGACCCGCGAGCTCTCGAGAGACCTCGGGAGCGGGATCATTGGCCTGTTGAATTTGATGAGCCCGGCGATCGTGGTGATCGGCGGGCAGCTCTCGCTTCTGGGTGATCTGCTGCTCGAACCTCTGCGAACCCACGTGCGCCAGCGAACGCTCTGGCCCAACCTGGGGGAGACGCCCATCGTCGTCAGCGCGCTCGGTCAGCGCGCGATCGCGCTGGGCGCGGCGACGGCCTTCCTCGCCGAGGTCCTGAAGAACCCTGAGCTCCTCCCCTTTGCGTCGAGGTGGGCACCCCCATGACCAAGAGAGATTGGGCCGTGGGCGTCGGCGTGAGCGCCGCGCTCCTTGCCTGTGGTGGACCGGATTCGGCGGGTCGGATCGAGGGAGACGAGCCCGCCAGTGTGCCGCCTCCCGCGGACGACGGCTCTCGCCCAGGCTGGCGTCTGGTCTGGCAGGACGAGTTCGATGGCCCCGCGGGCACAGCGCCGGATGCCGCACGCTGGACCCCCGAGGTCGGCGGTGACGGCTGGGGCAACGAGCAGCTCGAGCACAATACCGACCGCACCGACAACGCCGCGCTCGATGGCGACGGCCGGCTCGCAATCACCGCCCGACGCGAGTCGTATCGGGGCAACACCTATACCTCGGCGCGCCTGTCGACGCGCGCCAAGTTCGAGAAGACCTACGGGCGCTTCGAGGCGCGGGCGCGCATGCCCATCGGGCAGGGCATGTGGCCGGCGTTCTGGCTGCTGGGGGGCGACATCGGCGAGGTCGGCTGGCCCGCGTGCGGGGAAATCGACATCCTCGAGTACAAGGGCCAGGCGCCCTCGATCGTTTACGGCACGGTCCACGGCCCCGGCTACAGCGGCGCCTCGGGGGTCGGCAAGGAGCAGCCGATCTCCCGCACCGACCTCAGCGAGGACTTCCACATCTACGCGGTCGAGTGGACCCCGGACCGGATTCGTTGGTTCGTGGACAGCTTCATGTTCCACGAGCTCACCCCCGACGACCTGCCCCCGGGCACACGGTGGGTCTTCGACCACGACCACTTCATCATCCTGAACCTCGCCGTGGGCGGGCGTTTCGTCGGCCCGCTCGGCCCCGACGTCGTTTTCCCGCAATCCCTGCTCGTCGACTACGTCCGGGTCTACGAGAAGACTGAACAGTAAAGCGTCCATCGGGCCCCCGATGGCCCGCTCACCCTCGCTCAGGAGAGCCATCTTGATGCTACGCCGTTTCCCCGACGGGTTCCTCTTCGGCGCCGCCACCTCGTCCTACCAGATCGAGGGCAGCACCGAGGTGGACGGGCGAGGGCCTTCCATCTGGGACACCTTCTGCGCCCAGCCCGGGCGGATCAAAGACGCGACGAACGGCGCGCGCGCGTGTGAGCACTACACCCGCATGCCCGAGGACGTCGCGTTGATGGCCGAGCTCGGCCTGAAGGCATACCGGTTTTCGGTGGCCTGGCCGCGGATTCTACCGGAGGGCCGCGGGCGCGTGGAGCCGCGCGGACTCGCGTTCTACGACCGGCTCGTCGACGCGCTCCTCGAACGGGGCATTCAGCCCTGGTGCACATTGTACCACTGGGACCTGCCCGACGTGCTGGAGCGGGCGGGCGGCTGGCCCGAGCGCCCGATCTGCGACGCCTTCGTGGAGTACACCGACGTCGTCACGCGGCGGCTCGGCGACCGGGTCAAGCACTGGATCACCCACAACGAGCCGTGGTGCATCGCCATGCTCGGCTACATGACCGGAGAGCAGGCGCCGGGCTATACCGACTGGCCGAAGGCCCTGCGCGCCGTGCACCACGTGCTGCTCTCTCACGGGATGGCCGTGCCCGTGGTGCGCGCGAACAGCCCCGGCGCGCAGGTCGGTATCGTCGTCAACCTGTGCCCGGCCGAGCCGGCCTCTCCGAGTGACGCGGACGCCGACGAGACCCGCGCCTTCGACGGCTTTTTCAACCGCTACTATCTCGACCCGGTCTACGGGCGCGGCTACCCGAAGGACGTGCTCGAGGACTACGTGCGCAAGGGTCACATCCCGTCGACGACCCTCGACTGCGTGCGCGAAGGCGACCTCGAGACCATGTCGGTCAAGACGGACTTCCTGGGCATCAACTACTACTCCCGGGCCGTGATCCGGAGCGACCGGGTGCCCGAGAGCGAGAACGCGCCGCGCACGGTCTTCCAGAGCGACGACAAGACGGACATGGACTGGGAGGTGGCTCCCGGGAGCCTCACGAAGGTCCTCGAGCGGGTGCACCGCGACTACGCGCCGCCGGCGTTGTACGTGACCGAGAACGGCTGCGCCTACGCCACCGCCCCGGACGCGGAGGGTCGAGTTCTCGACACCCAGCGCGTGTCCTACTTCATGAGTCACATCTCCGCGTGCCACGACGCGATCGAACGCGGCGTGCCGCTGAAGGGCTACTTCGCGTGGTCGCTCTTGGACAACTTCGAATGGGCCTGGGGCTACGAGAAACGATTCGGGCTGGTCTGGGTCGACTACGAGACGCAGCAGCGTGTGCCGAAAGCCAGCGCATGGCTCTACCGCCGCATCATCGCCCAGCACGGGGTCGAGGCGTGAGCGCCGCGCCGTCGCGTTTGCTCGGCGTAGGCTTGCTGCTCGGCGCGCAGCTCGCGTCGGCCCAGGAGGCGCCGCCGCCGGCCTCCGAGGCGCCTCCGCCGGCCTCCGAGGCGCCGCCGCCGGCCACCGAGGCGCCGCCGCCGGCCACCGAGGCGCCGCCGCCACCCGTGGTCCAAAGTGAACCACCCGCCCGCGACCCGCGCGCGCCGGACGAGGTCCGCGTGCACAAGGACGACGCAGGCTGGCAACTGCGCGTGAACGGCCGGCCCTTCATGGTCTTCGGCATGAACTACGACTACATGCCGGTCGGCGAGAACTACGCCTACGACTTCTGGGGCAAACCCCGGGAGTTCATCCGCGAGGCCCTGGACCGCGACATGTCGCTGTTGCGCGACATGCATGTGAACGCGATCCGGCAGTACGCCGACATCCCGCCGGAGTGGGTCACCTACATCTACGAGACCTACGGCATCTTCACGATCATCAACCACACCGTCGGTCGCTACGGTCTCTCCGTGGGCGGCGCGTGGCAGCCGAACACCGACTACGCCGACCCCGAGACACGCCGCCAGCTCAAGGCGGAGCTCGCGGGGGTCGTCTCGCGGTACCGAGACACACGCGGCGTGCTGATGTGGATGCTCGGCAACGAGAACAACTACGGCCTGCACTGGACCTCTTTCGAGATCGAGAATCTGCCGACCGCGCAGCACGACATCGCGCGGGCCACGCCGCTCTACTCGCTCTTTGGCGAGATCATCGACGAGATCCACGCGCAGGACCCGCATCGCCGCCCCGTCTCCATCGCGAACGGCGACCTCGGCTACATCGACCTCATCGCCCAGCACTGCAAGAACCTGGACATCATGGGGTCGAACGTCTACCGCGGCATCTCGGCGGGGGACCTCTACGCCGTGGTGAAGGCGAAGCTCGGGGTGCCCGTGATGTACACGGAGTTCGGCTCCGACGCGTACAACGCGCGCGACATGCGTGAGGACCCGGTCATGCAGGCCCACTACCTGCGCGGGCAGTGGCAGGAGATCTACGAGCAGTCCGCCGGGAAGGGCCGCGAGGGCAACGCCATCGGCGGCATGATCTTCCAATGGTCCGACGGGTGGTGGAAGCACCTGCAGAACGAGCGCCTCGACATTCAGGACACGACCGCGAGCTGGGCGAACGGCGGCTACCCGCTGGACTTCGTCGAGGGCGGCAACAACATGAACGAGGAGTGGTTCGGCATCACGGCGAAGGACCGGACGGACTCGCGCGGTCACTACATCGTCCGACCGCGCGCGGCGTACTACCTGCTCCAGGAGGCCTTCCGACTCGACCCGTACGCGCCGACCACGGACCAGGCGGCCATCCGGGCCCACTTCGGCAAGCTCTCGCCCCAGAACTTCCTCGCGCCCTACACCGCGGACCGCGGCGACGCGCGCTTGGACGAACTCGAGAAGCTGAGGGTGAGCCAGCTTCGGTTCGAGCTCGAGACCTACACGACCGCCGGCTCCAAACAGACGGAGCGCGGGACCGACGCGGTCTTCGACCACATGGAGTCGATGTACGTCGGCGTCGCCGCGCGCCCCAGCGACCAGGTCGAAGCCGAGCTCGTGCTCAATGTGCTCGGCAACGTGCCCACGAACCGACTGGACGACATCTTCTACGAGAACCGAGGGGAACGCCGCACGCTGCTCGACGAAGACGGACAGCCCGTCGAACTCGAGGGCGGCGAGCGGGTCGCCATCTACAGCGCCGAGTTCCGCGTCGAGGACCCCTGGTTCTCCGCCCACGGCTTCTACCGGGTCGGGCACACCCACTGGGGCTACGAGGGTGACTTCTTCGGCCTGTACCCCGAGGCGTTCTACGGGGAGAACATCGACCAGTACAACGGCAAGGCGCCGCTGGGCGTCGAGGTGACCGGCAAGCAGGGGCTCGAGGGCTTCAAGCTCGCTTTCGGCCCCGAGCTCTACTGGGGCGCGAACCCCGCAGTGATCGTCAAGTATCGACGGAACGTCGGGGGGGCGACCCTGACCGCGGTGCACCAGGAGGACATCGCCAAGAAGGGTCGAACGGAGTCCACGGTGGCCGTGCCCGAGCGTCGGACCCGGCGCAGCACGCTGCACGGGGAGCTCATCCGCGGGGGCCTGAAGCTGGAGCTCGGCGGGATCTTCGCGGGCTCGGAGCGGGTCGGGATGGACTTCCAGTGGACCCGGGACAGCGATGGCCGGGGCTACCTCGACAGCGGCTACGACGTGCTCGCCGACGAGGTCGTCTGGGCCGACACGCTGGGCGGCAAGGCGAAGGTCAGCCTCACGGTCGGGCAGTTCAACTGGTACGCCCAGGGGGCGTATCGGGGCCTCGTGGCCGACGGTGGCCCGGACCAAACGCTGACGTTCGCCGGCTGGGGGCTGAAGGAGAGCGGCCGCGGCAATCAATGGAACACCTTGACCGGCGTGCTGGTGCATTTTGCACCGTTCCAGGTCGGCGTGAACGCGCAGTACCAGCGGCCGCTCGTTGGACCCATGCCGGCCGTGGGCGACCACATGAGCGACGCGACGGGCATCTACTACCCGTCACTCACGCCTCGCAATTTCCGGGACGACCCGTTCGCGGTTCTCGACAACCGGGAGCAGGCCGCGGCCGAGCTCCTGCTCGTGTACGACCCCACGCCGGGCACCTGGTTCTGGGCCTGGGACAACGACGACCGCGAGGACGCACGCTTCGCGGCGTCTCTGGACTCGGTTTACCGCAAGCGTTTCACACGGCGGGACTCCGTCTTCTACGTGAGCGAAAGCGGGCAGTTCCAACCCTTCGGCGCCTCGCCGCCGCAGCAGGACACCTGGGATGTCATCGGGCGCATCGTCTCTCGACCCGGTGGTGCATGGCGCATCATCGGCCACCTGCACGCGGGGCAGGGGGAGGCCAGCGGCGCCGAGAGTCGAGGGGCGCTGCGGATGAGCGAGCGCCTCGCCGTGCAGTGGAACGGCTGGCGTGTCTCCCAGACCGTGAAGATCGACGACTGGGGCCCCTATGACTTCCATCGCGACTTCGACCTGACCTATCCGTTGCAGGTCTATGGCGACCTGTCCTGGGGCGTGCGCTCGGGCCTGCTGAACGGAGACCTCGTCCGCTTCGGCGTCCGGGGCCAGTACCGCACGCTGGACGAGAACAGCACGGGCTTTGCCGTCGAGACGCCCGCCCCGGGTGCCGCGGCGAACGAGTGGGAGTTCGGTACCTACATGCACGTGGGGCTCTGACCGATGCGGAACAACCTTCGAGTCTGTCTTTTCACGGCCGTGGTCGCCTCGAGCTGCGCCGAGCCCGCCGAGTTCGTGTACGGCGAGCGGGTCACCGACCTCGTCTTCGAGCTGTGCGACCCGACCATGGGTGTGCATCCGAGCCGCACGGTGCTCGCGTGCCCGGCGAACCCCTTCCTGGGCGGGGTGGGGGCCGAGACCAAGTGGAGGATCCAGACGGCCGGAGGGCCCGTGGCGGCGTTCTACGCGTGGGCCACGATCCTCGCGAGCGAGGCCACGGGCGAGCACCAGTACTATGCCGCCACGAACCTGAAGGAGATCTTCCAGGGGGCCGAGGCCGACCAGGAGGACCTCGAGCGTGTGCGTGAGATGGCCATCGCGGGCTTCCAATCCGTGCTCGACAACTTCCCCGAGTCGAACTCTTTCGACGCGACCGGCACCGTGGCGTTTCGCCTCGCGACGCCGGCCTACCGGGGCATCGTGGAGCTCGGCGGGCGACCGGCGGGCGGTTGGGTGATCGTCGCCACGGCAGACGCCGGCGAACAGGCCGTGCGCATCGGGCAGGACGTGCCCGTATTCGAGGAGGAGACGCCATGAAGCGCGCGCGACTGCACACTCACTTCGGCCTCCTCGCGCTCCTCGTCGGCTTCGGCTGCCGACCCGACCCCGGCGCCGAGGACTACGCGAGCCAGGAGGCGTTCCGCTTCGACGCGGGTGATCCGCGCCCCGAGGCCTACGTCGAAGGGCCGGACCCCTGGCGCGAAGGCGAGCCGCGCTTCGGGCTCGGGCTGTTCTACGAGGACGGCCGTACCGAAGAGGTCGTCATCGACGACGTCGCCGCACACTTCTACATCTACGAGAATACGTTCACCGTGGTGGCTGCGGACAATGGGCAGCGAGAGGGCCTGTCGGTCGACCAGATCGTCCACGCGGGCACGCCGTGGTGGGGCGGGGGCGTTCACCTCGAGGCACCGCGAGACCTTTCGGCGTGGAAGACCCTGCACGTCTCGCTTCGGTCGTCAGATGGTGCGTTTCGCACCGTTTCCCTCGGCATGACGAGTGGCGCCGAGGGCAGCCCGGACAACGCCTCGGCGAGCGTCGACGCGACCGAGTACGGCTACGAGAACGACGGCCGCTGGCACGACCTGAAGATCCCGATCGCGGACCTCGTCGCGAAGGGGCTCGACCCCGCGGCGGTGACGGTCGTGCTGCTGCTCGGCGGCGGCAGCGGGACCACGGCGGAGTCGCTGGCGATCGACGCGCTGTACCTGACTCAGGACTGACGACGCGGGTCTATTCGAGCTCGTCCTTCGCGAAGAGTCCGGCGCCCCCGGAGACGAACGTCCCGGTCGGGTCGACGGAACCGACACGCTCGAAGGTCGAGAGCACGCCGTCGCAATCGAGGTCACCGAAAGCTCGGGCCGTAAACTGACCGCCTTCGGAGATGAACTCATACTGGTAGTAGTGCGCGTCCGGGATGGCGAAGTTCAGCTCGACCCACGTGGGGTGTGCCCAGTCCGCCGGATTGGCTGTCATTTTCACGCTCTTGCCCTCGAAACACGCCGTGCGGCCCACGGGCGTGAGCGGTGCGGTCGCCGGGAACCGGCCGTGTAGGTTCCAGTAAGTGATGGCACTGTCGAAGAGAATCCGAAGATTCATGACCGCCTCTGCGGTCTTCGCGCGACGAAGATACTTGAGGAACGCCGGGACCGCGGCCGCCGCCAGGACCCCGGATGCCGCGACCCACAGGCCCGTCGAGTCGTTCAGAGCGTCGAGGGACGCGGCCCCGTACTCGCTCTGCGGTGACGCCACGAAGCTCTCTTCGTACGCCTTCCGCGCGGCGAACTGGTCACCCGCCAGCTCGTGAGCGACAGCGACCTCGAACTGACGTCGGGCGCTCTCTCCGTCGTTTGCGGGCGTTCCGCCGCATGCGATGACCAGGGTGGCGACCGCCGAGGCGACCTTGGGACCGAGGCGCGAAGTCACAGCGATCTCCACGACGAAAGAATGCGGAGTACAGAGCCCTCGGATTGAAATCCGACCTCGAAGCTCCGCGTGAGTGAGGCGTTGAGGCGCAGCAATGCGAGCCAATCGAACCGCGACTGTGCCGGATTACCTTCGGTCGTCGCTTCTCCGGTGACCGACGGGATCATTCGAATCGAAGGGAAGTGCCCGCCCAAGGCAACCGAACGGTCTGCGAGCGCCGACGAAACTTGCAACGGCCGGACCTGACGCGTCACGCGGCGCGCCAGGTCCGCTGCGGAGAGTGTCAACACCAGTGCCTCGTCCACGACGGCGAAGTGAACGGTCAGAAAGTTTCGAGCACCGAGTGGATCCGTCTCGGAGAGAGTAAGCCGTCCATTCTCCATCAGCACGTCGGAACCGTACTCCAGTAGCAAGGCCTTCAAGGCACCCATCAGCTCCGGCACCGCGCTCGGATCCTTCAAACCCAGAAGAAACACGAAGTTGCCGATCCCACCGTCGCTCGTGACGCCCACCTCGCCGGTGAGGGCCTTGGCCGCCGTGGCCGCGAGCTGAATCGACGTGGGGGTCCCGTTAGCCATACCGGGCAGCGTCGCGAGCCTCTCCGCGTTTGCCGAGAGCTTGAGGACCCACCCGCCTCGCGTGTCGACCAGGTGGTTGACCGCCGAGGGCCCGGGCGGGAGCTTCAGCGTTTGCCCAATCGAGACGAGCATCGGCGCCATTTCGATGCGGAGGTCGAGGCGTTGCACGCCGCCGTCGCGTACCAGGTTGACCGTGGCCGTTCTCAAGACCTGCGAGAACTCCCTGCTGGCCCGCGTGTCCACAAAGGCCGAGAGAGTGACCTTCTGCCCCGTGTCGACGCTGGCGAGTGCGTCCGGACGCTTCCCGGGAGGGGGCGGGACCGTGTCGGTGTCACAAACGAGCCAGGGTCGGTGGTCCGCGCATCGAAGGTACGACTGACCGACTCGGTCCTTGAGCTCGAGGCCCGAGGGCTGAACAACGACGTCCAGCAAGAGTGCGTTGAGCACCGGGGCGAGAGACACCACGCCTTGAGATGCGGCCTGGCTGCCGATGACGAGCCGAACCGGCTTTCGCCCAGTCTGCTCTTGCCCATCGTACACGATGACGGTGACCGACCGACTCGAGTCGAGCCCGTGGGGCCAGTCGCCGGTGCCTGGTCGCAGCCCTCCGACCTCGAATGCCCGCAGACGCGCGACCCAATTCTTGACCGCATCATTCTTGGCGAAGCGCGCTTCGACCTCGTCGATGGAGCCCTTCGCGAATTGGTGAAGGTTGCTGTGGACGACAAGGAGCGTGCCCTCCGGCGCGAACTGCAGCGGATCCGAGGCTTCCGCGGCTCGGGCAGCCCACGGCAGTAGAGTGGTGAGCACGAGGACGGCGGAGCGGAGCAAGAGGGCATGCGGGCGCATGGCGGAGGCGATACACCGCCGCCGACGCCCCTGCAAGGACCTGTTGACGGCCAAGGACTACGCTGCCCCGGCGAGTCTCGCGGGGAATCGCCGGAAAGTCCCCGGCGCGGTGCCCGCGTCCTGCGACCTCCCGTTGTGAGCCTACTTGAGCTGACTGTCTTTGCTGCCGCGCCGATTGTAGAGCCCGTGGGCGCGCGCCTCGGCGTCGTTCGCTGATTGGCACGGCACGCACCGGCGCACGCCGGGGACCGCCCGGCGTCGGGCCTCGGGAATCGGTGCTTCGCAGTCCTCGCACAGCGCCAGGCTGGGGCCGCGCGCGAGGCGGCTCCGCGCGCGGGCGACCTCGCTCTCGACCGTGGCGTCGACCTGCTCCTGAACCGCGCCGTCCGGCGCCCAACCCGAGGCCATGCGACTCTCCTGCGAGGGGGGCGCACAGCATAGCGCGGTCCGGCGGTCGCGGCGCGGTGAAGGCCGTGCTTGTCCACGGGGGCGCGTGTCGCCATGCTTCGCGCATGCGGATTCGAAAGCCCTCCTCGATGCTCGTCGGCGTGTCCGGACTCTTTGGGGTCGCCCTCGCGGCGTGCGGGGACGACGGCGGCGCGTCGTCGCCGACGCCGGACGCGGCGCGCCCGTCGGACGCGGCGCGCCCGTCGGATACGACACGGCCCGACGCGACGCCCCCGGTCCGCGAGGATGCGGCGCTTCCGTCTCCCGACACGATGCCGCCGCCCGATCCGTGTGCGGCGCTGGCCGCCGAGACGACGGTGGGCGGATGGCGCGTCGTCATCGACGGCGCGACGTGGTCCGTCACACCGCCCGGGGCGTCCGCGCCCGTGCTGAGCGGGCCGACGGGCTGCGTCGTCGGCGATCCGGCGGTCGAGAGCGCGACCGGTGCGCCGGACGTCGAGTCGAACTACGGCGCGTTCAAGATCAAGCTCGAGGGTGTGGGGAGCGAGATGGTGTGGCGCGCGGCGAGTGGCCCGCGCCTCGAGGTGCGCGAAGGCGAGGGCGTGCGGCTCGTCGCGGAGGGCGGCGAGGTGTTGCGGTTCGAGGCCGATCCGGCGCGGCCCGACCATCTCTGGCTGCGCGCCGAGGCGGCCGCGGAGCCCGACACGAACACACCCCCGACCGGCGTCGGCCTTCGCGTGGCTTGCGCGCCGGGCGAGGCGTTCTTTGGCCTGGGCACGCAGGCGGTGGACCTCGACCTGCGGGGACGCGCCTATCCGCTGTGGACGCAAGAGCAAGGCATCGGCAAGCCCGAGGGCGGCCTGGGTTTCCCGTTGCGCAACGTGCCCGAGGCGGCCTACGCACCCATGGGCGTGTGGCACGCGCTGCGCCTCGAGGACGGCGCGCCCGTAGGGTACGGCGCGATCGTCGAGCGCGACGAGTTCGCGGAGTTGGACCTGTGCAAGGCCGAGGCGACGCGTGTGCGGCTTCGGACCGTGCACCCGACGGCGGGCTTGCTGCTCGTGCCCGGCGACACACCGCGGGCGCGCCTGACCGCCGTGACGGCCGTGGTCGGCCGCTTGCCCGACGCGCCCCCCGACTGGGTCTTCGCCCCCTGGAACGACTCGGTCGGCGGTCCGGTGCGCCTGCGTGAGGTCGCCGAGACGCTCCGACGCGAGGGCGTACCGTCGTCGGCCCTCTGGGCAGAGGACTGGATCGGCGGCGAGGACGCCGGCTTCGGCTACCGACTCTCGTATGCCTGGGCCTGGGACCCGACCCGTTACCCCGACCTCGCGGGGGACGTCGCCTGGCTGCACGCGAACGGCTTCGCTTTCCTGGCCTACTTCAACCCCTTCGTGCCCGAGACCACGGCGATGTTCGCCGAGGGGGTCGAGGGCGACTTCCTCATCAAGGACACGGACGGCGAGCTCGTCACGTTCTTCGACCCCGCTTTTCGCAACACCTCGCTCGTCGATCTGTCTCATCCCCCCGCGGTCGATTGGCTCAGGGGTTACCTCGAGCGCGCGGCCGCGCCCGTCGAGGCCGGGGGCCTCGACATCGACGGCTGGATGGCGGACTTCGCCGAGTGGCTGCCGGTTCAGACGCTGCTCCGCAGCGGGGAGACGGGCTGGGCAGCCCACAACCGCTATCCCTTGATGTGGCAGTCCATCAACCGCGACGCGTTGGCGAGCGCCCGTGGGGCGGGCCGGTGGGTCTACTTCGCGCGGTCCGGCTGGGCCTCGACCCAGGGGGGAACGAGCGGACTGGCACCGACCGTGTGGGGCGGTGACCAGAACACCGACTGGGGCTACGACGACGGCCTCCCGACCGTCGTGCCCATCGGGGCCCACGTGGGCCTCGGCGGGGTGTCGATCTTCGGCAGCGACGTGGGCGGATACACCTCGGTCATGATCCCGCCGACCACGAAGTCCCTCTTCTTCCGATGGACCGGACTCGCGGCGTTCACGCCCCTCATGCGTACGCACCATGGCTCGACCGAATGCCGAAACTGGAGCTTCGACCGCGACCCCGAGACGCTGGCGCACTATCGGCGCTACGCGAGCATTCACACCCGTCTGTTCCCCTACCTGCGGGACTTGTTGGCGGATGCCCTCGCGTCGGGGTGGCCATTGATGCGCCACCCGGCGTTGGTGGAGCCGGCCGCGCCGAACCTGTGGGCGCCGGGCGAGCGTGCGTTCTTCCTGGGGGATGACCTCTTTGTTTCGCCCGTGGTCGACGAAGGGGCCGAGGACTGGCCCGTGACGTTGCCGCCGGGCGCGTGGTGGCCGCTCCTGGGCGGGGCCGTGGTGCAAGGGGGCGTAGACGTCGTTCGGGCGGCCCCGCTCACCGAGGTGCCGGTCTTCGTGCGCGCGGGCACCGCCCTCCCCCTGCTCACGGACACACCCGTCACTCTGTACCCGCTCGCGGACGACGCCGAGGCGGGCCTCCAGGGGCTGGAGGCCGCGCGACTCCGAATCACCATCGCGCTCTACCCCGAGGCCGACGGCCGCGTGCGCCCCCAGCGCCTGCGGGGGCTCTACGGGGCCGACGACGCGGGCCCCGAGGTGCACGCCGAGGGCCTACCGGAGACCGGCGAGGCTGTGGTCGTCGGCCCGGGCGAGGCCGCGCTCGGCGCGTCCGGCAGGGTCTTCGTGCGCGGGGGCCCCGTCGACGTCACCTACACCTTCGTGGTCGGCGGGGCGGCCTGGGGCGAGCTGCGGGCGTCGACGCCCGTGGGCGACCCGAACCCCGACATCCCGCCGCCCTGCGAGGTGGGCCGCGAAGACTGATCTGGGCCCGCGGAGGCCCTGGTTCACACCACGAAAGACGAGGAGCCCGCGTGGCGGAGACAGAGGACTGGGTCGAGCTCGGGTCCGCGGAGGCGCTTGCGCTTCGCCCCCTGCAGACCGTGACGGCGCGGCGCACACGCATCGCGCTCTCCTTTCGAGACGGCGCCTTCGCGGCGATCTCGGGGGTGTGCAACCATGTCGGTGGGCCACTGGGGGACGGCGCGCTCGTGGGCGACTTCGTGGAGTGCCCCTGGCACTTCTGGAAGTTTCACCACCGCACGGGGCTGGGCGAAGCGGGCTTCGAGGCCGACGCCGTGCCCGCCTACGCCGTGAAGGTCGACGGGGGGCGCGTCTTCGTCGATCTGGCCAGCGCCACACGGCGTTCCAAGGCACCCCACGCGCCGCATCCCCTGGCGCGCCCCGTCTCGCGTGCGCCGGGGCCCGTGCGGATCGTCGGCATCTCCACCACGGCCATGACCGCGGACCATCCGCGCTACAGCACCTCGGAGGCGCTGCTCGAAGAGGCGTTGAAGCACGCCGACGCCCGAGGCGCCGAGACCCGCCTGCTTCGGCTGCGCGACCTGTCTTTCCGCGCCTGCGAGGGCTTCTACTCGAAGTCCGCGCGGGCCTGCACCTGGCCGTGCTCGATCACGCAGATGGACCCCGCGGACCAGCTCGACCAGGTCTACGAGGCCCTGGTGCACTGGGCCGACGTGTACCTGATCGCGACCCCGATCCGCTGGGGCGCCGCGAGCAGCCTGTACTTCAAGATGGTCGAGCGGATGAACTGCATCCAGAACCAGGAGACCATCGCCGAGCGCACGCTCCTGAAGAACAAGACCGCGGGTTTCATCATCACGGGCGGCCAGGACAACGTGCAGGGCACCGCGGGCCAGATGCTGGGCTTCTTCGCGGAGTTGGGCGTGCAGTTCCCGCAGTACCCGTACATCGCGCACTCCCGCGGGTGGAGCGCCGAAGACATGGAGAACAATCAGCGGGCCGTCCAGACGAACGAGGCGCTGCGCGAGGGCGCGCGGGCGCTCGCCGACCGGTGTGCCGACCTCGCGGAGACCCTGCTGCAGGGCACGCAGGGCGTGGCCGCCCGCGTCCGTGGCGGGCGCAAGGCCTACAGGGCGGCGCTCACCGACGCGCCATCCGCCACGCAAGCGCCTGACGATCCCACCACACCAACGTAGTGTCGCCCGCGGGGTCTACGAAGAGTCCCGCATCTCCGCCGCTGACACCCAGCCACTCCATGCGCCAGCCGTCGCTGGTCTCGATCCAGTGGTCCAGACGGTTCGATTCGAGCCGCTCGCCGAACGGATCGTCCCGCGGGTCGTCGGTGCGGAGCACGCTGTTCACGAGCACACGGAGTCGCTCATCCGGACCCAGCGCGGCGTCGAAGGTGAAGCCCGTCGGGGGCGCGTCCAGGGCGACATCCGTGCGCATCCACCCCTGCGGACTCCAATCGTGCACGCTCATCTCGGGCACCTCGTTCCCGGCGAGCGCCACGAAGCCGAGCCGAGTGGGCGCCGCGAACGGGACCACCGGACCGTCGACCGCGGGCAGCACGGTGTACTCCGTGCCGGCCTCGCGCCAAACGATGACGTCCGTTCGCTCGGAGATGCAGGTGTACACGGCCATCAAAGGGATGCCGGCCTCGCCGCCGGCCATGCGCAAGGGGCATTCGCCTCGGACCAACGCGGGGTCGAAGTCGTCCGGCATCGGCAGGCGCTCGGGCGGATCGACCGCAGTCAAGCGTACGATGCGCTCCGGCCCGATGTAGCGCAGGAAGACCGCGCCGTCCTTCGAGACGTACATCGCCTGCGCCTCACCCTCGTTCGCGATCGCCGGGTAGTTGAGCGCCTCCGCGGTTTCGGGATCGAAACGGACGACCTGCCGCGCGCCAACGAGGCGAAAGAAGCGTCCGCGCTCGTCCACGGCCACGGGGCCCGTCGCCGCGGGCATCGAGTGCTCGCGCCAGGCGGCGTCGCGCGTCGTCAGCACCACGGGTGTTTCGACCGTTCGACCGGCCGCGTCCGTCGTCTGCCGTGAGAAATAGACGGAGAGGGTCACCGGGGCGTCGGGCGCCGGCGCACCGACCCGTGTAAGGGCCAAGCGGACGGCGTCGCCCCAGGATGGACTCGTGTTCAAGGGACCGTACGCAAACCCCTCATCGACGACTCGCCGCGCGACCCGCGCTGGGGTCGGGTCGAGGTCTTCGATGCGCGTCGGCCATGCGACGTGTCCGTGCGTCGCTCCCCCGGGCCATCGATCGAAGCTCGCGAGCCGAGGCGCGTTCTCTGGTCCCAGGCGCAGGCGCCGCTCGTTCACCACGCCGTCCGGCCCCACCGTCCACGTAGACAGGTCGCCCGCGACCACGAAAACGTCGCCTGTCATGAAGCCGTCGACCTTGACGGTCCCTGGCTCGTCGCGCGACAGCACCCCCGCTGGCGGGTTGAGGCCCGGCAATTGCACCATGCCCCACCCCTCGGCAGCGACGGGACGCGTAAACAAGGTCGAGCCCAGCACGGCGTCGATCCCCCCGTCTCCGCGCAGGCTGAACTTGGCGGGCGGACCGCGTCCACGACACGCGGGCGTCGCGTCGGGCATGGGCTGAGCGCGCCAGCCCGTGACCCGAGTCCAGAGCGCGGTCTGCCAGGGGGAACTGCCGTCGCCGCGACACCAGGCCGACCAGAGGTTGCCGTCGGGCAGGGCCAGCAGACCTATCTCCCCGTCGTTGTTCGAGTCCGGCAGGAAGCGTTGGTTCGTCCATGCTTCGGGTCCTACGAGCGCGGGCCCCCCCGCGTCGGGCACCGCTGGGCGTGTCGCGTGCTGAATCAGACGTTCCACCGACTCCTGCGCCCACAGCAGCTCGAGACCTTCGTCGGGTCGAACGACCAGCGCGAGGCCGTCTTCGATGAAACGCTTGGGCGCCAGGTCCTCGACCAGGCCCGTGTCTTCCACCTGCCATCCGTCGGCGCCGCGCCACGCGTGTTTCAACCGGTGGCCCCGTCGGTCGAAGTAGACGACGTGAGGGACGCCGCTCGTCCCGACGGCCACGGACGAGACGAGGCTCACCGGGACGTCGTCGACGACCTCGACGGGCGCGTCCGGGGCGGTCGAGCGGTACCAGAGCCGAGCCGTGCCGTAGACGTGGTGAGCGACGCCGTCCGGACCCACGGCGACCCGCGCGGCACGCTCGGCCTGGGTGCCTGCATAGAACCGACGCTCTTCGGGTGCTGCGAGGGGGAACGTCTCGACGACGACACGCCAGTCGACCTGCCGCGTCGTCGAATTGCCGGCCGCGTCCGTCGCCGTCACCTCGAGTCGATGGGGTCCCTCGGAGAGGCCGACCAGGGCCACCTCGGGCGGGCACTCGGCGAGCGGTCGACCGTCCAGGGCGCAACTGAGCGTCGCGTCCGCAGGGTCCCAGGCTGCGAGGAAGGTCGCGGCGCGTGGGTGTTCCCCCGTCGGGCCGCCTTCGACCGCCAACGCGGGCGGGACGGTGTCGAGCGTGAAGGCAGCCTCGGCCGGAGACGGATCGACGGAGGGACCGAGCACCGCGCGGGCCTGAAAGACGTGCGGGCCGTCCTCAGGGACCACGAGCCCGGGGCGCGCGGCACAGGGCTCGAATGCACCGTCGTCCAGGCGACACTCGAAGGTGGCCGCTGGCGCGCTGGCGCGCAGTCGCACAGGCAGCACACGCTGGTTCGTGAGCGCGGGCGGCGGTTGGTCGATGAAGGTCTCCAAGGGTCCGAGGACCTCGGCGTCGGGCGCGGGCGGCAGGGCGTCGGCCGACTCGACCCCGGCATCGGCCCGCTCGACACGAGCGTCTTCGCCGGCAGCGGCGTCCGGAGGCATCGCCCCGTTCTCGAGCGAGGCGGCGTCGGGCACGGCGGGTCCAGCGGCGTCGGGCACGGCGGGTCGACTGCACACGTCTCGCGGCCCCGCTCTGGGCGGTATCTTGGCTGGGCCGAGTTGCTCCGCCGCGTCTTCGAGATCGATGTGTTGCAGTGTCCGACCTGCGGCGGGCGGCTGCGGCTCGTGTCGGTCATCCTCGACGGGCTGTCTGCGAGGCGGTTCTTGGAGGGCGCGGCCAGAATGCCGGAGCCGGCGGCCCGTCCACCTCCGCCGAAACGAGATGGGCGGGCAGCCATGTCGTGATCGTGGCGCCAAGGTGTGACATTGCGGACGAGGCGAGCGTGGCGCACGCGCCGGGGTAGAGGGAAGTGCGCCGCCAATGCGCCTACGGTGACCGGGTCGTGGTGGTGAACGCGTGGCGGTCGGCGGGGGACCGCCGCTACTACGCCTTGCGCCTTCGTCATGCCGGGAATCAGGGGCTCGAAGCGCGCCGTGTAGTATAATCGGCACGCAACTGTAAGACGGTGAGTCTGAATTCGAACTGGTGTGCACTTTTTCCGTAGACAATGCGGCAAAAAGCACAGAATATCGCGTCACCTGCACATGTCGTGTAAGGCGAAAGGGTTTGTATGCACTACTTCGTATTCGCAATCGTGGTTCTGTTTCTGGCCTGTGGAGAAGTGGAGAATGAGAGCCCAGATGCCGAGAATTCGAGCATCGGTACGGCAGAGAGTGCGGTAATCTCTCAGTCGAGCTATACGAAGGGCAAGGTACGGTCGATCATCACAACCAGACTCAAGAACTACGCGCCGAGCATTTCGGTCTGCTTCAACTCGTATACGACGGCCCAGATCATCTCCGCATCAACCGCGATCAGCCTCTTGAACGCCTCCGACTATGATGATTCCACGGACTCGGACATTGTCCACTACTTGGACCAGTTGGCCTCGAATTCATCCGCGAAAGCTGTCAAGGTGACACAGGTGGTTGGCAGCACAACGTACAAGTATGTCGTCATTCCGGACACTGCAGTGGCTGGCGAGAATACCATACTACTCGACATCTCGGACACCCCGGGTTCGGGCGAGACGTGCGTGGCCTGCACCGACAACATCGGCAAGGTGTCTCCGTGCACGTGCTCAATGCGCACCAAACTCGTTTGCGGAGCAAGTCCTGTGGTGTCCTGTACGTCAGAGTGCACATTCTGTCCCAGTTCACCAACTGAGAACCTCCCGGGTGATGCAGGCTCGATCTGCGGCACGAGCACACCGTTCACGGACACCGGCTCGTTCACAGGGATGAGCGTGGGCAGCTACCTGTAAACCTACGCGTGAGAGGACAGCCCCTTGAAGTTCCTTGTGGTATTCGTCATCCTCATTTTCGGCACTACAAGTCACGGTGCAGAGCCGCTCGCGCCGGCCGTCCTAGGGTATCTATTCACGAATGGATCTCCGCCTGATGTGGGTGCGGGCAACGTACTTGTCATGGTAGGCACGGAGTCGTGTTCTGCCAGTCGGGCATTGCGTCCAGTGATCGTGGAGCACTTGGGGCTTCCCGGAACGGTGAAGTTCGCATACCTGGATCGGGCGGAGTTGACCGCTGAAGCAAAGTATCTTCCGACGCCCTTCCTCTTTCTTTTCAAGGACGGTCGGGTAGTGGACTTTCACGTGGGCCTCGTCGGTCCGCAGAACTCATTCGCGAAGGACGCGAATCACAAGATCGCGGAGCATCTCCTCGTTCGCAACGGCCTGAAGCAGGGTGACCGTTGGGCGCTTGCGGTCAATCACCCGGACGAAGATCTGCATGGTAGTTTCGACTACCAGGCACTGAAGTTCTATGACCTCAGGGGTCGGAGCCTCGAAGGCGCGAGCTTCAAGCATTCAGTACTCAGTGGAGTTCGACTCGAAGGGGCGGTATTGACCGGGGCGAAGTTCCACAATACAATCTTTGCGCATGTTGATCTTCGCGGTGCGAAATTGGATCCGTCGGCGGTTGACCAGATCACTTGGGTCGCGGCCACGTGCCCTAACGGGACTGTGGTTTCCGGAGGACGAAGCTGCAGTGGGCACCTCAACATTCAGCCGACTGCACCGGTCAGGCCAATGCCGGCAGCTCGGCCGTGAGATGGCCTCGGCGCTCGGCGCGGACTTGTCCAGCCGCTTCGCCGTCCACTTGCCCAACGTCGCCACGATGTCAGCCTGTGCGGCACTGGGCGCGGTCATCTTCGTTCTCACCGTGACTCCCGTTCGCGCTACGCCCCCGGCAAAAACACTTGCGCCGCGCCCTATCGAATTCGTCCATCTTTGTTCTGGGGGGTTTCAGGTTGAACATTTCGACACGATGGGCGGTGACAACGTAGTGATTCTGAGTCGTCCGTTTGCCATCGCGGCAACGGAGGTCACCCAGACGCAATGGGAGAGCCTGATGCAGTCTAACCCCTCGTACTTTCGAGAATGCGGCGGGGACTGCCCGGTCGAGCGTGTGAATTGGTTCGAGGCTGTCGCGTTTGCCAATACACTTTCCCAGCGGGAAGACCTTACGCCTTGTTTCGTGCTCGAGAATTGCTCCGGGACACTCGGCGGTGGCTGCTACGCGTCCGACAAACACGCCACATCTTGCGACGGCGACTATCGCTGCGAGGCATGGATCGACCAATCATCCACCTGCACGGGGTACCGTCTGCCGACCGAAGCCGAGTGGGAGTTCGCGGCGAGTGATGAAGGAGCGAACCAGGGCACATTTCGCAAGGTTTCGCGACTCGAGACCGAAGCATGGTTCGCTCGCAATAGCGACGGGGCGACACATCCGGTCGCTCTGAAGGCCCCGAGGTCGCGTGGAATCTACGACCTTCTCGGTAACGTCTGGGAGTGGACTGCAGATGCGCACTCTTCCGAGCGGAAGACCGGCCTCGATCCTCGCGGCGCCCATGCCAGCGACAGTTTCGTCTTCCGGGGTGGTGGCTGGAACAGTAGACCGGACCAAGTTACGATAAACTATCGGGCACACTACAGACTTACTTCACGAAGCCATAGTCTTGGATTTCGTGTTGCAAGGAGTGAGCCTCAGCCTCGAGTTCCCTCGGTCCCGCGGTGAAAGCGGACGACTGGTTTAGGGATCAGCCCCTCGTACGAACCCCTTGTCGCCGGTGCGGCCGGCTCCGATGCGTGGAGCTGAGGGTGCGGCGGGCCTCCCGGCGTCGCCGGGAACCCACTGCATCTTTGGCCACACCTGGCTGACCTCTGGGCGCTCTGCGAGGCACGGTACGCGGGGCGAGCCTCCGCCCCGGGCTCACATCGCGCGGGCGAATTCCGCCTGGGGGTGGAGCATGAGTCGGAGGTGATACATCACCGGTGACCGGGTCGCGGTAATGTACCCGTTGCGGTCGGCGGGGGAGCGCCGCACAATTGCGCTCATGTTAGCTATGCCCTCGGCGGGTCCAACGCCGTCGGGGTCCACGAGCGCCGCGGCGTCCCCGGGTGGGCGCGCGTCGACCTTGGGTGCCCCGCCCTCGGCCGCGCTCGACGCATCCGCGCAGCAACGCCGGTGTCCGATGCGCCGCCACCGCCGCCTCCGCTCGACGCTCACGCGGCGGTGCTGAAGCTCAGGGCCAGGGTCAGGAGCCGCTGAAGGCGCGGCGAGGTGCGTCGTGTCGAGGTGAGCATGGAACGACGTCAACGTCGGTGCCGCCGCTCGTCGGAGTCAATTCGACGCGTCGAGGTCTCGAACGCCGGACGGACACGAGCGCACGGGCGTCGCCGATTGTCCCAGGGTGTGAGATAATCCGGTGCCTGACATCCGAATTGTCTCTGGCCCAACGGACGCTAGGCTGAGGACATGCGCACACCCCATCGCCTGCTCCCGACCGCCCTCATCGCCCTCGCGTGCGGTGAGATGTCCCTCGACCCCAACCCGGTGCGTCTCGACGGGGACCCGACAGAGGCCCCCGATGCGGCGTCGTCGCCACCGACCGAGACCCCGTGTGCGTTCGAGCGTCGATGGTTCTCGCCCGACGTGGAGTACCTCTCGTTTCGAGGCTTCTTCGGGTTCGATGCCGAAGGGGCGCAGGTCGAGCTCCACGGCAACGATGTGTGGCTGGGCGCACGCCTCGACGCCGAGACCGGCGTGGCGCGGGCGCTCGAGGGACAACGGCGCATCCTCGCGACGAATCGCGCCACGTCTACGCGCCTGGAGGTCGAGCTGAATCCCCACGGCGAGCGGCAGCTCGTGTGGGCGCAGCGCGATCCGGACCGACACCAGGTGCTTGCGCCCGAGACCTCACAGGGCGTCTTTGTCGGGGGCGCGGTCTCCGCCGACGGTCACCACGCGGTCGCCCTTCACTGCGCGTGGGACGACGTCCCGAGCCTCGACATGTTCATCGTCGAGGACGGCGAGCTGCTCGAGGTCCGACGACTCGACGACACCTGCGAAGCGGTTTGGGGCGCCGGGTCCTTGCCCGTGGCGTTCGACCACACGGGGGCGCGGGTCTTCGTCGCCGGTCATGACAAGCTGCTGGCCGTAGGCTTCCGGGACGAGACCTCGACCGTGCTGCACGCTCGCCTGGGCGAAGACGTCGACGGGTCGTGGGGTCTCCACGCAGTGCTCGACTTCGATCTCCACCCCACGGCCGACGTCCTCGCGTTCACCACCGCGGAGGGCGAGCTTCGGTGCGTCGACGGCGCCGGGCGCCCGGTCGGCGCGCCGACCCGCCCGGTCGGGGTCGCCGTCGCCAACGCGGTCGCGTACGCCCCACCGTTCGGTGTCTCTCCCGTGCGCTTCGACCCGACCGGTCGTCGGGTGCTCGTTTCGGGCGGCGAGAGCACGCTCGAGGTGCTGGATGTGTCCACGGGCGAGGCGCTGTCCCGCCTGTCCGTCGCCGACGCGCTGGAGGACCTCGAGGGCGCCGGTGACCTGGACATGGTGCCTGGCAACGCCCCCTTGGCCGTCGCCTTCTCGTCGGACGGCCGCCTGGCCGGGTCCTTCGAGGGCGGCGTCGCCCTGTGGGGCTGCACCGACGAGCCCGCCGCGCCGTGAGCCTGCCCCTGCCCGCGCTCGAGGCGCTCGAGTGTTTTGTCGCAGCCGCCGAGGCGGGCCAGTTTCGCAGCGCAGCGCGGCGTGTCGGGCTCTCGCCGAACGCCTTCAGCCAGAGAATCCGCCAGGCCGAGGACCAGCTCGGCGTGACCCTCTTCGAACGCACCACACGCAAGGTGAAGCTCACCACGGCGGGCGCGAGTCTGCTCCCGGTGGCACGACAGGCCCTCGACGCCGTGCGCGAGGTTGCCGAGGTCGCGCGCGAGGGGCGGCCGGCGACCGCGCGGATTCGCCTCGGCACGCGGTTCGAGCTCGGGATCTCGTGGCTCGTCCCGGCAATGGTGGCACTGCGTACGAGCCACCCCCATTGGCAGGTTCAGCTCGTCTTCGGCTCGGGGGACGAGATCCTCGCGGCCCTGCGGGAACATCGCGTCGATGCCCTCGTGACCTCGGCCCCGGTGGCGCTCGACGCGTGGTCGGTGGAGCCCCTCCATCCGGAAACGTACGCCTACGTGGCGTCGCCGACGTGCCCCGCCTTGCACCGCGACGTGCTCGTCGACCTCGACGCCTCGCTGCCCCTGGCGAGGTACCTCTTCGCCGTCGCGCCGGCCCTGGAGTTCCGCGAGCATGTCCTGTGCGGCACCATCGAGGCCGCCCGGCGCCTCGTGCTCGCGGGGGTCGGCATCGGGGTGCTGCCGGAGTACCTGGTCTCCGAAGACCTGGCACAAGGCGCTCTGGTCCGCCTCCCGACCAGCGCGCCGTTGCTCTCGGACACCTTCCGTCTGCAGTTCCACACCCGCTCGACCCTCGCGCCCGTGCTGCGGGCGCTCGCCGACGTATTGCGCGGTCGGCCCCTGCGTTGACCGACCGCCGCGCCGGTGCGCGTGTATGCTCGCGGTCCAGGAGGCCCGATGAAGCTCGGCTATACGATTGTCTATGTCCCGAACGTCTCGGATTCACTGGCTTTTTTTGAGTCCGCCTTCGGCCTGAGCCGGCGGTTTCTGCACGAGGGCGGTGACTACGGTGAGCTCGAGACGGGCGAGACGACCCTCGCCTTCGCCGCTCTCGAGCTCGGACACGCCAACCTGCCGGAGGGCTTTGTCGCAGCGAGCGCGTCCCACCTGCCGTTGGGCTTCGAGGTCGCGCTGGTGACCTCGGACGTGGAGGCCGCACACGCGGCGGCGCTGGCGGCGGGGGCCCGTGAGCTGAAGGCGCCGGAGGCCAAGCCCTGGGGCCAGGTCGTCTCCTATGTCCGGTGTCCCGATGGGATCGTGGTGGAGCTCTGCACCCCGGTCGACGGGGCCGGGGGGGAGCCGTCCGTCGACGCCCCGTGACGGGCTCAGGAGCGAGAGGGTCGAGCGCGTCGGCGGCGCAGGGCCCCGAGGGCGACGAGGCCCCAGACCGCCGAGGCGGCGCCGCTCGGACGCGCTGAGCAGCCCGAGGCCTCGGCGTCGTCGGACGACGCCGGAGACTCCGTACCCTGGTCATCGGCCCGTTTCGCGATGTTGTCGATCTCCGGCTCCGGCTCCGGCGCCGGCTCCGGCTCCGGCGCCGGCGCCGGCTCGACATCGGTCTCGGCGTTCGGGTTCAGCGGACATCGCGTGGGGTCGAGGTCCCGGGGGGCCCACGCCGGCGCATCGGGCGGCACCCACGCGGGGATGGCCTCGTCGGCGCGGGCGCGGCACGGCGCACACCTGCGCTCGACCGGGCCACGGGCCCCGGCGGCGTTCTCGACAAAGACCTCGAGGCACGCGTCGTCTGCCGGCGCCTGAACCAGGTTGTACTCGCGCCCGGGGGCGTCGCCCCGAGCGTCGAAGAGTCGGTGACCGCCGTAGGTCACCGTGAACCACTCGAAGGGACCGAGTTCCGCCTCGGCGTTCCCGATCCGAAGGTACAGGGCGGCGTGACCGGGGTCGCCGCACCCATCCGGGACAAAGTCGCCGTGGTCGTAAAGGTCGAACTCGGCGGTGACCTGTGGGGCGTCGAGCGTCTCACCCGCGGCCGGCAGCGGCGCCGTCGCGGTCCAGCGCAGGTCCAGGGCCGCGCAGCCCCCGGCGCCGTCGGCGCAGTTCGACACAAAACGCACGGACTGGCCCTCGACGGGCGCCGGGTCGAGCACGAAGGCGCGCCCGGAAGCGAGGCGGTCGAACTCGTTGATCCGCACCGCGACGCCGTCGACCGTGGCGACGAGCACACGCGCGTCGAAGAAGAGGCCGCCGAGCACGATGCGGCCGTTGGCGGGCCACGTGGGCTCGCCGAAGCGGGGCTGCACGGCGTTCGGACCGGGGTCGTTCGCGACCGCGTGCGCCGCGCTGGGCAGGGCGATCATCGAGAGGACGAGGGCGGACAGGGACTTGCGCATGGGGTGGTCTCCAGGGTGAGGAGGGCATCACCCCGCTCGACGAAGCCGACGCTCGGTCCTTACACGCCCTGGGGAAACCCCCGGGGGTCGCATCAGCCGCCGAACGCCTCTCGGACACGCGCGACGGTCTCCGGATCACAGAAGGCCGGCTCGATGTCCCGTCGGGTGCGCAAGTGATGGAAGGCCGCCCCCCACGTCGTCGGCAGGTGCGTGGCGACAAGCACGGCCGCCGTTTGCGCCTCCATCTCGGCGAGCCCGTCCGGGAACATCTGGAGAAGGTCCAGGTCGTATCGGGGTTGGCGTGGACCCCCTGCAAAACGTGTCCGATCAGCGTGTTGCGGTCGGAGAGCAGGCCCACAGGGTCGACCATCGAGACCCGGTCGTCGAAGACCCGGAGCACCTGGTGAAAGCCGAACCGGATCCCACGTTGACCACACCCGGGTCCGCGCCCACCTGGTCGGTGTGTAGACGAGAGCGGTGGGGTCCTCGCGGCTCGACATACACGACAGCCAGCGACGAGCCCGCGCCGACTTCGATCTCTCGTCCTCATGCGCCCTCGTCGTGCCTGGCCGGGTCTGCCGGTCGTCGAGCGCTCAGGGGATGCGGCGGCCGACCCGACGCAACGCGACGCGCTCTTCCGGGGCGGGCAAAACCGCGCGCTGCGCCTCGAGAATGGCACGAAGCTCGGGCCCGCACTGCGCCTCGGGCACGACCTCGAAGCCGAAGCCCTCGTAGTACGGGCGGTTCCAGGGCACATGGTCGTACGTGGTGAGCCAAAGCGCGCCGCCGGAACGGCTCCACGCGATGCACTGCGCCACGAGCAGGCGTCCGAGGCCTCGACCCATGAACTGCGGGCGCACGCAGACCTGGTCGAGGTACGGCGCGCCGTCGACCCAATGGCAGGCGGCGAAACCCACGGGCGCATCGCCGGCTTCGGCCACGCAGGCGAACCAGAGCCGCCCCGCCTCCGCGGCCGCGAGCCAGCGTTGTCGCTCGTTCTGGCGGAACGGATGGCTCCGAGGCAGCTCGACCGTGAGGCCGAGCGGCTCGAACGCGGCACCAGCGGCGTCGTCGAGGTCCACCACGACCTCGATCTCTTCGACACGCGCCGGCCGCAACGTCGCCGCGGCCGGCCGCGTTTCGGGAAAGACCTTCGAGCGCTTCTTGGGCGCGACGAGCCGCCAGGACACCCAGAGCGCGGTGAGGACCTCCTCGCGTGTGGCCGCCTCCAGCTTGATGCGTGTCCAGCCCTGCGCGCCCCATGCACCGTTGTGGGCGGCGTAGACCTCCGGACGCTGGCGGACGAGCGCTTGCAACCGCCCGGGCTCCAGCTTGAGGTTGCCTTCGGTCTCCGCGGTGTTGAACGACGCGAAGATCTTCGACTCGACGCGGAAGTCCGTATGGCCCATGTGGCCGGATTCCACGGCGAAGGGCAGGCTCAGGGCCAGCGCGCGGAAGTCATCGGGGGTCATGTTGGGCGGCGGCCTCCGCATGGCCGAAGCACTGCGCCTCGGCACCAACCGGAGAGCACTGTACGCCCTGGGTGAGGCGGGCGTCATCGAACTCGTGTCTCGAGGGGTGTACCGCCTCGCGTTGCTCGACCCGCACGCCTACCCTGCTCGCGGCCGCCGCGTCCGGGGTGGTCCGATGATCTTGGCGAATGACACATGACGGGATCGAAATTCACACGATCGACGGTGTGCCGGTCCGCATCTACGAAGGTCGAGGCCTCGGTGCGGTCCCGCCTGACGTTGATTGAGCCTTGGAAAGTTCATCATGTAGTCTCATCGCGGTTGGGAGCCGCGGAGGTGGGGGGCGGTTTCGGCGACGCGCAGGGTTCAGACGCCGTTGGAGGTGAACGAACTGCAGGGGGCAGGGCCTCGCGCCGCCGGCCGTCTTGTCACGTTCACGTAATATGGTATGTTCGCGCAATCGTGAACACGACCAAAAACGTGAACATTGCATCGAGCGCGAGTCTGGAGCGGAGGCTTCTGGCGAAGTTGGTGGAAATCCTCCTCGACATCGACTGGCTGACCACCACTCGTCTCGTCGAGGCTGCGGACAGCGACGCCGACGCCGTTGTGAGACTCTCTCTAGGCGGCCGGGCGGTCGCCGACCTACACGTCGACGTGAAGCGCGAGCACCGGCCCGCCACGTTTCTCGAGTGGGCTGCCCGGCGCGAGGCGTCGCACCGATCTCGAGGTGGCATCCGAGTTCTGGCAATGCCACACGTTTCCCCGCGTCTGGCGGACCTCTGCAGGCGCGCGGGTTGGAGCTGGTTTGACCTTGCGGGGAACTGCCGGCTCGATGTCCCGCAATTGCTTCACGTCGAGCGAAGCGGCCACGCACCGATTGAGCGCACGCCGTCACCCGCGGCCAACCTGGGCACCGCGGCCGCCGGGCGCGTACTGCGCGCCGTGCTGAGTCCGGCGCATGCGGGCCAGACTTGGACCCAGCGGCGGCTGCAGTCCGCAACCTGCTGGAAGGCGAGCGGCGATGATGGCGTCAGTCTCGGGCTCGTCAACAAGGTCGTGCGTCACCTCACGAATGAAGGGTTCGTCGAAGTCGTCGACCCGCACGGTCTACGCGTGTGTGACCCGGAAGGCCTGCTCGCCGCGTGGCGCGATGCCTATCGCTTCGACCGCCACGAACGTCGCGGCTTCTTCACTCTTCTCAAGCCAGCACAACTCGATGCGGCGCTCGCGCGCTTCTCCCTGGAGGCGGGCGGAATGGCCGCCTACGCGGCATTCTCCGCGGCGGACCGGCAGGCGCCGAACGTGCGACAACACCGAACGTGGCTTTTCGTCACCGACGCTGAGCTCGAAAAGTTTGCGCGGCACGCCATGGCAAAGGAGGTCGACTCCGGCGAGAACATTGTCGTTCTCATCCCGAACGATTCGGGCGTGTTGGTCTCCTTCGAGGTGGAAGACTTCGCCACGCCGGGGCTCAGCTGCACTGACCCGGTCCAGACCTACATTGATCTCCACCACTGTGGAAGTCGCGGTGAGGAAGCCGCGGAGGCCATCCTCGAGCAGCGGCTTCGGCCGGCGTGGCGGAGAGCGAGAAGTGACTGATGAGCCCCGCACCGCGGGCGAGTACGACGCGCGACAGGTCGATGCTGCGCACCGTGTGCTCGTCGACCTCGGGCAAGTCCTCGGTGGCTTCCAGGACTGCATCGTCATCGTCGGTGGATGGGTACCGGACCTTTTACTCCGGCAACCCGAAGAGGCGCACGTCGGCAGCATCGACGTGGACCTC
>JBMOFP010000002.1:0-90009 GCA_049318805.1 Bradymonadia bacterium
CGACCAGATCGGCACCGGGATGGAGGCCCTCGCGAAGAAGGGGGGCAAGACCGGCTTGCTGCTCGCACGCTACGCGGCGCTCGTGGTCGACGTCCCGGAACGCACCGTGACCCGCGCGCTGTCTCCCAGTGAAACGAAGAGTCACGTCTTTACACAGATCGACAGCGCGCTCGTGCTCGACTGAGCGACGGCGCGCAGCTCACCCCACAGTCAGAGAATCACAATCGCACGGGCCAGGATGGCCGCGCGGCGTATCGCCGCAGCTCGCACTCTCGTACCCCGCATGGACGGCGGGCCGAAAGGAATCGAAATGGGTAATCTCCTGGCCTCGCTCTACACCGCGAACACCGGGCTCGGGGCCGCAGGCACCGCTGTCGGTGTCATCGGCAACAACATCGCGAACGTGAACACAACCGGCTTCAAAGGTTCACGCGCCCACTTCCAGGACCTGATCAGCCAGTTCATCGTCGGCACCACCGGCACGAACCAGGTCGGCAAGGGGGTGTCGCTGGCCCGGATCGAGGCGCTCTTCACCCAGGGCGCGATGCAGAACACCGGTGTCCCGACCGACATGGCGGTCAGCGGCGACGGCTTCTTCATCGTGAAGGGGCAGCAGGGCGGCGTGACGCAGAACTACTACACCCGCGCGGGCTCCTTCCGGTTCGATGACCAGGGCACGCTGGTCAACCAGAGCGGCTTCCGTGTGCAGGGTTACTCGGCCGATCCGGTCGGCAACGTCGGCGCGACGCTCGGCGACCTCCAGATCACGAAGCGGAGCCTCGATCCGTTGCCCACGAGCAATCTGACGATGCACGCGAACCTGCGGCCGAGCGACCCGCTCATCCCGGCGCCGGGCTTTTCGGCCGCGACCCCGGACACGACCTCGTCCTTCAAGTCGTCGATGGTCGTGTACGACAGCCTGGGGAACTCCCACCAGGTCGACGTCTACGGCACCCACACCTCGACGGCGCCGGACGTTTGGGACATGAACATGGTCATCGACGGCGGTGAGATCGCCGGCGGTGTCCCGGGTGTGCCCAACGTCACGAACCTCGGGCAGCTCACCTTCGACGGGAGCGGGCGCCTGCAGAACGCCACGACGCCGAACCCCGTGGGTGTCGCCTGGGCCGGTGGCGCGAACGCCGGTGCGATCAACTTCAACTGGGGCGACCCGATCGCCGCCGGCGGCACGGGCCGCGCGGGCAGCACGCAGTGGAACACCGTGGCCGAGAGCGCCGCGAGTTTCATCAGCCAGGACGGCTACGGCACCGGCAACCTCGAGACGATCAGCGTCAACGAGGAGGGCTTCATCACCGGCGGCTTCACCAACGGCCGGACGTTGACGCTCGGCCAGGTCGCGCTCGCGCGCTTCGAGGACCCGACCGGCCTGAACTCCGTCGGGGGCAATCGATTCATCGAGACCCCGGACAGCGGTCAGGCGAACGTCGGCGTCTCGCAGACGGGCGGGCGCGGTTCGATCTACGGCGGCACGCTCGAGCAGTCGAACGTGGAGATCAGCGACCAGTTCATCGACCTCATCGCGTACCAGAAGGCCTACCAGGCCAACGTGAAGACCATCACCACCGCAGACGCGTTGCTGCAGGAGGTCTTCCAGCTCATCCGCTGAGTCTTGTTTGGCACGCCGCTCGCATTGAAAGGCGAGCGGTGAATGAACGGAATCCTCCGCCTGAAGCGTCGGCGCGAGGGACCTTGCAAGGCGAGGTCGCTCGGCTTTTCGCAGGGATCGTGGGAGGTCGGCCGTACACCCGGCTCATGCTGGCTGGTCCAGGGAAGGACCAGACCGCCCGGTTGGTTTTCGCGCGCCACGGAAGGCGTCGCTCCGGGTCCAGGCAGCATGAGTCGGGTGTCGGTCGGCCGACGAAGGGACCATGGATGGACCCGGCCAGGGTGGAGCAGTGTGCAAACGAAAGGAGGCTGCGCTCGACAGCAAGGTGTTCGTGAAGATGTGTTGATCGACCCATTGTGAGTCTCCATGGGCAAGCGCGGAGCCATTGCATCGGGCAGTCTGACCCACTGTCCGCCGAGCGTCGGCGCATGGAATGTTGTTTTTTTGAAGCGTGTTATCGAATCCGAGTGAGACCGACCGCCCGGTGCGACCCACACCGGGCGGTTTTTTTTTGCTCAGGGTGAGCGCGCACGCTAGGAAGAACCCATGGCGAGCAAAGACGAGAAGCCCGACGACGGTGCTGCCGAGGGCGACGGCACCGAGGCCAAGAAGGCAGGCGGTGGCAGCAAGCTGCCGATCATCATCGGGGTCGTGAACATGGTGGCGGTGCTCGGCCTCGGCGCGATGTTCGCGCTCGGCGGCAAGGGCAAGGAAGAGGCCGAGAAGGGCAAGGACGCCAAAAAGACCCCGGCGGGGGCCGCTGCGGCCGCCTCTGGGGACCACGCGGCCGAGGCCCATGGCGACGCACACGGCGATGCGGCCGAGGGCCACGGCGAGGCGGCTGAGGGCCACGGGGAAGAGGCGGCGCACGCCGAGGGCGGACCCGCGGTCAAGACCGCGATCGTCGGCCTCGGGGTGTTCATCATCAACCTCGCCGAACCCGGCGAGGACCGGTACTTGAAGTGCAAGATCGGGGTCGAGGTGAACGACGAGGGCGAGGCCAAGAAGTCCGCCGAGGGCAAGATCGCGAAGGTGCGCTACGAGGTGAACATGCTCCTCGCCGGGCTGCGCGTCGCGGACGTGACGGGGCCCGAGAAGATCGAGCAGCTCCGCAAGGTCATGCTCCAGCGGGCCCGCAAGGCCCTCGCGCCCGACATCAAGGTCGTGGGGATCTGGCCCGAGGAGTGGATCGTCCAGTGAAGTCCGGCGCCGATTTCCGCGGTCGGCTGTGCTAACTTCGAAGCATGTCTGAACAGATCCTCTCGCAGTCCGAGATCGACGCCCTGCTCTCGGCCGTGAACGAGGGCAAGATTGACGTCGAATCGGAGCCGGAGGCCGCCTCGCCGGTCGACACGGGCGCGGGCGCCGTAAAGTACGACCTGCTGAGTCAGGACCGCATCATCCGCGGCCGCATGCCGACGTTGGACATCATCAACGATCGGTTCGCTCGCCAGTTCCGCATCACGCTCTCGAACAGCCTCCGCAAGATCATCCAGGTCAGCGTCGAGAGCACGAGCCTGATGAAGTACGGCGAGTTCTTGAACTACCTGCCGATCCCGAGCTGCTTGAACATCGTGCGCCTCAATCCGCTGCGAGGCTCCTGCATCCTCGCCATCGAGGCGAAGCTCATCTTCGCGTTCCTGAACAACTTCTTCGGAGGCGCGACGAACGCCCAGGAGAAGGTCGAAGGTCGCGACTTCACGGCCATCGAGCTGATGATCATCCGGAAGGTCGTGAACCTACTCCTCGAAGACCTTCAGCGCGCATGGCAGCCGGTTTACCCCCTCCAGGGCGAGTATCTCCGCACCGAGATCAACCCACAGTTCCTGGCGGTGGTCCCGCCGAGCGACGTGGTCGTGCTGACGAGCTTCGAACTCGAGATGGAGAACCTGCGGGGCACGGTCCAGGTCGTCATCCCGTACAGCACCATCGAGCCGATTCGGCAGCACCTGTCGAGCGGCATCCAGGCCGAGAACGCGAGCACCGACTCGAGCTGGCACGAGCAGATCCTCATGCACCTCATGGACGTGCCCGTCGAGGGCACCGTCGTGCTCGGGCGCACGCAGGTCAGCATCCGCGAGCTGCTGGCGCTGCAGGTCGGGGACGTCGTCACGTTGGGGCAATCGGTCGGAGATCCGCTGCTGCTCACCGCCGAGGGCGCGCCGAAGTTCGAGGTGAACCCGGCGGTGAAGGCGGGTTACCTCGCCGCGAAGGTGGTCAAGCCGATCATGCGCAAGCTCGAGCGGCCGCGGCGCCCGGGCGGGGTCGATCCCCCAGGCGTCAACGACCGGACGCTCTTCTGACGAAACGCTGACGTCTACCCCCAGGGAGGCCCACGATGGCCGAAGGCCCGCGCAACATCGACTTCCTGTACGACGTCGAGCTCGACGTCGCCGTCGTGCTCGGCAAGGTCCGCATGCTCATCAAGGACGTCCTCGCCTTGAACAGCGGGTCCGTCGTGGAGCTCAACAAACTCGCGGGCGAGTCCCTCGAGATCCTCGTGAACGAGAAGGTCATCGCCCGCGGCGAAGCGGTCGTCGTCAACGAGAAGTTCGGCGTACGCCTCACCGAGATCGTGTCCCCCCTGGAGCGGATCCAGCGCCTCCGCGACTGACACGATCGCCCGCCCACGTGCCGGGTGTCGGCGCGTGGCACGCGGACTGCAATGAGTGCTCCTCGACGACGGGCAGAAACCCGTCAACCGTCGAGAGGTGCACGTATGCGGTCGTTGGCGACGATGATTCTCGGGGCTTCGATGCTCTTCACCACGGTCGGGACGCCCTGTCGCGCCCAGGCCGCCGAGTCGACGACGTCGATCGCGTTGACCGAGGTGTCCTTTACGCCTCGTAAAGAGGCGCTCGAGTTCGTGTTCCGGGGCCGTGCGCCCCTGGCCGCCGACGAGGTCCGCGTGTCGGCCGTCGACGGCGCGAAAGACGTCGTCAACGTGCACCTCGAGGGGGCCTCCGTCACCCGCCGTTGGGTCCAGATGCCCGACGCCGCGATCATGCGGACGCTTTTGCACCCCGCCGAGGACCAGCGCAGCGCCGTTCTCCGGATTCGCCTCAATGAGAAGGTGAGTCGTTCGATGGTGTCGGCCGCCCGGGTGCGTGAGGAGGGCGGCGTCGTCGTCGTCTCCCTGCCCCGGAGCGAGGCCATCGCCCTGAGCTGGCTCGCCGCCGAGAAGGCGAGCGCGCCCGTCGCCGTCGTGGCGAGTCCCGCGGCCCCCGCGGTGGTCGCGCCGGTCGTGGCCGTCGCGCCGGTCGTGCCGGTCGCCCCTTCGGCGACGGCGGCGCCCGTGTCCGCGCCGAGCGTCGTCTCGGCGGCGCCCCCTGCGCCCGTGGTCACGCCGGGCGTCGTCTCGGCGGCGCCCTCTGCGCCCTCGGCGCCCGTGGCCGTCAGCGAGCCGCCGATCGGCGCCAGGCCGCTGGCGCTCGATGAGCCGGAGGTCTCCGCCGACGAGGAACACGTGTCGGCGAACGTCGCGGGTGAGAGCGACAGCACGGGGACGGGCGCGGCCGCGATGACGCTTTGCCTTCTCCTCGGGGGCGGCTTCTTCCTCTGGCGCAAGATCAAGCACCACCGGCCGAACGCTCAGAACGGGCGGCTCATCACCCCGCTCTCGACCCACTTCCTCGGGCCGAAGCAGGGCCTGCTCCTGCTCGACGTGGCGGGTGAGATGGTCCTGCTCGGGACCAGCGAGAAGGGTGTGCAGATGCTGACCAAGATCGAGCGGACCGCGGCGCCGGAGAAGGCGACGGAGACGCCCGCCGACCGACATGCCCGGGACGCGGCCGCGGTGGCGGCTCTGGCGGCCCAGTCGGCGCCGGCCCCGGTGGCGCCGCAGTCCGACGAGTCTCCGAAAGCGGGCCGTGCCGCGCGCCTCGGCGCCGCGATCGAGAAGGTGCGTGTGATGAACGCCCGCAAGGCCGAGAAGCTCGAGACCGCCGACCAGGACGTGACGGCCGATGCGCTGGAGCGCGCCTTCTTCGACCGCGCGGACGAGCACCTCGCCGAGGCCGCGAACGAGGTCGAGGACAGCTACGAGCCGTCGATGAAGAGCTTCTTCAAGCGCGCGACCGCGCAGCGCAGGGCCGCGGTCGAGGTGCCGGCCCCGAAGACCGAAGAGGTCGCCGCCCCGCGCGAGACCGCTCGGAAGCCGGCGCGCGCCCCGCTGGCCCTCATGCCGTCGGCCCCCGCACGCGAAGAGGGGCTCGAGAACGACATCCTCCGCAAGATCCGGCAGCTCCAGGGCGCCTGATGAAGCGCGCGTCCGCCTTTCTCGCCGCGCTCGTCGCGGTGTTCACGCTCGTCGGCGTCGTCGGCGCGGCGATGGCTCAACCGGTGCAGCCGGTCGATCCCATCGTGGTGCCCTCGCCGGTGACGACGGCGCCCTCCGCGGCGGCGGTCTTCGGTCCGCCGGACCCGGGCCCGCTCGCCCCGCCCGGGGGACCCGTGAACCCCTTCGACCTGCCGAAGGTCGAGGTGAGCCTGGGGGGCGGTGAGGGCGACTGGGTCGGGGCGCTGCGGGTCCTGGGCCTGATGACGGTCCTCACCCTGGCCCCGGGCATCCTGCTCACGATGACGGCCTTCACCCGCATCATCATCGTGCTCGGCTTCTTGCGACAGGCGATTGGCACCATGCAGTCGCCGCCCAACCAGGTGCTGCTGGCGCTGTCGATGTTCATGACCGTCTTCATCATGCAGCCCGTCTGGTCCCGCGTGCACCAGGACGCGCTGCAGCCCTACATGGCGGGCGAGATCACTCAGGAAGTCGCCCTCGAGAAGGCCTCCGCGCCGGTGCGCAACTTCATGTTCGCGCACACCCGCAAGAAGGACCTCGCGCTCTTCATCAAGGCCTCGGGCGAGAACAAGCCCCAGACCGAGGCGGACGTGGCCACCTGGCAGCTCGTCCCGGCCTTCATCATCTCGGAGCTCAAGACCGCGTTCCAGATGGGCTTCATGATCTACGTGCCCTTCCTGGTCCTGGACATGGTCGTCTCCGCGATCCTCATGGCCATGGGCATGATGATGCTGCCTCCGGTCCTCATCTCCATGCCGTTCAAACTCATGCTCTTCGTTCTCGTCGATGGGTGGAATCTGCTCGTCGGGAGCCTCATCAGGAGCTTCAACGCATGACCTCGGGATACGTCATCAGCTTCTTTCAAGAGGCCCTCACGCTCGCCGGGCTGCTCTCGATGCCGTCGCTCATGCTCGCGCTGATCGTGGGTCTCATCGTCGCCATCTTTCAGGCGGTGACGCAGATCAACGAGCAGACCCTGGCCCTGATCCCGAAGATCGTGACGATCATCGCGGTCCTGATGATCACGGGCCCGTGGATGCTCGGGCAGCTCATGGCGTTCACGACGAAGGTCTTCACCCAGATCGCGACGTTGCCCGGATGAGCGTCGCGTGAACGCGGAAGGCACCTTCGCGGTCTTCGGGCCGTGGCTCCTGGCCTTCGTGATGGTGCTCGCACGGATCACGGGCCTCGTGCTCATCGCCCCGTTCTACAGCGCCGGCATGGCGCCGACGCTCGTCAAGATGGGCGTCGTCGGGACGTTGACGCTGGTCGTCATGATCCAGACGGGCCCCATGCCGCTCGTGGGCGACTTCAACGCCGTGCGGATGATCGGGCTGGTGGCGGGCGAGATGCTCGTCGGCTACCTGATGGGCCTCGTCATCGCGGTGCTCTTCGCGTCCGTGCACTTCGCGGGGCAGCTCATCGGCACCCAGATGGGCCTCACGATGGCGAACCTGGTCGACCCGACCACGCACCAGCAGTCGAGCCTCGTCGGTACGATCCTCGGCGCGGTCACGATGCTCTTATTCCTCGGGTTCGACGGCCACCTGATGATCCTCAGGGCCCTCTTCGACAGCTGGGAGGTCGTGCCTTTGAACAAGGTCTGGCCCAACGGGGAAGTGATTCTCCCTGAGCTGATCCGGACGGGCGCGCGGGTCTTCGAGATCGGCTTCCGCATGTCGCTCCCGGTGATGGTCGCGACCTTGTTCATCAACATCGGCCTCGCGATCATCGCCCGGACCGTGCCCCAGGTGAACGTGTTCCAGCTGGGCTTCATCCTCACGATCCTGATGGGCATCGTGATGTTGGGCATGTCGCTGCCCGGGCTGAACGTGGTCTTCAAGAACCTGTTTCTCGAGGCGATTCGGTCTTCGCTGATGATGGCCGCGGCGACGCGCGGAGGCTAGGGCGCCGCGGAGACGCGCGCTGGCGCGCCGGTTGCACTGCGCACCGGCATGTCTGAAGACGCGGGCGAAAAATCAGAGGAACCCTCCGAAAAACGCCGCGAGGAGTTTCGCGAGCGGGGAGAGGTCGCGCGCTCCAAGGACGCCGTGTCCGTGCTCGTTCTGTTCTGCGCGGTCGCGTACTTCCTGGGCTTCGGGCCCACGATCTACGACCGCTTCCGCGACGTGCTCGTGCACTTCCTCGACCTGCGCGCGGTCGTGGAGATGACCCCCGAGAGCGCCGTTCGACTGACGAACGACCAGATCTTCCTGATGGTCGCGCTGCTCGCGCCGCTCGTGGGCATGCTGGTCTTCGTCTCGATCTTCGGGAACGTCGCCCAGGTCGGGATGCTCTTCACCACGAAGCCCCTCGAGCCGGACCTGAACAAACTGAACTTCTTCACGAAGTTCATCCCTACGTTCTTCAGTAAGCAGGCGGTGGGCAACCTGTTCCTGAGCCTGGGCAAGATCGCCCTGATTGCCTCCGTCATCTGGGGCACGCTCGACGGCGACCAGGACCGCATCCGGTCCCTGGCGACGCTGCCGCTGTCGGCCTCCATGCGCTACCTCATCGAGCGCTCGATGCAGATGCTCCTGAACGTGTGCCTCGTCCTGATCGTGATCGCGATCATGGACTACTTCTGGAGCCGCTACACGATGGAAGAGAAGATGAAGATGACGCGGCAGGAGCTGAAGGACGAGGCCAAGGAGTACGAGGGCAACCCGCACATGAAGGGCGCCATGAAGCGCCGGGCGCGGGACATCGTGAACAAGAAGATGAAGGCGGCCGTGCCCACCGCCGACGTCATCGTGAACAACCCGACGCACATCTCCATCGCGTTGCGATACCGGCAGGGGGTCGACGCGGCCCCGGTCGTCGTGGCCAAGGGCGCGGACCTGATGGCCATGCAGATTCGGAAGATCGCCACGGAGCACGGGGTGCCCATGGTCGAGAACGTGCCGCTCGCCCGGATGCTCTACAAGCACGTGAAGGTCGGCCGACCGATCCCGGCGCAGTTCTACCGCGCCGTGGCCGAGGTGCTCGCCTATGTCTTCCGGCTGCGGGCGAAGCGGCCGGCCCGGCGCGCGCCGACCCCGGGTCAACCGCAGGTGCGTCGACTCGACACGAGCGCCCGAGACCGCGCGCGGGTCGCCTGAGCGTCGGCTGGCACGCCGACTGCAGAGTCATGACTTCAACGGCGCCCGAGGGTCGGGACCGCAGAGGGGAGCTCGAACGTGAGTCTCGCAAAACACGGCAACGTCGTCTTTGCCTCGTTCCTCGTCGGCATGCTGCTGCTGATGGTGCTGCCGGTCCCTACGCTGCTGCTCGACCTGCTGCTGGCGGTGAACATCACCATCGCGCTGCTGGTCTTGCTGGTGAGCATCCACCTGGCGCGTCCGCTCGACTTCTCGGGCTTCCCGGCGCTGCTCCTGGTCACGACGTTGTTCCGCCTGACGCTGAACATCGCGACGACCCGGGTCATTCTGCTCCACGGCGGCGATGGGCCCGACGCCGCCGGTCACATCATCCAGACCTTCGGTAACTTCGTCGTCGGCGGCAACTACGTGGTCGGCGTGATCGTCTTCATCATCCTGGTCATCATCAACTTCATCGTCATCACCAAGGGTTCAGGCCGTATCGCCGAGGTCGGCGCCCGTTTCACCCTGGACGCGATGCCCGGTAAGCAGATGGCCATCGACGCCGACCTGAACGCGGGCCTGATCACCGAGGACGAAGCCCGGAAGCGGCGCTCGACCGTCGAGCGCGAAGCCGACTTCTACGGTGCGATGGACGGTGCCTCGAAGTTCGTTCGCGGTGATGCCATCGCCGGCATCATGATCACGGCCATCAACATCATCGGCGGCTTCATCATCGGCATGACCCAGCACGGCATGACGGCCTCCGACGCAGCGACGACCTACACCATCCTCACGGTCGGTGACGGTCTCGTCAGCCAGATCCCCGCGCTCATCACCTCGACCGCCGCCGGTATCATCGTATCCCGCGCGGCGGGCAGCTCCGACATGGGCACCGAGCTCGCGCGGCAGCTCTTCAGCAACGGCAAGGTCATGAAGATCGCGGGCGTGATGATCGGCCTGTTCAGCTTTGTGCCGGGCATGCCGCTCATCGTCTTCGGCAGCATCGGCGGCCTGATGTACTGGGTCGGCGCGCGCTCCGAGAACGCCCTGGAAGCGGAGCAGGCCGGCGCTGAAGGGGGCGCTGCGGCCGCGGGCCGACCCGGCGGCAAGCCCGGTGCGCCCGGCGCCCCGGGTGAGCTCACCGCGCCGCCGCTCTCGGAGCAGCAGAAAATCGAAGCGCTCCTGCCCATCGACTTGCTCGAACTCGAGGTCGGCTACGCGCTCATCCCTATGGTCGACCGGAACCAGAACGGCGAGCTGCTCGACCGTATCCAGAGCATTCGTCGCCAGTTCGCGAGCCAGATGGGCCTCATCGTGCCGCCCATCCACATTCGCGACAATCTGCAGCTCCCGCCCGGCGGGTACTCGATGCTCGTCAAGGGGGTCGAAGTGGCCCGCGGCGAGCTCGTGCCCGAACGCTTCATGGCCATGAATCCCGGCGAGGTCATCGGGACCGTGCCCGGCGTCGAGACGACCGAGCCCGCTTTCGGCCTGCCGGCGCTGTGGATCACCGCGGAGCACAAGGATCGCGCCGAGGCCATGGGCTACACCGTCGTCGACTGCTCGACCGTCATTGCGACCCACCTGAGCGAGGTGCTCAAGGAGAACGCGCACGAGCTCCTCGGGCGTCAAGAGATGCAGGAGCTCCTCGACCTCTTCGCCAAGCAGGCGCCGAAGGTGGTCGAGGACCTGATTCCGGAGAAGCTGCCGCTCGGCGAGGTGCTGCGGGTGATGAAGAACCTGCTCAAGGAGCAGATCAGCATCCGCGACCTGCGCACCATCCTCGAGGGCATCGCCGACCACGTCCATCTCACGCGGAACCCCGAGATCCTCACGGAGTTCGTGCGTCAGCGGCTCGCCAAGTACCTGACGAGCAAGATGAAGGGCATGGATGGCCAGGTCCACGTGCTCACGCTGCACGGCGAGCTCGAAGAGAACTTCCGGCAGCACATCCAGCAGATCGACGGCGACTTCCACCTGACCGTCGAACCGCGGATCGCGGAGCAGTTCCTCCGCCAGCTCGAGGAGCGCATGCAGATGCAGACGACCATGGGGCACCAACCGGTCCTGCTGGTGCCGCCGGAGCTGCGACGCCCGGTGCGCAACCTCATCGACCGATTCGTGCCCGGCCTCGTCATCGTCTCTCACAAGGAGATCGCCCAGGGGGCTCAGGTGGCGTCGGATGGCGAGGTTGGCGCCGGGATTGCAAAGGCTTCCCCTCGAACGCCGCGCGCCGCGGCCGGGCAGTTCCAGCCCGCCATGGCTTGAGCGGATTCGGGGCGCCTGAAGTCTGACAGTTGACCGACGCGAGATTGACGGTTCGCCGTCCCAGTCAGAGAAGGATCGAGACGATGCATACTTTCCGCGGACGAACGATGCAGGAGTGCGTGGCGCGACTGAAAGCGACGCTCGGTCCCGATGCGGTGATCGTCAAGACGGACCGCGGGGAGGATCCCCGCGGGCGATACGTCGAGATCGTGGCTCTCGGCCCGGGCGAGGACCCCATGGCCGAAGAAGAGACCGTGCCCGCCCTCGGGGGACGCGTCGGCGCGGCGGCGGCCTATGGTCGCGTCGCTCGAACGGCGGCACCGAGCGCGGGCGTCGATGCGCGTCACGCCGCGGCTGCGGCCGCGATTCAGGCCGTGGCGCAGAAGCTCGCCGCCCCGCAGCGTCGAGCGAGCCCATCGTCCTCGGAGACCCCGACGGGCCCCTTCGCGGAGCGCGCCGCGCTCCTGGCTCGACAGGTCGCGGCCCCGGCCGTGGCCGTGGACGCTCAGGAGAAGCTGCGCGCCGAGGTCGGTGCGTTGCGAGAGGCCATCGCCGGCCTCGAGCAGCCCAGCGGCGTCGGTCACGAGGAGTTCCATCGGGCGCTCGGGACACTCGCCACACAGCTTCGCGAGCTGCGCGGGCTGGTCGCGGCCGGCGTCGAGGACCGCGACACCCAGCGTATCTCGCCGGACGTTCGTGTCGTGCGGGAGCGCCTGGCCGCGGTCGGCGTGAGCGGGCTGCATGCCGCCGAGGTCGCGCGCCGTGTGGCCCCGCACCTGACGGCGGGGACACCCGATGACGCCCACGTGCTCGGCATCATCGGACGGGAGCTGACACGCGACCTGCATTGTGCGGGCGACCTACTCCCGCAGGCCGGAGAGCGACGTGTGCTCGCGTTCGTCGGACCGACGGGGGTCGGCAAGACGACGACCATCGCCAAGATTGCCGCCCAGGCGCAGCTGATGCGCGGCCTGAAGGTCGGGCTCGTCACCGTCGACACGTTCCGCATGGCCGCCATCGACCAGCTCGCCCGATACGCCGAGATCCTCGAGTGCCCGCTCGAGGTCGTGAAGAGCGAGAGTGAGCTGGCCGAGGTCCTCGAGCGACTCGCGCACTGTGACCTGGTCCTGGTGGACACGACCGGTCGAAGCCCGCGGGCCGAAGACCAGGTGGAAGCCCTCGCCCGATTCTTCCCTGAAGGGTGGGGGGGCGAGGTCGTCCTGACCGTGGCTCTGAGCACGCGCGACCGTGACCTGCACCACACCGTCGAGACCTTCGGTCGGCTCGGTTACGCCCAGCTCTGTGTGACGAAGCTCGACGAGACCGATGCGCTTGGTGGCCTCTACTCCCTTGCCCGGCGCGCCGGACGTCCGCTCGCGTGGCTCACCTCCGGTCAGTGCGTGCCTGAAGACCTCGAGGTCGCCGACGGCGCGGTCATCGCAGCGCGGATCGTCGCGCGCTCGTGCGAGATGCGTGGGTGGAGCGAGGCGCTCGCCGGTTGAGCGGCCCTCGGCGCGTCTCCCCTGCGGAGCGTGCCGGGTCCCGGGGCGTGCGTGGAGGTTGGCACTGGGTAGGAACGCGGGGTACATTCGTGCAACTGGTCGTGAAACCTCACGAAAGTCGACGTGCTGCGGGCTTGGAAGACCAGGCGAGCACACTTCGACGAATGGCGAGCATGGCTTCGAACGGCGGCTTACCGATGCAGATTCTGTCCATCACGAGCGGCAAAGGGGGCGTGGGTAAGACCAGCCTTCTGTGCAACATCGCCGCGCGTTTCGGCCAGCTCGGCAAGCAGGTCCTGCTGATCGACGCGGACCTCGGGCTCGCGAACGTGGACATCATGATGGGGATCACGCCGCGGGCGACCCTGGAGCAGCTCTTCACGGGCGAGAAAACCCTGGAGGAGATTCTACTGCCGGGACCGCCGGGGGTGACGGTCCTGCCGTCGGGGAGCGGGGTGAAGGAGCTCACCCACCTCTCCGACGAGCAGGTGCTTCAGCTCATGAATGCCCTCGAGGCCCTGGACCGGCACTTCGACGTGCTGTTGATCGACACCGGGGCCGGCATCGGCAAGAACGTGTTGGAGTTCAACGCCGCCGCGCAGGACGTGCTGGTGGTCGCGAACCCCGAGCCGACCTCGATCACGGACGCCTACGCGATCATCAAGATCTTGTACCGCGACCACGGCGTGAAGCGTTTCCAGCTCATCGTGAACTCGGTGCGCACCCCGAAGGCCGCCGTGGACGTGTACCGGAATATCACCACGGTGGCGGACCGGTACCTGCCCGGCGTGAACATCGAGTTCCTCGGGCACGTGCTCTACGACGAGCTCGTCAGCCGCGCGATCATCGAGCGCAAGCTGCTCGTGGAAGGGCACCCCGAGAGCCCCGCGGCGTTGTGTGTGAAGAGCCTCGTCGACCGACTCGTGGAAGAGGCGGGGACCCGAACGCTCACGGGGAACATGCAGTTCTTTTGGAAGCGTCTGCTTCAACCGGAAGCGGCCGTTTGAGTGGAATGAACCCGGGGATACAGACCTACGCCCGCAACCAGAAGCAGAAGCGCACTGAGGAGCTCGTCCGCCAGTATGCGCCGCTGGTCAAACGCGTCGCGTTTCGCCTGATCAACCGGGTGCCGCCGTCCGTGGAGCTCGAGGACCTCGTGTCCGTGGGCACGATCGGGCTCATCCACGCGATCGAGAACTTCGACGCGAGCAAAGGCACACGCTTCGAAGCCTACGCGGAGTTTCGCATCAAGGGCGCGATGCTCGACGAGCTGCGCTCCTATGACTTCATGTCTCGGGCCGCCCGCGGCAAGGTGAACAAGGTCGAGAAGGCGCGACAGCGCCTCGAGGCGCAGTTGGGTCGTATGCCCACGACCAAGGAGCTCGCCGACGAGACCGGGCTGATCATCGAAGAGGTCGAGGAGTGCCTCGCGCAGAACGCGCAGATGGCGTTCCTCACGATGGATGACCTCGGGGCCATCGCGGCGGACCAGACCGAGGTGCCGTGGGAGCTCCTCACTCAGGCCGCCCCCGAGGACCCCTTCGGCCACGCTTTTTTCCGAGAGCTGCGCGAGCAGGTCGTGCTCGCGCTCGAGGCCATGCCCGAGCGGCTCAAGCTGGTCATGTCGCTCTACTACTACAACGAGCTCAACTTCAAAGAGATCGGGCGCGTGCTCGACCTCACGGAGTCACGGATCAGCCAGCTCCACACCGAGGCGATCCAGTTCCTGAAAAAGAGGCTGGCGAAGGCGATTTGACGCTCGCGTCGGCCTTCTGTCAGTGACGACCATGGCGTGACGAGTTGTGCTCGTCGGTCGTTCGCTCCTCGGCGCGCTTCAGCGCATGCCGCCACTCGGCCTCGTCGGCTTCGCGCAGCACCTCGATGGCGCGCATCGCCTGATGGGCCTCCGTGACCACGACACGGGCCTTCTCGACCTCTTGCTCGATGAGGGCGAGCTGCTGCTCGCGGCGCCGAATCTCCTGGCGGAGTGACAAGATGTAGCGCTGGCGGATGAGCTCGGTCGACGCGTCGAACGCGGTGTGGACCCGCGGTCCCGCCTGCAGCTGAGAGAGCAGCGCCGCGCGCCGCTCCTCGAGCAAGGACTCGGCGAGGCTGCGCTTGCGCTGGGCTTCCGCGAGCACCCCGCGCTTCTCGTCGAGGACGATCTCCCTCTGGTGCAGGACGGCCTCGAATCGAAAGCGGAACTTCTTCATGTCGGACCTTCGTCCCAGCAAGCGGGATGCCGAGGTCGGGCGTGAAACAATGTGCGCCCCGGGTCGATTCCTGCTATGACACGCCGCTTTCGAATCGACCGGAGGAAATCATGGCTCGAGTCACCGTCGAAGATTGTCTCAACTTCTGCACAGACCAGTTCGCGCTCGTGCACCTCTCGGCGCTGCGGTACCGCCAGCTCCACAAGGGCGCGAAGCCCCTGGTGCCGCAAGGCGACAACAAGCTCGTGGTCCACTCGCTGCGCGAGATCGCGTCGGGCCGCATCCGCTTCCGCGAGAACGTCGGCGACATGCTCCTCCGTCATCGGCAGAAGCTCGTTTCGCAGCGACTGCGCACGCTCTCCATCGGCGACGACTACTCCGCCGATGAGCTGACCTGAGAAGCGACTGAGCCCAAGCGGGCGCCCGGACTGGGCGCTCGGGCTCACTTCTTCTGCGGACGCCCGCCCCCGTCCTTACGACGGTGGTCCTCGGCCGGTGTTTCGGCTGAGGCGGCCTCCGGGACCGGTGCAGCTTCCGCGACCGGGGCCTCGACGGCCGGCTCCGGCGCGCGGGCCACGACCTTCGCGGGCACCGCGGCCCGCAGTCGATGGGCGACGGTCTCCTCGCCAGCCCGCGCCAACGCGTCGGCGAGCGACTGCACCTGGCCGGCATCGAACGGTCCGTCCGCACCGACCCCCGCCGCGTTCGCAGCCTCCTTCAGCTTCACCCGGGCCGAGTACCAGTCGTAACGGGTCTCGAGAATACGAGCGACGGCTTCGGCGGTGACGGTCACGGCGGGCACTCCTGTCAAGGTCGTTTCCAGTTGCGCGGCATCGTGGCACAGGGCCCCGAGGGGGACAAGGGGACGTCGGGGAGCGTTGACGTCCGACGGGAGGGCGGGCGAAGTAGTGCTCGATTGGAGCGGAGAGCGGCATGCGAATCGTTTGCGTGGGCGGAGGACCGGCGGGGCTGTATTTCGCCCTGCTCATGAAGCGCGCCGACCCGCGCCACGAGGTGCGGGTCGTTGAACGCAACCGCGCGGACGACACGTTCGGCTGGGGTGTCGTCTTCTCCGACGCCACTCTGCAGAACCTCGCGGCCGCCGATCCGGAGAGCCACGACGCCATACGGGCGGCCTTCCAGCACTGGGACGACATCGAGGTCCACTTTCAGGGGCGCGTCTTGCGCTCCGGGGGACACGGCTTCTGTGGCATCGGGCGGCGTCGTCTGCTGCAGATCCTGCAGGCGCGCTGCGTGGCCGTGGGTGTCGATCTCCAGTTCGAGCGCGAGGTCGCCGACGACGCGGAGTTCGCGGACGCGGACCTGATCGTCGCGACCGACGGCATCCACAGCCCCTTGAGGCGCAAGTACGCCGACGTCTTTCGCCCCGAGATCGAGCAGCGGCACTGTCGTTTCATCTGGCTGGGCACTCGAAAGCGCTTCGACGCCTTCACGTTCCTCTTCGCGGAGACCGAGTGGGGCTGGTTCCAGGTCCACGCCTACCAGTTCGACGAAGAGACGAGCACCTTCATCGTCGAGACCCCGGAGGCGGTGTGGCGCGCGGCCGGGCTCGACCAGATGAGCGCCGCGGAGAGCGTCGCGTTCTGCGAGCGCCTCTTCGCGCCGTGGCTCGACGGACACGCCCTCCTCCGCAACGAGCGCCATCCGCGGGGGGGCGAGTGGATCACCTTCCAGCGCGTGAGTAATGCCCGGTGGTTCACCGGACGCGTCGTGCTCATGGGGGATGCCGCGCACACCGCCCACTTCTCCGTGGGCTCCGGGACCAAGCTCGCCATGGAGGACGCCATCGCCCTCAGCGAGGCGCTGTCCACGTGCGCGACGCTGCCCGAGGCCCTCCAGAAGTACGAGGACGAACGACGCCTCGAGGTCCTGAAGATCCAGAACGCGGCGCGGAACAGCACCGAGTGGTTCGAGAACGTCGAGCGCTACGTCAACCTGCCGCCGGAGCAGTTCGCCTACAGCCTGCTGACACGCTCGCAGCGGCTGTCCCACGAGAACCTGCGGGTCCGCGACGCCGGCTACGTCGCGGAGGTCGAAACCTTCTTCGCGCGGCAATCCGGGCTCGAAGCACGGCCCGTCGCGCCGATGTTCACGCCGTTTCGGGTCCGCGACCTGACGCTGAAGAACCGGGTCGTCGTTTCGCCCATGGCGATGTACTCGGCCACGGACGGCGTGCCCGGGGAGTTTCACCTGGTGCACCTCGGCAGCCGCGCCCACGGCGGCGCCGCGCTGGTCATGACCGAGATGACCTGCCCGGAGCCCGACGCCCGCATCACCCCCGCGTGCCCCGGCCTGTGGAACGTGGAGCAACGCGACGCGTGGCGCCGAATCTGCGACTACGTCCACCGTGAGACCTCCGCCGCGATCGGGCTGCAGCTGGGCCACGCCGGTCCGAAGGGCTCGACTCAGATCGGCTGGGCGGAGATGGACGCGCCGCTCCCCGAGGGGAACTGGCCGCTCCTGGCGCCGAGCGCGGTCGCGTGGAGCCCACGGAATGCAACGCCGCGCGCCCTGGACCGGGCCGAGATGGTGCGGGTGCGCGACACCTTCGTGCAGTCGACGCGCTACGCCGCCGAGGCCGGCTTCGATTGGCTCGAGCTCCACGCGGCCCACGGCTACCTGCTCTCGGCGTTCTTGTGTCCGCTCACGAACCTGCGGACCGATGAGTGGGGTGGAAGTCTCGAGAATCGTTGCAGATTTCCTCTCGAGGTGTTCTCGGCGATGCGGGCGGTCTGGCCGCACGACCGCCCGATGTCCGTGCGCATTTCGGCCCACGACTGGGCGCCGGGCGGGAACACGGACGCGGACGCTGTCCAGATCGCGACGCTTCTCAAGGGCGCCGGCTGCGACGTCGTGGACGTCTCGTCGGGGCAGACCACGCGCGCGGCGCGCCCGGTCTACGGCCGCATGTACCAGACCCCGTTCTCGGACCGGATTCGCAACGAGGTGGGCATCGCGACACTCGCCGTGGGCGCGATCTTCGAGCCCGACCACGTGAACGGCATCATCGCCGCGGGTCGGGCCGACCTCTGCGCACTCGCGCGGCCGCACCTCGCGGACCCCTACTGGACCTTGCACGCGGCCGCGCAGACCCAGCAGGACACCCACTGGCCGCCGCAGTACCTGACCGGGCGCGCTCAGCTCGAGCGCAACCTGCGCAAAGGCGGGCCCGTCGAGACCTCGGGATGAGGAGCAGAGCATGAACGATTGGCTGGCGAGTCACGGCAAACGCCCGTTCGCCGAATACCCTGCGCGCCACTTCCAGTGGCAGGTGGACGCGGGCGTCGCGACGCTCACGTTGAGCCGCCCCGAGCGCAAGAACCCATTGACCTTCGACGCCTACGCGGAGCTCCGGGACTTGTTCGTCGCGCTCGAGTTCGCGAGCGACGTCCACGTGGTCGTGCTCGCCGGGGCCGGGGGCAACTTCTGCTCGGGTGGAGACGTGCACGAGATCATCGGTCCGTTGACGCGGATGGCGATGCCCGAGTTGCTCACGTTCACGCGCATGACCGGCGCGCTCGTGCGCTCGATACGCAAGTGTCCGCAGCCGATCGTGGCCTCGGTGGACGGCATCTGCGTCGGCGCCGGCGCGATTCTGGCGATGGCCTCGGACCTGCGCTTGTGCACGCCCCGAACGAAGACGGCTTTCCTCTTCAACAAGGTCGGGCTGGCCGGGTGTGACATGGGCGCGTGCGCGATCCTCCCGCGCATCATCGGCCAGGGCCGGGCGAGCGAGCTGCTGTACACCGGTCGTGTGATGACCGCGGCCGAGGGCCTCGCGTGGGGCTTCTACAACAGCGAACACGCCCCGGAAGGGGTGCTCGAGGCCGCTCAGGCGCTGGCCCGCAGCCTCGCGAGCGGCCCGACCTTCGCCCACGCCATGACCAAACGGCAGCTCCACGCGGAGTGGAACGTCTCGGTCGACGAGGCCATCGAGGCGGAGGCCGAGGCGCAGGCGATCTGCATGCAGACCCAGGACTTCCGGCGCGCGTACGAGGCCTTCGTCCGCAAAGAGACCCCCGTCTTCGAGGGCAACTGAGGTGCGTCTTCGCCCGGCGCTCGACCTGCCCTTTTTCGAGGACCACCACCGCGCGCTCTTCGAGTCGGCCGACCGTGCCGCGGAGCGACTCGTGGCCGAGGCGGGGCCTCACGACGGCGAAGACGTGGACGCTGCGTGTAGAGGCTACGTGCGCGCACTCGGGGACGCCGGGCTGCTCCGCCACGTGGTCGAGGCGGAGGACGGCGGGGCGTCGACGCGCCTCGAGTCTCGCGCGCTGTGCCTCCTGCGCGCGTGTCTCGCGCGGCACGACGCCTTGCTGGACTTCGCGTTCGCGATGCAGGGCCTCGGTACGGGCGCGCTCACGCTGGGGGGCACGGCCGAGCAGCGCGCGCGGTGGCTGCCGAAGGTCGCCGAGGGGCGCGCCATTGCCGCCTTTGCGCTCTCGGAGCCGCACGCGGGCTCGGATGTGTCGGCGATGACCACCTCGGCCCGGCCCGATGCCCACGGCTGGGTCCTCGACGGCCGCAAGACGTGGATCTCGAACGGCGGCATCGCGGACTTCTACACGGTCTTCGCACGGACCTCCGAGGCTACGGGGTCACGGGGCATCGGCGCCTTCATCGTGCCGGCCGACGCGCCCGGGCTCGTCGTCGAGGAGCGGATCGAGGTCGTCGCCCCGCACCCGCTCGCGACCCTACGATTCGACGCGTGCAGGGTGCCCGCCGACGCGCTGATTGGAGCGCCGGACGGCGGCTTCAAGCTCGCCATGCGGACCCTGGACATCTTTCGCCCTTCCGTGGGCGCCGCCGCGTTGGGCATGGCGCGTCGCGCGCTCGAGGAGGCCCTCGCGCACACCGAGACACGCACGCTCTTCGGCCAGCGGCTGGGGGACTTTCAGCTCACGCAGGCGCGCCTCGCCGACATGGCCGCGGCGCTCGAGGCCGGGGAGCTCCTCACGTGGCGCGCCGCCTGGCTGCGGGATGTCCGCGGCGTGCGAACGACACGCGAGGCGGCGATCTCGAAGATGGTGGCCACGGAGTCGGCCCAGACCATCGTCGATTCGGCCGTGCAGTTGTTGGGCGGGCTCGGCGTGCGCCGCGGGCAGGTGGTCGAGCGCCTCTATCGGGAGGTACGCGCGCTGCGCATCTACGAGGGCGCGACCGAGGTCCAGAAGCTGATCATCGCACGGGCGCTGCGCGCCGAGGCCGCGCTGCCCGAAGGAGACGCACCGTGAGCACGACAGGTCACGTCGACACCTTCGCGGCCGACAACTTGCCGGACCGCGCCCTTTGGCCGGTCCTCGAGCTGACCGGATTCGAGTACCCCGAGCGCTTGAACTGCGCGGAGGTGCTGCTCTCCGAGGCCCTGGCGCGGGGCGACGCCGACCGAACCGCCGTGGAGTCCGCGACGGAGCGTTGGACCTACGGAGAGCTGGCGGAGCGCGTGAATCGGTGGGCCCACGTGCTCGTCCACGACCTCGGTCTGGTCCCAGGGAACCGGGTCTTGCTCCGGGGCCCGAACACGCCGATGATGGCCGCGGCCTGGCTCGCCGTGGTCAAGGCGGGTGGCATCGCCGTGGCCACCATGCCGCTGCTCCGTGCGAAGGAGCTCGGCGAGATCGTGGAGAAAGCGCAGGTCTCTCATGCGCTGTGCGATGCACGCTTGCTCGACGAGCTCGCGGCCACGCAGGCGGCGTTTCCGGTCCTTCGGGTCGTGGCCACCTTCGGCGACGCCGGCCATCCCGACGCGGTGGAGCCTCGGATGGCGGCGGCGCCGACCGACTTCGTCGCGTGTCCCACGGCCGCCGAGGACACCTGCCTCATCGCGTTCACCTCGGGCACGACCGGACAGCCGAAGGGCACCATGCACTTCCATCGGGACGTCCTCGCGATTTGCGACGCCTTCCCAGTTTCGTGCCTGCGCGCGACCCGCGACGACCGATTCATCGGCAGCCCGCCGTTGGCGTTCACCTTCGGCCTGGGGGGTCTGCTGCTCTTCCCGATGCGGATCGGCGCGGCGGCCGTGCTCATCGAGCGTCCCGCGCCCGACCTGCTGCTGGACGCCATCGAGCGACATGGCGCGACCGTGTGTGTGACCTCACCCACGGCCTATCGCGCCATGGCGGCGCGGGTCTCGGGGCGCGCCCTCGGGCACCTGCGGAAGTGTGTCAGCGCGGGCGAAGCGCTGCCGGCCCCGACGCGCGACCTCTGGCGCGCGGCGACCGGCCTCGAGATCATCGACGGCATCGGGTCCACGGAGCTGCTCCACATCTTCATCTCGCACACCGAGGACACCGTGCGTCTCGGTGCGACCGGGCGCGCGATCCCCGGTTACTCCGCGTGCATCCTCGATGAGAACGGCGCGAGGTTGCCGCCGGGGCAGGTCGGTCGGCTCGCGGTGCGCGGACCCACGGGGTGTCGTTACCTGGCCGACGAGCGCCAGCGGGCCTACGTCGTCGACGGCTGGAACCTCACGGGCGACGCGTACGTCGAGGACGAAGACGGCTACTTCCACTACCAGGCCCGTACGGACGACCTGATCATCTCCGCGGGCTACAACATCGCCGGTCCCGAGGTCGAGGTCGCGCTCCTTGCGCATCCGGCCGTGGCGGAGTGCGGCGTCGTCGGTGTCCCGGACGAAGAGCGCGGGCACCTCGTCAAGGCCTTCGTCGTGCTGCGCGAAGGCCACGAGGCCGGCTCCGAGACCGCCGCGGCGCTCCAGGACTTCGTCAAGGGCGCCATCGCGCCGTACAAGTATCCGCGGGCGATCGAGTTCGTCTCGCAGCTCCCGCGGACCGAGACGGGTAAGCTTCAGCGGTTCCGACTTCGAGGAGGGTGAGGCGTGTTCCTGTGTCACAAACGGGTGCGATTCGCGCACTGCGATCCCGCCGGGATCATCTTCTACCCGCAGTACCTGATGCTCGCCCACGAGGTGAAAGAAGACTGGCTGCGGGAGGGCCTCGGCTATCCGCTCGAGCAGTCCCTCTTGACCGACCGCAAGGGCCTCCCGGTCGTTCGTCTCGAGGTGGACTTCAGCGCGCCGAGTCGCTTTGGAGAGGAGCTGCTCTTTCAGCTCGAGGTGGTGAAGGTCGGGCGCACCTCCGTCGACACCCTCTACTCGGTCTTCTGTGGCGAGGAGCTGCGCTGTCGTATCCGGTCCGTCGACGTCCGCACGGACCTGGAGACGGGTCAATCGGTCGAGTGGGAGCCCGAGCTCAGGGAGAAGCTCCTGACCTTCTACGTCGAGCCCGACGCATGAGCCGTGTGTTGCAGCCCCCCACCTGGGCCCGTCCGCGGGGCTACGCCAATGGGGTCGAGGCCTCTGGGCGCCTCGTTTTTGTCGCCGGTCAGATCGGCTGGAACGGGCAGGGGGTCTTCGAGTCGGACGACCTCGTCGCGCAGACACGACAGGCCCTCGAGAACGTCGTCGCGGTCCTCGCCGAGGCCAACGCCGGGCCGGAGCACCTCGTGCGCATGACCTGGTACCTGGTCGACAAACAGGCCTACAAGGCGCGGTCGGCGGAGCTCGGGCAGGTCTATCGCGCGGTGCTCGGGCGAAACTTTCCCACGATGACCGCCGTCCAGGTGGTGGCGCTGATCGAGGACCGGGCGCTGGTCGAGATCGAATGCACGGCCGTCGTGCCGTGACCTGAACGCAACGGAACGAGAGGCGCGATGGAATCCCCCCGTAAGTCCCCCAAATTCGACTGGCAGGACCCGCTCGACCTCGAGGGTCAGTTGACCGAGGACGAGCGCATGGTGCGCGACTCCGCGCGTGCCTACGCCCGTGACCGGCTCATGACGCGGGTCCAGCGCTCCTTCCGGACGGAGACCACCGACCCCGAGATCTTTCGCGAGATGGGGGCCCTCGGCCTGCTCGGTCTCACGATCGAAGGCTACGGCTGTGCGGGCCTGGGCTACGTGGCCTACGGTCTCGTCGCCCGGGAGATCGAGCGGGTCGACTCCGGCTATCGCTCGATGATGAGCGTGCAGTCGTCCCTCGTCATGCATCCGATTCACGCCTTCGGCACCGAGGCCCAGCGCGCGCGGTGGCTCCCGGGCCTCGCCACGGGCGCGCTCATCGGGTGTTTCGGTCTCACCGAGCCGAACCACGGCTCTGACCCCGGCGGCATGGAGACGCGCGCGCTCGCGGTCGACGGCGGCTATCGCCTCAGCGGCACGAAGCGGTGGATCACGAACTCACCGATCGCGGACGTCTTCGTGGTCTGGGCGAAGACCGCGGACGACGTCATTCGGGGCTTCGTGCTCGAGAAGGGCATGGCGGGTCTGTCGGCGCCGAAGATCGAGGGCAAGTTCAGCCTGCGCACCTCGATTACGGGCGACATCGTGCTCGACGACGTCTTTGTGCCGGCGGAGAACCTCCTGCCGGGCGTGCAGGGTCTGAAGGGCCCCTTCTCGTGCCTGAACAGCGCCCGCTACGGCATCGCCTGGGGCGCGCTCGGGGCCGCGGAGTTCTGCTGGCACGCGGCGCGGGACTACGCGCTCGAGCGCAAGCAGTTCGGGCGGCCGCTCGCCGCCAACCAGCTCGTGCAGAAGAAGCTCGCCGACATGCAGACGGAGATCGTGCTCGGGCTTCTGGGATGTCTGCGCCTCGGTCGCATGAAAGAGGCAGGCACCGCGGCGCCGGAGATCACCTCGATTCTCAAGCGCAACTCCTGCGGCAAGGCGCTCGACGTGGCGCGAGCCGCCCGCGACATCCACGGCGGCAACGGGATCGTCGACGACTACCACGTCATCCGACACGTGATGAACCTCGAGACCGTGAACACCTACGAGGGCACTCACGACATCCACGCGCTCATCCTCGGTCGCGCCCAGACCGGCATCAGCGCCTTCTGATCGACCCACACCCCTAAGGTCAGAGTCGGGTGCGCAGGTCCCAAAGCTCCGGGAAAAGTCGTACCTCGAGCATGCCGCGCAGGTACGAGACGCCCGAGGTGCCCCCGGTGCCCCGCTTGAAGCCGATGACCCGTTCCACCGTCGTGACGTGGCGAAATCGCCATTGGCGAATCGTGTCCTCGACGTCGACGAGCTTCTCGGCCAGCTCGTAGAGGTCGAAGTACCGTTCGGTGTTGCGGTAGACCTCGGACCAGGCCGCCTCGACGGAGGGGTGCGCGACGTAGGGTTGCCTGAAGTCGCGATTCACGACCTCGGCGTCCACGGGAAGCCCGCGTCGCGCGAGCACCCGGATCGCCTCATCGTAGAAGCTCGGCGCCTCGAGGAGCGCGTCGAGCCAAGCGGCGAGGTCGGGCCGATGTCGGTGCGGCTCGATCATCGCCGCGCTCTTGTTGCCCAGCAGGAACTCCAACCCCCGGTACTGGTAGGACTGGAAGCCCGAGGAGTGCCCGAGCGACGCGCGGAACTGCGTGTACTCGCTGGGCGTCAGCGTCGACAGCACGTTCCACGCCTGTATCAACTGCTCCATGATCGCGCCGACCCGGGCGAGCATCTTGAACGCCGGGCCGAGCTCATCGGCCTGGAGCTTCGCGCGGGCCGCGAAGAGCTCGTGGAGCACGAGCTTCATCCAGAGCTCGGTCGTCTGGTGCTGCACGATGAAGAGCATCTCGTCGTGGCAGGTCGAGCGGGGATGCTGCGCGTCGAGCAGCCCATCGAGCGACAGGTAGTCGCCGTAGCTCATCTTCCCGGTGAAATCGACGTGGGCTCCACTCGGCCCTGAGGGTGCGTCGGATGCCATCGACCTCTCCCGGATTTGGTTACGTCACACGCGCGCGACGCTGGAAGGCGGGGTCTCGCCAGGTCTCGCGCTCGAGGACGTCGCGCAGAGCCTCGACGGCGTCCCACACGTCTCGAAACGAGAGGTACAGCGGCGCGAAGCCGAAACGAAGGATGTCGGGCGCGCGAAAGTCGCCGATCACGCCACGGGCGATCAGCGCCTGCATGACGGGCCACGCGTTCGGGTGGCGCAGGCAGACCTGACTCCCGCGCTCGTTCGGCGCACGGGGTGTGACCACCTCGAGACCGTGGCCCGCGCACCGCTGCTCGACCCAGTCGATGAAGTGGCCCGTCAGTGCCACAGACTTCGCCCGCAGGGCCTCCATGGGGGCCGCCAGCACCGTCTCGACGCCCACCTGGAGCGCGGCGAGAGAGAGCACCGGCGGGGTCCCGCAAAGCAGCCGCTCGATGCCGGGGGCGGGCGCATACTCGGGTGTGAAGTCGAAGGGCGCTGCGTGCCCCATCCAGCCCGCCAGCGGCGAGCTGAAGGCCGCCTGGTGACGCGCGGCGACGAAGGCGAACGCGGGCGCGCCCGGGCCGCCGTTGAGGTACTTGTAGCCGCACCCGACGGCGAAGTCGGCCCCGGCGGCGTTCAAGTCGACGGGCACGGCGCCTGCGCTGTGGGCCAGGTCCCAGACGACCAGGGCGCCGTGGGCGTGGGCCGCCGCCGTGAGCCGGGCCAGGTCGTGCATCGCCCCGGTCCGATAGTTCACGTGCGTCAGCATCAGGACGGCCACGTCCGAGTCCAGCGCCGCCTCGGGGTCGTCCACCGCGTCGACGACATGGCTCCGGGCGAGCAAGTCGCGCAGCCCCTGGGCGACGTAGAGGTCCGTGGGGAAGTTGCTGCGCTCGCTCACGATGCGTCGACGGTCGCCGCGCATCGCCAACGCCGCGGAGAGGACCTTGAAGAGGTTCACCGAGGTGCTGTCCGCGACGATGACCTCGCCGGGCGCTGCGCCGACCAGCCGCGCGATCTGGTCGCCGACGCGCCGCGGCAGGTCGATCCACCCGGCTGTGTTCCAGCTTCGAATGAGGTCCTGGCCCCATTCGCGCTCGATGACCGCGCGCAAGCGCGCCGGCGTGGCGCGCGGCAAGGGGCCCAGCGAGTTGCCGTCCAGGTACACGACGCCGGGGGGCAGGTCGAAGGCGTCTCGGTGGACCGCGAGCGGGTCCGCGCGGTCCAGGTCCGCGGGTGTCCTTCGCGAGGGCTTCTCGACCTGGTCGGCGCGGGACAACGGCCCACGGAGGACCGCCCGCACGGGGGCGGCGTCGCAGTCTTCGACCTTGAGCGGCAAGGCGATCAGCTCGTAGTCGCCTTCAGGCACCGCGTCGAGCACGAGGTTCTCGAGGATGCCCATGCCGTGGCGCGCGATGGCGGCATGGGCGTCCATGGTCTTTGAACTCTCGGGATCGAGCGAGGGGGTGTCGATGCCGATGAGCTCGACCCCATGCGCCGCCAGGAGGTCGATGACCTCGGGGTGGACCGCCGTGAAGTCGCTCGCCCAGCGCTCTACGGCCGCCTTCGCCTGCGTTCTCAGCAGGACCCGGGGCGGACACCCTTCGAGGTGCGCGGCGAGCGCCGAGGCGTCGACCCGCCCGACGGCGTCGAGAACGTGCACGACCCGACACGGGCCGAGGTAGCGCTCCAGCGCGAGGCCGCCGACCGTCGCGCCGTCGCGCCGATAGTGGGCCGGCGCGTCCGCGTGGGTGCCCGCGTGGGAGGAGAGCACGAGGCGCGATACGTTGACCGGGCAGTCCTCGGACAGGACCCAGATCCGTCGTTCGTCGAAGTCGGTGTCGCCGGGCCAGGTGGGCATACCCACACGGAGCGGCGCCGAGATGTCCCAGAGGCGCATGTGGTCGAGCATCGCGCACGCGATGCGCCACCGCAAACTCAACCGGTGAGGGTCGCCTCGAGGCTGTTCGGCGTCAGCGTGGGGTCGAGCCGGCGCACACTCGTGGCGTCCGATCGACTCTCGGGGTGCACGTCGTAGATACGACAGGCCGACCCTCGAAGGCGCGCCGACATCACGAAGTCGTCGACGCTCATCTCGTCGACCGTCTCACAGAAGACGACGGCGTCGATGGGGGCGCCGTCGAGCGCTTCAAGACAGTGCAGGGGAGTCCCTGCGTCGACCGGGCTGACGCAGCGCATCATGCCGAGCCGGTGCACCCACTCGGCGCGCTCACTCGCACTCGAACCCGTCACGAGCAGTCGTATCGCGGTCTTCATGCCCTCGCTATCGGCAGGCCGCGCGAAGAAAAGAGGAGGAAATCGCCCGGGTGTCAGCGGCTACCCACCCAGGGGATCGTGAACGCGCCGCGCTCAGGCCCTGCGCCGACGACCGAGAAGCAGACCCGGTCACCCGCCCGGACAGTCTCAGACGCGACGTCGTCGGAGAGCAGGCAGAGCGTGCTGGCCGTGACGACGTTCCCGATGCGCTGTGCGTGGGTGGGCGCGAACTCGGGCCCCAGCCCCATCGTCTGGAGCGTCTTCGCGACCAGGCCGGGGCTCGCCTGGTGGGTGTACAGACGTCGGAACGTGCGCGTCAGCTCGGGCTCGGTCTCGAGCAGCGCTTGATGGTTCAGGCGCATGCCCTCGGTGTAGTACTTCAGCACCGCGTCGCCATCCATGGAGAACGCCGCCAGAGTCGTCGCGCTCGGTGTGCCCGGCGGGTGCTCGGCGCCGCCCCCGCGGAACTCGACGAGCGGGTTGTCGAAGCCCGGTTCGTCGCCAAAGCTGTGGGTGTCTCGGGCGTAGAGCCAGTGGCCGGTCGTGTCGTCGGTTCGCTCGAGCACGACCGCGGCGGCGGCGTCCGAGAACAGCGCGGGCGAGTACCACAGCGTCTTGCCGCGCGGGTGCATGGGGTTGTCCCGGTAGATCTCGTTCGGTCCGCCGAGGTGGTCCAACATGTACCGGCTGGTGGCGTTGAAGGCCACGACCAGGGTCCGACGTGCGTTCGAACGCGCCGCGGTGGCGAACGTCCGCGCAAGGCCCCCGCATCCCGCCTGCAGCAGCGTGCTCGGCACGTCGTCGGGCAGACCGAGCCCGCGCGCGACCTCGAAGGCGTCTTGATTGAGGTGCAGCTGGAACGGCGTGCACGTGACCACGACGCAGGCGTCGACGTCGTCCGGGCCGAGACCGGCCGCCTCGAGCGCGCGCCGACCCACGTCGATGGCGGGTTCGAGTGAGCTGAAGCGGGTGGGGGACCACGCCTTCGATTGAATGCCGAGTCGCGTCGCGACCGCGTTGCCATCCAGGTACATGCCGGGCTTGCCGCGGTCCGGGATACACGCCCACTCCGCCCACGTACCGATGGGGATGATCTGACCGAGCTCGCTCGCCACTGCGCGAAGAACGAGTGAATGAGGCTTCAGACTTGGACCCCTCGGCCGTGCGCTCCCCCGAGCACCCGCGGCGAAGTCATCATCCGCCGACCCCTCAGGCAACGCGCAGCGGTCGGAAGAGTCCCTATGAATTCAGGTTCTTCCCGTGATTGCCGGTGTCCTGACCCGATGGGTGAAGCCGTTCAGCACAACCCGGCGTGGATCGTCGGGGACGAGCCGGTCGGTCGAGTCGCGCTGTGCTCGATGTTGGCGGCGTCCGGCTTTGGACCGGTGAAGGTCGTGGAGTCCTCCGCGACCCTCGATCCAGCACAGCTTGGGCCGGGCGTGATCGTCGTCGTGGACCTGGAGTCGACGTTCCTTTTGGACCCCGTCGAGATGACCGCGATCTGGGGGACTCTTCGGGGGGCGCGCGCACGAAACTGCCTGGTCGTGGGCGTCGGCTTGGAACCGGCGTCGCTCCCCAGTGAGTTCATGTTCCTGCCGAAGCCGACTCGAGTGACGGCCTTCACGGCGCTCCGTGCCCGCCTCGTGGAGCGGCTCGGACCGGCGGTCGTCACGCCGGCCGGAGGCCGCGCGTCCGCAGAGCCCGACGTGCTCGAGCTCGCCAAGCTCGTCGAGATGTACGGGAGCGACCCGGAAGACCTGCGATGCATGCTCGAGGAGTACCGAGACCACGGGCACCGCCTGCACCAGGACTATCGCGCCGCGCTCCGCGCGTGGGCCGCCAGCGACGAGCCCGAAAGTCGGCAGACGCTCCAGCGCTGCGCGCATCGACTCTGCGGGAGCGCGGGGGCCGTGGGGGCGACCCGCGTCTGCCACGCCACCCAGACTCTGATGCACCTCTCGGCGACGACACCGGGGGGCACCTTCGGCGACGCGGCCCGTGTCGTCGAAGCCCTGCTCGGGCGACTCGAGGTGGAGATCGACACACGCTTGCGTGCTGGGTCCGCCTCGTCGGTGGCGTCGTGACCGAAGGGCCGTCCGCCGGCTTTCTGTTCGGGGTCGGGCGCGTTCTCCTCGTCACCGGTGTGGTGTTCAGCTTCTTCTACGCGTGGGTGAACGCGGCGCCCGCGGCCGCGGCCTGCGCGGCCGCGACGACGGTGTGTGGCTGGATCCTTTGGCGCTTACGCCGCGGAGACTCCGCCCAGACGACCGCGCAGCGCTACCTCGGGACCTTCTACTTCGCGTTGACCACCGTGGCCTTTGCGACGGGCGGTCACCGCGCCCCGGTCGGCGTCTGGCTGAGCCTCGTCCCGTTGGTCGCGGTGTCGGTGTCCGGCCTGCGCTCGGCGCAGCGTTGGGGCTGGATCGTCGCCGCGACGATGACGGTGCTCTTTGTCCTCGACCGCGTGGGGATCGACGGCTCTCACCCCGGCACGATCATCTTGCCTCGACTCGAGCAGTCCGTCGAGGCCTGGGTCCTGTGGGTGGGCAACGTCGGGCTCGTGCTGGTCGCGGTGGTCGTCGTGGGTCGGTATGAGCGGGCGATGCGGGACTTGCTCGCGCGCCTGGAGCAAAGCCGCGAGGCGTTGTCCATCGCCCGCGACCAGGCCGAGGCGGCGAGCCGCGCCAAGAGCACATTTCTCGCGAACGTCAGTCACGAGGTTCGAACGCCGCTCAACGGCATCATCGGGCTGTCCGAGGTCCTCCGGGAGAGCGAGGCGGAGCCCGACCGGCGTCAGCAGCTGGACGTCGTTCGAAACTCCGCGCGGTCGCTCCTCGCGGTGCTGAACGATGTTTTGGACTTCTCGAAGATCGAGTCCGGTGCACTGGCGCTCGAGAGCCTGCCCTTTGTGCCCGGCGACGTCGTCGACGAGGTCGTCGAGCTCTTCGGGCCACCGGCCGAGAGCCGCGGTCTCCTTCTGGCGGCCCACATCGAGGACCGGACGCTGGTCCAGGGCGATCCCGTTCGCTTCCGCCAGATCGTCTCGAACCTGGTCGGCAACGCGGTGAAGTTCACGACGGCCGGGTGGGTTCACGTCCGTTTGCGGTCCTCGGAGACGGCCCAGGGGCGGTGCATCGTGCTCGAGGTCGAGGACTCGGGGATCGGCATCTCCGAGGACCAACTCGCGCGGGTCTTCAGCCCCTTCGCCCAGGCGGACGTCGCCACGACCCGACGGTTCGGAGGGACCGGCCTCGGGCTCTCGATCGTGCAGCAACTGTGCGGTGCGATGGGGGGGCGAATCGACGTCCAGAGCGCCATCGGCCACGGGACGAGCTTCCGACTGGTGTTCCCGTGGAGGGTCCCGTCGACGTCGCCGCGTCCCATCGAGACCGGGCTGGAGGGACGCGCGTTCGCGGTCGTGCTCCCCGAGTCCCCGGTGCGCGACACGCTGTGTGAGAACCTGTGGCGCGCCGGGGCCGCTTCGGTCTCCATCTGGCCCGACCTCGAGTCCTTTGCGACCGCGCGAGAGGACTTCATCGCCACCGGAGCGCCCCCGATCGAGGAGATCGTGCTCACCTCGAGCCGACGCGCGTTGGCCCTGGAGCAACCGATGGCCGCCCGGTGGATCTCGGTGTGTGGCGCCCATCCCGCCGCCGGACGCGGTGCGCCCGTCGCCCACGTATCGTCGTGGGTCCGGGGCGCGCGCTTCGTGCGCCGCATCGTCGGCGCGCTCGAACCGGACGCCCTGATCACCCCGACGCTCTCCGAGCCGATTCTGGCGAACGCCACCCCAGACAACGACGTCGGCGAGGGCCTGTCGGTGCTGGTGGCTGAGGACAATCCCGTCAACCAGCAGGTCATCGCGCGCATGCTTCGACGACTCGGCGCGACGGCGGACTTCGTGGAGAACGGACGCCTCGCCGTCGAGGCCGTGCAACGACGCACCTACGACGTCGTCCTCATGGACGGTCAGATGCCCGTGCTCGATGGTGAGGACGCCACCCGAGAGATTCGCAACCTGCCCGGGCCAGCGGGTCGGGTCACGGTGGTCGCCGTCACGGCCCACACGCTGCAAGGGGACCAGAGTCGCTGCTTCGCCGCCGGCATGGACGACCACGTGCCCAAGCCCCTCACGCTGGACGCGCTGCGCGTGACGCTGGAGCGCGTTCGGGCGCGCCGTGACCTTGCCGAAGACGCCCGGGCCGAGTTCGCCGGCGTGCTCGCCGCCGTTCTGCCGACGATGCGGCAGGGGTCCAGCGAGCTGGTGCGCGCGACGGACCTGAGCCTCGAGGCCCGCGAGTCCAGGTTGCGGCTGGCGGTCCGCCGGCTCGCCGCGGGCGCGGCGTGGTCCGGCGACGCCGAGCTGGAGCGGGCCTGCAGACGCGCGCTCGCCGAGCCCCGGATTCGGGTCGCCGACCTCGCCACCCTGGGCTTGTTGCCCGTGCGCGAACGCGCAGCCTGAAGCTCAGAGGCTACGGCCGAGCCGTTCCGCGTCCGCGACCGCCTCGAGGATCGTCGCCGGGTGCCGCGCGTCGCCCAGGAGCACGACGTGGCCGTCGGCGGCCAGCGCCGCCCAGTCGGTCGGCGCCCGAACGCCGACCGCCACCACCACATGGTCGACCGCGGGCAACGTCTCGGCGGGCCGCCCGCGCCGGTCGACGAGCTGGACGCCGTCCGGTCCGATTGAACCGAGCGTCCGGCTCGTGTGCACTGAGATGCCGGCCGCTTCGAGACGCGCCTGGAGCAGGGTGCGCACGCTGCTCGGCAATCCGAGACCCATCTTCGGTCGCTGCTCGACCAGGCTGACCCGGGTGATCGCGGCGCGTGCGCCGAGGGCATCGGCGACCTCGCAGCCCTCCGGCCCGCCCCCGAGCACGAGCACATGCCCCGAGAGGGCGTCGTTCCCCAGGGCGGCCTCCGGATGCGACACCGCGCCCGCGTGGTCCAGCCCGGGCACGTGCGGCGTCGGTGCGGGCACGGCGCCGATCGCGACGATGACCTGGTCGTAGCCGGCGGACCAGGCGGCGAAGTCCGCCGGGTGAAGCGGGCGCGAGGTCTCGAGCACTACGCCGGCGGATTCGGCGTCTCGCACGAGCCACGCCGCATACTCCGCGAAGGTCTCCTTCATCGGCGGCGCCGCGCTCGCCCAGACCTTGCCCCCCGCTCGCACGGAGGCTTCGGCCACCGTGACGTCATGGCCTCGCCGCGCCAGCCGAGTTGCGCAGGTCAGGCCCGCCGGGCCCCCGCCCACGACGAGCACACGCAGGCGCTTCGACACCGGCGCGTCCAGCTCGGCGACACGACCGACCTGCGGGTTGACGAGGCAGCGCACGCCGCCGACGGTCACGGACTCCGCGCATCGGTTGCACGCCACGCAAGGCCGCACGGCCTCAGGCTGGCCCTCCAGAAGGTGACGCGGCAGATCGGGGTCGGCGATCAGCGCCCGGCCGAACGCGACCAGGTCCGCGTTGCCCTCGGCCAGCGCACGCTCCGCGACCTCGGGACGTCGAAACCGCCCGACGGCCACCACGGGCACACGCACGCCCCGCGCATGCAGGCCGTGTCGGACCTGCGCGGCCAGGTCGGCGTAGGTTGCCTCGGCCAGGTAGTACGAGGGCATGTTGTACCGGTAGCTCTCGTAGTTGCACGCGCTCACCGAGAGCGCGTCCGCGCCCGCGAGCACGAGGCGGTGCGCATACTCGAGGGCCAGGGGCACGGTGATGCCGCCTTCGACGCGTTCGTCGGCGCTGAGCCTGCACTGGAGCGGGAACGCCGGTCCCACGAGCGCACGGGCGCGGCGGACCACCTCCGTCGCGAAACGCACCCGCCCGTCCAGGTCTCCGCCCCAGCGATCGTCCCGGAAGTTCGAGTAGGGGCTCAAAAACTGGCACACGAGGTAACCGTGGGCCATGTGGAACTCGACCCCGTCGGCCCCGCTGTCTCGCGCACGCAAAGCGGCGGCGGCGAACGCCTCCAGCGCCTCCTCGACGTCGGCCTCGTCCATCGCACGGGGCGGGTCGCGCATCACGGGGCAAGGCACGGCGCTCGCCGACACCGGCTGCCCTCCGGCGAACTGCGAGACCGTTTGGCGACCTGCGTGGGAGAGCTGCACGAACAGGCGTCCGCCCACCGCATGGACGGCGCTGGCCAGGCCGGCGAACGCCTCGGTGTGGCGGTCCGAGGTCAACGTCGCCATCCACGGGCTCAGCCGACCCCGCGGATGCACGGCGACGTTGCCCGTGATGACGAGACCCGCGCCCCCGGCCGCGCGGAGCGCATAGTGCGAGACCATCGCCGGTGTCGGGAGGCCCTCGGCGTCCGCGAGGGACGGATCCATGGCGGGCATGACGATGCGGTTCGGCAGGGTCAGTGGACCGACCTGGAGCGGCGAGAACAGGTGCGGCCATCGAACGCGGCCGAGCTCCGTCAAAGCGAGACTCCGCCGTCGACCGCGAGCACCTGCCCTGTGACGTAGGTGGCGTCGGGTCCGAGCAAAAACGCGACGACCCCGGCGACCTCGTCGGCCCGCCCGTAGCGCCGCATCGGGATCCCCGCGAGGATCTCCTTGCCCGCCGCCTCTCGCACTCGGGCGCTCATTTCGGTCTCGATGAGGCCGGGCGCGACGGCGTTGACGGTGATCTTCTTCGGTGCGAGCTCGACGGCGAGCGCGCGGGTCAGAGCCTCGAGACCGCCCTTGCTCGCGGCGTAGTTCGCCTGGCCCCGATTGGGCCGGCGCGCCGCGGTGCTGCTGACGTTCACGATCCGCCCCGACCGTCGCATCAGCATGTGCCGCGCGGCCGCCCGACTCAGCCAGAAGGCGGCGTCGAGGTTCGTGCGCAGCGTCTGGTGCCACTCCTCGTCCGTCATGGTGAGGGCCAGGTTGTCGGCCGTGACCCCCGCGTTGTTCACCAGCGCGTCGATGCCGCCAAAGTGTGTCACACACGCCTCGACACAGGCCGCGGCTGCGGACGCGTCCGCGACGTCCGCGGCGTGGAGGGCCACGACCGCCCCGAGGGCCTCGCACGCTGCGCGGACCTCCTGGGCCTCGGCCTCGCGACTGCGGTAGACCAGCAGGAGCCGGGCGTCGGGCGTGCGCGCGAGGCGCTCGGCGATGGCGCGTCCGATGCCACGACTGGCGCCGGTGACGAGGGTGATCATCGTTCAATCTCCAGGGCGAGCATCGCGGTTTGCCCTCCGAGGCCGGCGGCATGAACGATGCCCCGGCGGCCACTCACCTCTCGAGGGGTGCCTTTGACCAGGTCGAGGCCACGGCAAGGGGCATCGACTTCGTCCAGACCACCGACGGGCGGAATCCGCCCGGCGCGCATCCCGACCAGGAGCGCCGCGGTCGACAGCGCGCCGGCCGCGGCGAGGGCGTGTCCGAGCTGCCCCTTGTCGGCGGCGATCACGGGTGAGCGGCCCCCAAAGACACGGCCGAAGACCTCGGACTCCACCCGGTCGAAGAGCGGGTTCGCGTTCCCGTGGGCTTGCACCACGTCGACCGACTCCGGCGCCCAGTCGGCGACCTCGAGCGCGCGCCTCAGCGCGGCCTCGACCGCGGTCGGATCGGCGCCGCTCAAGCCCCTGAGACCGGTCGCGGTGCCATACCCGCAGACCCGCGCCAGCACACGGGCGCCGCGGCTCCGCGCGACCTCCTCGCGCTCGAGGACAAAAAAGGCGGCGCCCTCCCCGGGCACGAAGCCGTCGTGGCGCGCGTCGAAGGGGCGTGTGTGGCCGGCGTTGGACAGCACCCCGAGGCGTCCGAAGCCGGTGAAGTGCTCCGGATTGACGGCGCTGTCGGCGCCCCCGGCGATGAGCACGTCCGCGCGACCCTCGGCGAGGGCCCATGCGGCCTCGCCCAGCGCCTGAAGCGCGCCCACCCCCGTGTTGCAGTAGTTCTGGTTGATGCCGCGGGCGTCGTGCTGGGCGCTGGCGTACCCCAGCACGTTGTTGGACAAGCCCTTGAGGAGCCAAAGAGGGTTGACGATGGGCATGCCCTCCTGCGCGAAGCGGACGGGGTCCCAGCCGCCGTCCGCCCCGCGGCCCCGCTCGACGGCGGGCACCAGGTCGCCCAGCTCGCCGAAGGCGGTCCCCGCGCCGACAAAGAGGCCGAGTCGTTCCGGATCGACGCTCCCCGGGGGCAGCGCGGCGTCCTGGAGGGCGAGCTTGACCGCCGCGAGCCCGTAGAGCACGGCGGGGGTCATCAAACGCAGGTTCTTTCGGTTCTCCACCCACGCCTTCGGGTCGAAGTCGGGGACGGTGGCCGCCGCGGTGCACGGGAACGGCGAGGCCTCGAAACGCGTGACGGGACGTGCCGCGACCCGGCCCTCGAGGAGACCCGCGAGGAGCGTGTCGGCCGACTGGCCGAGTGGGCTCACGACTCCGAGACCCGTCAGCACGACGCCCTTCATGGTTTTTCCTCTGCCTGCGAAGGTGAATCGGAAGCGTCGAGCGCCCGGAGGAGTCCGTCGAGGTCGCTGGCCTCGTCGAAGCTCGCGACCTGCGCCCGGCGGGCGAGGCGCTTGACGTGGGTCAGGTTGCTTCGGCCCGGACCCAGGTGCCAGAAGCGGTCGATGCCGCGCTCGAGCATCTGCTCGAGGCTCTGGCGCCATCGCACCGCACCGACGACCTGGGCGACGAGTCGCGCGCGCACTGTGTCCGGTGCCGCGGCCACGAGCCAGGCCGCGTCCACGTTGGCGACATAGTCCAGGGTGGCGGTGCGCATCTGGACCGCGCTCAGGGCGGCTTCCAGCTCGACGGCGGCCGGCGCGAGCATCCTCGAGTGGAACGGGGCCGACACCGCGAGCGGGGTGACGAGCGCGCCCTCGGCCTCCAGGCGCGCGCTCACGGTGTGGACCGTCGTCGCCTCTCCGCTGAGGACGACGAGACCCGGCGCGTTGTACGCGGCCACGTCGCAAACGCCGTCCGCAGCCGCGCACGCTGCTTCCACGACGGCCTCGTCGACGCGCTGAACGGCGGCCATCGCGCCCACACCCTCCGCGACCGCCCGCTGCATCGCCTGCCCGCGCAAGCGGGTGAGTCGAACCGCGTCCGCCAGGTCGAGGACCTCGGCGGCCACCAACGCGCCGTACTCCCCCAGGGAGTGTCCGGCCACGACCGTGGGCCGGAAGCCGCGCGCCCGAAGGACCGCCCAGGCGGCGCAGGCCACGGTGAGCACGGCCGGCTGCGTGTTCTCCGTCTGCGTGAGCGTGCTCTCGGGGCCCTCGAAGATGAGCCGCGTCAGGTCGAAGCCCAGGGCGGCGTCGGCCGCTTCGAAGACGGCCCGGGCCTCGGGGAATCGGGCGTGGAGGACGCGGCCCATGCCCACGTACTGCGTTCCCTGGCCGGCGAAGAGCAGGGCCGTCGGCGTCACGCGAGCGCTCCGCGCGGATCGAGGCGTTCGGCCGAGGCGAGCAGCAGCACGGCGTTCTGCCCCCCGAATCCGAAAGAATTGCTCATGATCACATGAGGTTGCGACACGCGGCCCTCGGCCGGCACGAGGTCGACCTCGATGCGCGGGTCTGGATTCTCGAGCCCGACACCGGGGGGCAGACGCCCGCCACGCAGGGCCGCGACACACGCCAAGAGCTCGACCGCCCCGGCGGCGGCGATGGTGTGACCGACCTGGCCCTTCGTGCTGCTCACGGCGGGCCCGTGGGCCCCGAAGACCGCGCGAATCGCCGCGGCCTCGGTCACATCGTTCAAGGGGGTGCCCGTGCCGTGGGCGTTCACGTAGTCCACGTGTTCCGGTCGGACGTCGGCGTCCGTGAGCGCGCGATTCATGGCGAGCCGAGCGCCCAGGCCCTCGGGGTGGGGCGCCGTCACGTTGTGGGCATCGCCACTCGTGCCGTGACCCAGCAGGACGGCGAGCGGGGTGCGCCCTTCGGCCAGGACCCGGTCGAGGGGCTCGAGCACGTAGAAGGCGGCGCCCTCACCCATGACAAAGCCCGCGCGGGCGCGGTCGAAGGGGCGCGCGGCCCGAAAGGGATCGGTCTCGGCCGAGGTTGCGCCCAGGAGCATGAACGGCAGCAAGCCGAAGGGGTGGATCATGCTGTCGGCGCCGCCGGCGAGGGCGACGTCGACCTCGCCGCTGCGCACCCGGTCGACGGCGTGCCCGATCGCCGCGGCCGCAGCCGCGCACGCGCTGAAGTGGACGTCGAAGGGGCCCGTGACGTCGAGGTGTCGACGCAGGGCGCGCAGGGGGGCGGTCACGGCGTGGCGCCTCGGGGCCTGGGCCGAAGCACGCAGACCGGCCCTCGCGAACGCGGCGTAGTCGAAGCGACCGTCGTCTCCGAGAAACGGCAGGCAGTCCTCGGAGAGCTCGCGCAGGCTCACGCTCGAGAGGCCGGTGCCGTAGGCGATCGCGGTGTCGGTCGGGAGCGGGCGCCCGCGGGACACCACCGCGTCCAGCGCAGCCGCCAGGGCCAGCGCGCCCTTCCGGTCGTCCAGGCCCACGACGCTCTCGTGGAGCGCCTCGGGCAGTGCCGCGAGCAGCGCAGCGGTGGAGGTCTCGATTTCACAGGCGAGGCGGGTGGGGAACGGCGTCGCGTCGAAGGCCCGGATCGGGGCGACGGCCGAAGAGCCCCCAAGGACGCGGGTCGAGAACGCCTCGAGTGTATGCCCGAGGGGCGTCCGCAGACCGATGCCCGTGATGGCGACGACGCGGCGTGGCGTGCCGCGGACGTGGGCCACGGGCGCGGCGACGCGCGCGGAGGACGAGGCGCCTTCGTCCAACCAGCGCACCCCGAGCCGGTCGGGCTGGGGCCCTGCGAGAAGCACCAGCAGCGCGTCGGGCGTGCCACACGAGATCCCCTGGAGCGGCTTCGCGGTGTTCGTCGCCTTGGCCGGTCGCTCATCATCAAGGGTCACGTGGCCGCGCACCCGCGCGCCCCGCGCCGCGGCCAGTTCAGCCGTCTCGAGCACAAAAAAAACGGCGGCCTCGGAGATCGGTCCGGGGCACCCCTCGCGCAGCGCGGTGACCCTTCCGGCGAAGTCGAGGTGGGCATCCGCGGCCCCCACGAGGCACATCGTCGCGCGACCCGTTTCCAGGGTGCGAACGGCCTCGGCCAGGGCCCCCAGGCCCGCGGCGGCGTCGTCCGTCAGGGTCATGCCGGGACCGCGTAACCCCAGCGTGATGCCGACGTGCGCGAAGGTCATGTTCGGCAGCGTCTTGATCGACGCCAGCGGATTCATCCGGTGCATGCCCACGCCGGCGAGGTGGCTGAGCGAGACATGGGTCGGGTCGTCCTCGGACCGCGCGTGGGCCAACGCGTCGCGCACGTCGTCGAGGTTGCCGGGCTCGCGGCCGGCCGCGACGAAGAGCCCGGCACCCTCGAGGCGCGGGTCGTCCTCGGTGAGGCCCGCGTCGGCCACGGCGCGGCGCGCGGCCGCGACCGCGAGCACGTTCGCCCGCGCCATCAAGCGGACGTCCTTGCGGCGCCGAACCGACGCTTCCGGATCGGGCCCGGGCGCAAGGGGTACGGCCGGGAACGGCGCGCCCGGCCAGTCCGCGACGTCCAGCGCGCGCGCGGCGGGGGGCGCGAGGGCGAGCGCCGCTCGGAAGGTCTCGAGGTCGTGCCCCCAGGGGGAGACGAGCCCGACCCCTGTGACGACGATGCTCACGCTTCCCAGCGACCGACGGCCAACGTCCCGTTGCTGCCGCCGAAGCCGAACGCGTTGGTCAGCGCCAGACGTACGTCCACGGCGCGGGCCTCTCCGGGCACGTAGTCCAGGTCGCAGAGCGGGTCCGCATGTCGCAGATTCAGGGTCGGGGGCACGACGCCGTGCCGGATGGCCTGAATGCACGCGATGAGCTCGACCGCGCCGCACGCCGCGACGAGGTGACCCATCATGGACTTCGTCGACGAGACGGCGACCCGGTAGGCATGGTCGCCCAAGGCCCCCTTGATGCCCGCGGTCTCCGAGATGTCGTTCTGCTGGGTGCTGGTGCCGTGGGCGTTGATGTAGCTCACGTCCTCCGGGCGCGCCCCGGCGTCCCACAGCGCCATCTGCATGGACTGGCGGGCTCCACGGCCGTCCGGGGGGCTGTCGGTGATGCGCCACGCGTTCGCGGAGCAGCCGTAACCCAGCAACTCCGCGTGGATGCGGGCGCCGCGGGCCAGGGCGTGCTCGAGGCGCTCGAGGACCACGAAGCCGGCCCCTTCACCCAAAACGAAGCCATCGCGTGTCCGGTCGAACGGCCTCGAGGCGCCCGCGGGGTCGTCGTTGCGGGTCGAGAGCGCGCCGAGCAGGCCGAAGCCCGTCAGCATGAGCTCCTCGACGAGTCGGTCCGTGCCCCCGGCGAGCATGACGTCCGCATCCCCGCGTCGCAGCACGCGGAGCGCGTCGCCGATGGACTGCGCGCTGCTGGTGCACGCGGTGCTCGTCGTGAGGTTCGGGCCCGAGGCGCCGTGCAGGTGGGCGACCAGCGTCGCGGGGAAAAACGGCCCCATGACCAGGAAGTCCTTGGGGTCGACGGCGGAGTAAGCCTCGGCCGGGGTGCCGCGGGCGAAGTCGGCGAGGCGCTCGGACACGGTCTGGAGGTCGGGTCGAGAGGCCTCCGCACCTACGGAGACGCCGAAGCGGAGCGGGTTGAGGTCCCCGCGCGCAAGCCCGGCGTCCGCCATGGCTTCCGCGGCGGAGACCGCGGCGAGGGTCGACTTCGGATCGGACCACCGCGCGTAGCGCCCCGGCAGCTCCAGGGTCGGCAGCGCGGCGACCTCGGCGGCGAAACGCGTGGGGAAACCCGAGGCGTCGAAACGTGTCACCGGACCCACGGCGGACCGCCCCGCGACCAGGCCGGCCCAGGTGCTCTCGACCGTGCCCCCGAGCGGGGTGACGCAGCCCAGCCCGGTCACGACCACCCGTGCGCGACCGTGTGCGTCGACCTGCCGACTCATGGTGCGGGGCCTCCTCGGGTGGCGGCATCCCAGGCCGCGTAGCCTGGCCACAGCAGGCGAAGATTCTCGCGCTCGAGGCGCTCCAGTCGTTCCTGAGCCTCGCGTGTGTCCAGATCACCCGGGTTGAAAACGAAGACGAGCTCCGCCTCCGTGGTGATCTTGCCCTCGAGTCTCGCCTCGGCTTTGCAAATGGCGGATTCGTCGCGCAGCTCGACCAGCCGGGTCTCCAAGGAAAGGAGGTGCCCGGGCGCCACGAAGCGCCGGAACTTCGCCTTCTTCACGATGCTGATGATCGGCCAGACCCAGCGCCCCTGGCGCTCGAAGACCGTCACCTCGATCAGCTTGCCCGAGGTCTGCGCCAGCGCCTCGATTTGCAAGACGCCCGGCAAAACCGGGAAGCCCGGGAAGTGGTCCGCGAAGAAGTCCTCGCTCGACGCGACGGCTTTGTGCCCGACGGCCCGTTCGCCCGGCTGGAGTTCAGAGATACGGTCGAGGAAGGCCCAGCGCATGACGGCGGAACTTAGAACTTCATCGGGCACCGTTCAACGTTGGTGTGCCCGCGCCCCACGATCTTCCGTTGACCCTGGGCGCTCGACGCGGGCAGGGTAACGACACGTCGACCGGGTGGCGTGCGAGGAGTCGAAGATGCCTGAGATGCTCGTCAAGCAAGACGCCGTGCGTGGCCAGAACACCCTGAAGAAGGTCGAGGAGGAGCTCCAGTCCGACCAGAAGCAGGCGGGCGCCGCCCAGCGGCAGCAGAGCTACGTGCGCGACGAGCAGGCGAAGGCCGCCGCCCGCAAGGAGGCCGAGGCGGCCGGCGTGCGGAAGAAGCTTCAGCAGAACGACAAGACCGTCGCTGGCCTCGAGAAAACGAAGGCCGACCTCGAGAAGCGCCAGAAGGCCGACGCGAAGCTGGCGTCTTCCAAGCTGGCGGAGGCGGACAAGGCGCGGCCCGCGCGTGACAAAGAGGACGCGCGCAAGAGCGAAGCGGCCCAGAAAAAAGAGGCGGCGGCCAACGCCGAGGCCAAGAAGCAGGCCGAGGTCGAGCAGGCGCGCGCGCCGGACCGGGAGAAGGTCAAGGACGCCGTCGAGAAGCGCGAGTCGGCGGAAGAGGAAGAGGGGGCGGCCGAGGAGGCCGAGCACGAGGCCGCCGCGGAGGAGTCCGGGGGCAGCAAGGCCAAGGCGCAGGCCGAGGCGAAGGCCGGCGCGCCGAAGGCCGTCTCCCCGAAGAAGGACGGCCACGCCGAAGCGCTCAAGACCGTGCGGGCGTCCCTGCGGAAGGCCTACTCGGAGCGTCGGGCGCTCACGCTTCAGCTCTCGTCCATCCTCAACGGCCTCGCCGGGCTCGAGACCAACGCCGAGAAACGCAAGAAGATCTCGGCGGAAGCCCGCCAGAAGCTTCCGCTTCAGGTCATCGCGCTCGAGCGAAAAGAGCGCGCGCTGCGCTGAACTCGGTCAGGCCCGACGTCGACCGGCTTCGACGATTCGCCCCTTCCACACGGCGCCGCGCCCAGACCCGATGCGCCACGCGCTGTTCCAAAAGAGCGCCAGGACGACGGCCATGCCGAGGGGGAACGTCCAGAAGAGCCCCCAACGGTACCCGTGTCGGGCGTGACCGAAGGCGTCCGTGGCGAAAATCAGGAGCACGGCGAGGGCCTCGAGTCCCAGAAAGAGCGGCTCGAAGGGCGCCCCGACGGCCCAGCGGGTCGCGTTGCGCGCCAGTAGCAAGAAGGGCAGCAAGCTCGAGGCGAAGAGCAGCGCCGTGACGACGAGCGTGGCGACGAAGCTGTAGGAGAGCGCCGGAAAGAGGTTCTTCGTCCAGCCGTTCCAGATCTCCTTGAAACCCGTGTACATCCGGCACTCGAAGACCGACGGGCCGAAGTAGAGACGGTAGGGGACGCGCTGAGCTTTCGCGCGCTTCGCGAAGTCCACGTCGTCGAGCACGCTCCCCCGGATCGCTTCGTGTCCCCCGAGGCGATCGTAGGCCTCTCGGCGAAAGAGCAGACACTGGCCGTTCGCCAGGGCGCGTTCGTGGTCGGGGTCGTTCACCTCGTGCAACGGATTGCCACCGGCGATCACGGCCCCGATGCGTGTCTGAACGACCCGCTCCCAGAAGGACGCCACCACCAGCCGACCCAGCGCGCTGGCCATCTCGGCGCCCTGTGCCTGGGTGCGCGCGATGAGCGCTCGGGCGCCGTCGGGTGCGAGCCGCACGTCCGCATCGATGAAGAGCAACCAAGCGCCACGCGCGTGGGATTGAGCAAGGTGGAGGGCGTGCGGCTTGCCGAGCCAGCCCTCCGGCGGGTCGACCCCGTCGATGACGCGGACGCGTGCATCCGCGGCGGCGAGTGTCGCGAGCACCGCCCCGGTGCCATCCGTGGAGCGGTCGTCCACGACCACGACCTCGAGCGCCCCGGGCCACCGGGTCGCCAGGGCGGCCTCGACACACCCCCGGATGTTCGCCGCTTCGTTGCGGGCGGGGATGATGATCGACAACACGCCGGGATCGTCGGGGAGGGGGTCGAGCGGGACCCCGCGGTTGAGGGTGTACTCGGGCGGGTTGTCCTGGCCACGGAGGAGTCCGACCAGGCTGCGCGCCCAGGCGAGGTCCAGCAAAATGAGGCCCGCGGCCCCACCCCAGAAGGCGTAGTCCGTCATGAGGACCGCAGCCTAACAGCATCCCGCACGCGCGTTCTCTCTGAACGCGCGCGGGGCTGGTTTACTGGGATTTCGCTCCTATCGTAAGGTCCGCGGATTACCGCCCGGTGACGGGCGGGTCACGGGTTGAGTTCCGGGGAGACGAGGTCACGATGTTTTCGATTCGTTGGGGATTGCAGGCGGCTCTGACCGCCGCGCTGCTGAGCGCGTGCGGTGGAGACGAAGGTGGTGACGGCACGGGGACGGGCGGCACCGGCGGAGGCGGCGGCAACGTCGGCGGCACGCCGGGTGGCACGATCCCCGATTCAGGCATCGAGCCCGATGTCGGGGAGATCCCCGACGCCGCGCCGCTCCTCCCGCCGTGCAGCGACACACGCGACAATGACGGCGACGGCCTCATCGACGACGCGGACCCGGGATGCGAAAACCCCGCGGACCGGGACGAGACCGACCCCGCGGCACCTGCGGCGTGTTCGAACTCGAACGACGACGACCAGGACGGCTACACCGACTTCCCCGCGGACCCGGGCTGCGGCTCCGAGTTCGACGACAACGAGGCGAACCCGGCCATCGACCCGCTCTGCAACGACGGCATCGACAACGATCGCGACGGCCTGGTCGACGAGCAGGATCCGGGCTGCACGAGCGTCGCCGACCCGCAGGAGCAGGACCCGGCGGAGCGACCCGCGTGCGCCAATGGCCTCGACGACGACAACGACGGCGTCGTGGACTTCCCCGCCGAGCCCGGCTGCCGCACGGCCGGCGACACCGAAGAGGACGACCCGCCGCAGCCGCCGGATTGCGCCAACGGCAACGACGACGACGAGGACGGCCTGGTCGACTACCCGGACGATCCGGGGTGCGCCGGCGGCGGCGACACGGATGAGACGGACAAGCCGGTCCGGCCCGCGTGCGCCGACGGCGTCGACAACGACCGCGACGGCAAGACCGACTACCCCGACGACGACGGCTGCGTCGCCGCGGCGGACTACAGCGAGCGCGGGAGCTGCGGCAATACCTACGACCCGGCGTCCATCCTGCGCGACGTGCCATTCCTGACGGACATCAGCGGCGGGCTCTTCGAGAGCGAGGGTTCGTGCGGCGGCCGCGGAAGCCCCGAGGTCGTGCTCCAGTACCGCCTCGAACGGCGCGTGGAGCGGCTCGTGATCTCGACGGTCGGCGAGGCCACGCAGATCCCCACGACGCTCTACGTGCGCCGCGGTGCCTGCCTGGACGAGGACACCGAGGTCGGCTGCCAGCGGGAGAACGAGAACGCCGAGACCTTCGGCAACACACTCGAGATCGCGGAGCCGGAGCCGGGCGACTACTACATCTTCGTCGACGGTGTGGCGGGTGCCGGTGGTCCCGTTCAGGTCACCGTGTCCGAGCTGGACCTCGCGCAGTGTCTGAACGGCATCGACGACGACGGCAACGGCCGCGTCGATTTCCCTTCCGATCCGGGATGTTCGGAGCCTCAGGACCGCGATGAGACCCCGCCGGACGTCATCCCCGCGTGCGCCAACGACGAGGACGACGACGGCGACGGCGCCGTGGACTACCCGCTGGACTTCGGGTGCATCTCCGCGGCCGGCAACGACGAGACCGATCGCTGTGGCCAGGGGGTGCGCTACCAGGAGTTCCCCAACGACCGCGAGTTCGTGCTCGGAGACACCTCGGACGGCACGAACAGCCTACGGGGAAGCTGCGGCGGGGCGAACACGCCCGAGGTCATCTACCGCTACATCAACCCCTTCGCGTCGCGCTTGACCTTCAGCACCAACCACCCCGAGACGGAGGTCTCGACGGTGCTCCACGTGCGCCGCGCGTGCGATGGGGCGAATACCGAGCTGGCCGCGCCCGCGGGGTGCAGCACCGGTGATGGCGTCGCGATGCGCGGGCGCCTGACGATCGACCGAGCGGCCGTAGGGGAGTACTGGGTCGTCGTCGATACCCGCCAGGGCGAGGGCGGGCCGTTCAAGCTCTCCGTCGAGGTCCGCCGCCTCGACCCGGGCTGTGTGAACGGCCGGGACGACGACGAGGACGGCGCGATCGACGGCGACGACCCCGGCTGTGAAGGTCCGGCCGACGAGGACGAGGCGGATCCGCCCCGTGGCGCGCCACTCGCCGCGTGCAACAACGGCGACGACGACGATGAAGATGGCCTGCCCGACTTCCCCTACGACCCGGGCTGCGCCGCCCGCGGGGACGCCGACGAGGCCGACGGTGAGGTGCTCGGGGCCTGCGCCAACGGGCTCGACGACGACGACGACAACCGCATCGACTTCCCGGTCGACCCGGGGTGCCAGTCGCGGGGCGACGACAACGAACGCAACCCGGTTCCGCCGCCGCAGTGTGGCGACTCCATCGACAACGACAACGACGGCGTCACCGATTACCCGAATGATCCCGGGTGCTTCGCCGCTGGAGACCCGAGTGAGGACGACCCCGCGATCGACCCCGTTTGCGCGAACGGCGTCGACGACGACCGCGACGGCGTCGCCGACTTCCCCTTCGATCCCGGGTGCATCGCGTCCTCGTGGATCGACGAGTCCGACCCCGACGTGCCTCCGGTCTGCTCGAATGGCATGGACGACGACGAGGACGGCTTCCCCGACTTCCCGCGGGACTACGGCTGCACCTACGCCGCCGATCCGAGCGAGGTCGGCGCCGCGTTCGCGCCGCAGTGCGGCAACCGCCGGGACGACGACAACGACGCGCGCATCGACTTCCCGGACGACCCGGGCTGCCGCTTCGCGGCCGACAACGACGAGGTGAACCCGGGCCAGCTCCCGCCGCGCTGCAACGACGGCGTGGACAACGACTTCGACGGGTCCCTCGACTTCCGGGACCTCGGGTGCCTCGACGCCGAGGACGACGACGAGACCGACCCCGCCGAGGTGCCGTTGTGCGGGAACGAAATCGACGACGACGCAGACGGCTTCCTCGACTGGCCGCTCGATCCGGGCTGCCAGGCGCGGGGCGACCTCACCGAGGACCAGGGTTGCCGACCGGACGTGGACACGCCGCTCATCGTGGCCGGCGAGACAGTCCTCGGCGCGACCGTGGCCGACGGTGCCGACAACTACTTCAACCGCTGTGGCGGTCGGCGGGCGCCGGACGCCGCCTATCGCTACGTCGTCGAAGAGGCGGGGGATGTGACCTTCAGCGTCGCGAACCCGGGCACCGACTTCCCGGCCGTCCTCTCGGTCCGCTCGGACTGTGAGGAGCCCAGCACGCTCATCGATTGCGCGGGCAACTTCGCCCGGCCGGAGCCGACCGTGACCCTGCGGAACGCCGAGCCCGGCGAGTACTTCGTCTTCGTCGACGGCGGCGGCCCCGAGCGCATCGTCTCGCGCCAGGCGCCGGTGCCGATGCCCATCGACCCGCGCGGCTTCGTGCCCGACCAGGGCATCCAGGACGGCTGCGGTTGGGGCGACGCCGGCAACGACGCCTTCGACTGCTTCGGCGGCTCCATCACGATGAACTTCGGCGGTGCGGCGGCCATGATCAGCCCGGCGCTCGGCACCCGCGCGGTCAACGCCGGGGCCTACCGTGCGAACTTCACCAGCGAGTTCGGCGGCCAGGTCTGGCGCCTGCGCTTCGACCCGGCCGAGGAGTTCGACGAGCGTCCGGTCACCATCACCCTCGGGGGCAACCTCGGGAGCGACGGCGGCACCCAGGGCGCCGTCTCGCCCATCGACTTCGAGGGCTACGGGCTCAACTACATGCGCACGACCGACGGCGGCCAGTTCGATCCTCCGGTCGTGCACCTGGTGGTGCCGTCCGATCCGCAGGAGCAGGGCGCGGTGAACTACGGCCGTGTCGGTGACCAGGTCACCATCACGGTCACGAACGTGAAGCTGCCGGTCGTGATGTACTTCGCGCCGAGCTACGCGGACGAAGCCGGCGTGGTGAACGCGCTGCTGCGCGACCTCGAGCTCCAGGCCGGCCCGGCGGGCCCCGACGCCCCCCGCTTCGGCAACTACGAACTGACCGTCCAGGCGAATTGAACGTTTTCGTTCAGCCGACGGGTCGGCGCATCGAGCCCTTCGGGGATCCGGTCGTCGAGACGCCCATCCTCAACCGGCCGCTCTCCACGTGGCAGGCGGAGGCCTTCCGCGCCGCGGGCCTCCAGGTCGTGGAGAGGCTCGCGCCGCCCTGCCTCGAGGTGCCCGACACACTCTTCACCACGGGCGGTGCGCTGCGCGCCTTCGTCGACGCCGCCGCCGGACGCAACGCCGTGCTGGTGCTCAAGGCCGGGGTCCACGGTCGCTCCACGACCCCGGTCCAGCCCGGCGTGGTGCAGACCGAGGCCGGGTGGCGCTTCGAGGCGATTCGTTTCCACGGCAACGGCGACGCACCCTTCGTGGACGTCGTCGTCGACCCCGACGAGAACGTGATGAAGCTGCCGATGCCGTCCCAGTTCACGGGGCGGACCGAGGTCGACGTCTCGTTCCCGCGCCACCCGCTGATGACCTTGCATCACTGGGTCCACATCCTCTGGGCGAACCAGGTCGCGGGGTCCATCGAGCTGCGGGCCACGCCGACCTGGAAGTTCGTGCTCAAGGGGCTCTGGGCGGCGCTCAGGGCGCTCTCCCTGAACCGTTGGCGCGTGCTCGGCAAGCTCAACCAGATCGGGAAGGGGTGCGACATCCACCCCACCGCCACCGTGGAGGGCAGCACCCTCGGTGCCGGTGTGAGCGTCGGACCCTACGCGCGTGTGCTCTTCAGCCGACTGGACGACGGCGCGGTGGTCATGTCGGGGGCGCACGTGGAGGCGAGTTGCATCGGCGCCCGCGCGCTCGTGAGTCAGTGCACGACGCTCCGCTTCTGCGTCCTCATGGCCGAGTCCATCGCGAGCCAGTACCTCATGCAGCAGTGTGTGCTGGGCCGTCGGGCGGTGACCACGGGGGGCGCGTTCAGCATCGACCTGAACTTCGACGGCAACATCCGCGTGCCCCTCGACGGCGCGCTGCACGACACCGGCACGAACTTCCTGGGCTCGGCCTTCGGCCACGGGGCGCGCATCGGCACCGGGCACTGGCTCGCGAGCGGCCGCATGGTGCCCAACGGGGCGTTCCTCATTCGTGACCCGGAGGAGGTCATCCAGCGAATTCCCCCGGGTCTACCGACGGACCGGCCGCTCTACCTCCAGGGCGGTCGACTCGTCCCCGTTGGGGAGCCGCGCGGGTCGAAATGACGATCCTCGGCTGGGCGTTGGCCCTCGCGGCCTTCGCCGTCCTCCTCTCGCGCGCTCGCCTCGGGCTGCGTCCGCTGCCGGCGCCGGTGCCCGCCTCGCACGTGCCCCCCTACACACTGTGGCTCGGCGAAGGGGCTGCGCAGCCCGTCCTCGACCCGCCGCCGCGCGCTGTGGTCCGCGGTCGGACGCTCGAGACACTGCCCGGCACGGCGCGCGTGCTGCGCCTCGCGGCGGGCGTGGACGTCGCGCCGTCGTTGCCCCGGGCCCTCGCGGCCTGTGGGCCGGTCTTCATCTCCGTGTTTCCGCTGCCCCGCGGAGACCTCTCGGCGCTGACTCGAGAGCGCTGGCTGCGTGACTTCGCCGGCCCCGGCCGTGTCGCCGATCCCCGCGATCCCGCGGGCTTCGCAGACGAACGGTGTGCGTGGTTCGAGGCCTCGGACCTGGCGCTCCAAGGCGAGGACGCCCCTCCGGTCCTGCGGATGGCGCGTGCGCGGAAGGCCCACCTGCTCCCGGTCGAGGTGCGCCACGGCGGCGGCCAGGTCCCGCTCGTGACCGGACCCGGGATGAGCTCCGCCGCCTTTCGCGACGGCCTGCCCGCGTGGACCCTGCGCGACCCCGTCGTCGTCTGGCTCGCGGGGCTCCTCCCGCTGCTCTTCACCGCTGCCTTGGTCGTCGGCCTCGCGCATCCGGACGCGCGCGAGGGCGCCTTGCTGGCGCTCTTCCTGGGCGCGGTCGCTCGGCTGTGGGCGGCGCGCGTGGAGGGCTTTGGCCTCTCGCTGAGTCTGGCGGGGGTGTTTCTCGAGCCGCTCGTCGGCGCGCGTGTTTTCTCGGTGCGCGCCGCCGCGCCCACCGGTGTGCCGGCCGCCACGACGGGTCCTTCCCCGCGGTTGACGGGGGCGCGTGGCGAGCTCACGCAGCGGCAGTGGCTCGATGAGGCGGCCGTGCCCTTCCTCGCGCGGCGCCTCGGTGGGGCTGCGCGTGTCATGGAGCAGCTCTACGGAAACCGGCCCAGCGGGCGGACCGCGCGTGGACTCCTCATCGACCGTTGGGTCCATGCGTCTCCGGCCGCCCGCGCGGTCCGCTGGCGGCGCCTCGCGGTGGCGCGCCTGGGGCGAGCGCTCGCCCCGGACAGCCTGCTCTCCGTGCCGTGCGGGGGCGCGACGGACGCCGCCGAGATCGGCGCGGCGCACACCGTGCTCGTGGACCCCGATCCTGCTGCGCGCGCCCTTGCGCGAGACACCCTTCCAGGCGCCGAGATCGTCGGCGCCACGCTCGAAGGTTCACCCACCGGCCCCTTTGCGCTGTGCCTCTTTGTCGGGCTCTCCGAGTACCTCGACGACACCGAGGTCGTTCGCGCCCTCGTCTGCCTGCGCGCGCGGCTGACGCCGGAGGGCGCGCTGATCACGACGATGACGGCGCAGAACGAGAGCCAGGCCCGCATGCGCGAGCTGCTCGGCTGGCACACACGGGGGCGGCGCGCCGAGGCCTTCGTGACGCTGCTCGACGCCGCGGGCTTTCGAATCGACCATCGTGAGTCCGATCCGCTCGGCCTACAGTGGGTCTTTGTCGCGCGCCCCCTCGGGGCCCCGTTGAGTCCTGCGCCATCCCACTGACGCCGCCGTCGCCCGCCTGACGCTGACACGGTCCTCCGGCCCGCGCCGAGCCTCGCCGCGCGACTGGCCCGGGCCTTGCTCAACGGGTCGGCATGCAGATTCAAGCCCCCCAGCGGAACCCTCTCGCCACGCCGACCGAGCTCGCCCTCCAGCTCTCCGATGCACTCGTACAGCAAGGGGACAGACGGCGCGCCACGGCGCTCCTGGAGCTCGTCGCAGCCTCCGGTGAGACCGACGAACGCCTCGCCCTCCGTCGGGCGGACAGCGCCCTCGAACAGGGCAACGCCCCCGAGGCGCTGAAGCTCCTCGCGCGGGTCTGGGAGACGGGCTCTCTCGACCCACGCGTCGAGGCGATGCTCGCCCTGTGCGCGCTTGCGGTCGGCATGACCGACGTGACCGAGTCCCTCACCGCCGATCCGGAGCGCTCGCTCGACCACGCGGCGGTGCGTCTGCTCCTCGCCGCGGCCCGCGGCGAGCGAGTCCGCCTCGAGGGTGTGGGCGGGTCCACCGAGACGATGTTCCTGCTGCGGACCCACCTGCGGACGCTGGCCCACTGTGGGCGGGCCGACCTCGTCGACGCCTTCTCGCGCGCGGACCTCGGGCTGCCGTCGGTGCACTCGCTGATCCACGGGCTCGCGATGGAGTCGACCCCGTCCCGCGAGGTCGCGTCGCCGAGTCTAGAGGCGACCCGCGCCGACTTCGTGGCGGCCTGGCGGGGTCCCGCGCCCCACGCGTCTGCGAACTGGGCCTGGACCATCGGCCGCGAGATTGCGGGCGGGGAGCGCACCCTCTTGCTCTCGCCCTGGCCCGACGCCTTCGCGACGGCCCTGGCCCACGCGCGTGTCACCCGCCTCTCGCCCGTGCGGGGTCCCGGCGTGGAGATCGTCGCCGATCCGGAACACCTGCCGGTCGCCCCCGGGCGCTTCCAGCACATCGTCGCCGCCGGTTGGCTCGGGCACGCGCTGAATCCCGAGGCGGCCCTGCGAGAGCTCACCCGCGCATGCGGACACGAGGCGCAGGTCCATCTCCTCTCCGCGGGCCCCGCGGCCGCGGGCGACGCCGACGTGACCCTGTCGGTCGCGGCCCTCGAGCGGTTGGCCGCCCGGGTCGGGCTCAGCGAGTGCGCAGGTGTGGCGCGGATGGACGACGGCCTGCCGGCGACGCCTGCCCGGGCCGAGGTCATCTTCGTTCGGGGCGTTCGCCGCTGCGTCTGACCCGAGGGCACCGACGCGTGAAACGAAAAGCCCCGCTCCAGCAGTGCTGAGGCGGGGCTTGGCGGTGGCGCACCCGGCAGGATTCGAACCTGCGACCTACGGCTTCGGAGGCCGTCGCTCTATCCAGCTGAGCTACGGATGCAAAATCGCCTCGGCCTTATGCGGGACGCGACTTTCCTGTGTCAAGGGAATCCGAGCGCTTGCGTCGTCCCGCATCGCGTGTTAGAAGCCGCGACCGATTTCTGAGGCGTGCGCCCCCGGGCGCGTTGAGCAAGGAGAGTCTCGTGGCTCGTCGTTGTGAAGTTTGCGGCAAGGGACGTCAGGTGGGCCACAAGGTGAGCCACTCCAACATCAAGACCAAGAAGGTCTGGCTGCCGAACATTCAGAAGGTGCGCGCCGTCGTCGAGGGCCGCCCCGTTCTGCTGTCGGTCTGCACGCGGTGCATCCGGAGCGAGAAGGTCGTCAAGCGGACGGACGTCAAGGCCGCCTGAGGCCGAGGCGCGCGACCGCTTCGATTTCGACCTTCACGTCGCGCGGCAATCGCGCCACCTGAATCGTCGATCGGGCGGGATACGGCTGCGGCATGTGGCGGGCGTAGACCTCGTTGACCGACGCGAAGTCCGTGAGGTCGACGAGAAAGATCGTCACCTTCACGACGTCGGCCAGGTCGCTGTCCGCGGCGGCGAGCACGGCGCGAAGATTGGCGAAGACCTGCTCGGCCTGCTCGGCGGCGCTCTCGCCGACGACGGTCATCGTGACAGGGTCGAGTGGGATTTGACCGCTGCACCACACCTCGTTGCCCACGCGAATGGCCTGTGAGTAGGGTCCGATCGCGGCCGGGGCCTGTGTCGAGGTGACGACGACCTTTTCGAGAGAGGCGCTCTGCATGTTCAGGCCTGCAGATCCGCCGGCGGGCCGGAGATCGTCGCGCGGCGGATCGAGGCGTCGGGCTTTCGGTTCGCCTCGGCCTTGTGCATGGCCTTGGTCACCTGGCGCTCTACACGGGCGAGCGCCTCGTCGGCCGCCTTCACGGCTTCGTCGGCGTCGGCCGTCGCATTGAACTCGTGCTTCGCGGCGTGGAAACGGACGTTGACGTGGAACTGACCCGCGTCCTGGGTGACCGACACGCGGACCTGCAACTTCTGACCGAGTCGACCCTCCAGCTTCAGCAGTTTCTGCTCGATGCGCTCCCGCAAGAGCTCCGTGGGCGTCACGTCCTTACCAACGAGTTCCAGGTTCATCCAGTCCTCCCACGTGGCACCGGGTGCTCCGGCCGGTCCACGGATTCCGAGTGTGAACGCGGTTCAGAAGAGCACACGAACCCCCGCGCTCACGTTGAATACGAGCAATGATTCATCCTTCGGCAGATCACCGCCGGCAAAGAACCAGTCCACTGCGCCTTGACCCACCAGCCCGACGCCGTCCAGCACGTCGAAGACCAGACCGGTGCCAAATTCGAGCCCCAGGAGCGTGTCCGGCATCACATAGACAGGAACACCGGCCCCCAGGAAAAAATGCCACGGGGTCCTCCCGCGGACGAGGCGGACCTGGGGGGTGAGGGCGAAGGCGGCCTGGTCCTCGAGCTGCAAGGTCATTCCCAGACCCCACTCGCTCGTGAAGTCGTGGTCGAAGGCGAAGCCGACGTCCACGTCCAGGTAGGTGGGCGCACGTTGGCTGATGGCCTCGCCGTCTCCGACGGCTCGACGGACACCCGTGCCCACGCTCGCGTCGACGATGAGGTCGAGGGCCTGGGCGCCGGCCACGGCCGGCAACAGTGGCACGACGAGTGCACAGAGGAACGAGGCGACGGGGGGCATTCCGAAGGGGCGGCTTCCCAAGATTGACCCTCGCAGGGACGTTGGGGGGATCGCGATGATGCGCTGTTTCGGAATGACCTCTTCGACGGTAGCGTGACGATATGGCAACGGCAAGGAAATCAGGTTTCGTCGGGCTGCTGCTCTTCGCGCTCGCTCTGGTCGGCTGCGGCGACCGCGACGACTGCGTCTTGCACAGCGACTGCGCGCGCGATCAGCGCTGCGTCACAGGTGTGTGCGAGCGCGCGTGTGACGACGCGTTCGACTGCCCCCTGGGTCGAGAGTGTATCGGCGGGGCGTGTGTCGTGGACGTGGACGCGGCGCGCGAACGGCCTTGCGACCCCGACAGCCAGTCCTGTGGCGATGCGGACCTCGTCGACGCACAGGTCGCCAACGCGGCTGTCCCTGATGCGGCCGTGCCCGACGCCGCCGTACCCGACGCGGCCGTGCCCGACGCTGCCGTGCCCGACGCAGCGCCCGTCGACGCAGGTCCCCCCGCGGGCGACACCGGTCTGACACCCCTCGCCATCGACCTGACGGGGGCCTGGGCCGTCACCAAGACCGTGGAGCTGTCCAGCGATCCGGCCTTCGCCGAGGACGACGTGACCTACCTGATCGTGACGCTCGCGCGCGGCGCGGAGCCGGACCGGTACGCGCTCGTTTTCATCGACCCCGCCGGTCAGCGGCTCGAGAGCGTCGTCTCCATCGACTTCCGCGCCCCGAATGGGCCGCTGAACTACCAGTTCGAGTACGAGACCGTACCGCCGAACGCACCCGAGGGCTGCTCGCAAGCGATTCGTACCTTCCAGCGCGGTGAGGTTCAGGACCCCGAGGGCCCGGACCTCTTCCTCGTGGGCACCGAGGAGCGCCGGCTGGTCTTTGCGGGGGAGGCCTGCGAGGCCGAGCCGACGACCGTCGTTTCCGGTGTGCGTTGGGTGCTCATCCCGGTGCCGGTCCCGGCCGACGGCGGGGTGGGCGACGGCGGGGTGGGCGACGGCGGGGTGGGCGACGGCGGGGTCGGCGACGGCGGGGTGGGCGACGGCGGTCTGGGCGACGGCGGGGCAGGGGACGCGGCCGTGGGCGACGGCGGCCTCGACGCCGCGGCGGCCGACGCTGGCCCGGGGCTCGCCCCGGACGCCGCGCCCTCTATGCCAGGTTCAGCTGCACGTTGAAGTAGATGCACGCCACCGACACCGCCAGGTACAGGGCGATGACGGTCTGCAGGCTGCGGTCTTTGAGCACGAGCTCCGTGGGTGAGCCGCCCTTGCCGCGCTGGTGCACCAGGAACAGGTAGCGGAAGATGCCGAAGAGCACGAGCGGCACGGTGAGCACCAGGGCGTTCGTGCCGACCTTGGCGACGGTCCGCGGGTCGATCGTGTAGAGCGCGTAGCTCATGACGGTCATCGACGCGAGCGCGGCGACCATCTTGTCGATGAACTGGAGCGAGTAGTCCGCGAGGTTGCCGCGGTGCTGGGCGGCGTCGTCCCCCAGGCTCTCGAGCTCGTTGCGGCGTTTGCAGAAGCCCAGGAACAGCGCGATGAAAAACGTGCAGATCAACAGCCACGGGCTCACGGCCACGGCGATGGCGAAGGCCCCTGCGGTCACGCGGAACAGGAAGCCCAGGGCGATGGTGAAGACGTCCAGCAGGACGATGTGCTTCAGCCACAGGGAGTACGCGAGGTTCATCACGCCGTAGGTCGTGAGCACCACGCCGGCCGAGGTGTCCAGGGCGAAGCCGACGGCGAGCCCGGTCGGGCCCAGCAGCGCCGCGACGACCAGGGCCAGGCGCCGGCTGACCAGCCCCGCGGCGATGGGGCGGAGGCGCTTCTTCGGGTGCACGCGGTCGCGCTCGTAGTCCGCGACGTCGTTCACCAGGTAGATCGAGCTCGCCACGAGGCTGAAGGCCCCGAAGATCACCAGCGCGCGGAGGCCCAGCGTCGGGTTCGTCAGGTTCCGGGAGAAGACGAGCGCCGCGAAGACGAACGCGTTCTTGATCCACTGGTGGGGTCGCAGCGCACGAAGCAGGTCCATGGAGGCCGTTTACCACGGTCGCGCCGAATTGTCTTGCGCGCCGACGGGCCTCCTGATAAACGGCGCAACCCACCGCGGGCGATTAACTCAGCGGTAGAGTGCTTCCTTCACACGGAAGAAGTCGCAGGTTCAAATCCTGCATCGCCCACCCCGAAAGCCCCGTCGATGCCTCGGCGGGGCTTTTGTGTATCTGGCGGCGCGGCCCGCGCTGGCATCGAAACCCTCGAAGGCCAACAGAGTGGCGCCTGACTTCGGAAGACAGGCGAAACATCGGCCGCGATTCGGAAGCTCGGCGTCGCGGCCCGGACCCGCGCGCCAGCGATTCCGGTCCGCTCATTCCGCCGCCTCGAGGCGCGCCTGGAGCCGCTCCAACCGGGTGTTGATCTGGTCGAGCATCACCGTGACATCCGCAGAATTCTTGGCGTTCTCTGCCGCGTGGAGGTTGATTGATTCGAGCACTGAACACGTGTTCGACGTGTTGTCGATCACTCTCTGCGCCTGCCGATCCGGTTTGTTGGACCTCATCGAAACCACCACGATCAGGCCCAGGACGCTGTACAAGAAAGCAAGGGTCAGACCGAGAGGGCCCCGGTCCTTCTCCGCGCCGAGTAGGTACCCAATGCCGCAAGTGATGGCATGGAACACGACCCCGCATATGAGCCAGGTCGACGTGCTGTGCGTTTCCATCGGCGTCGCCTATATGACCGCGACCCGTCGCGTCAATCACCGCGGCTCCACTGCGATTTTCGCGGCGCGCGCACTTGCATCGGCCCGTCTCCTCGGGCGATGAAAGCCCGGCACACCCCGTGTCCCCTGAGGAGATCCGCATCATGAAGAAATCCGCGCTCGCGCTCATCCCTTTGCTCGCTGCCGCCCCGCTCTGCAGCGCCCACGCGCTCGGCAGCTTCGGCGCCCGCGTCGGCTACGGTCTGCACATGTCGGACCCCGAGCCGGCCAAGGGGGTCGACGAGCCGACGATGATCGCGGTCGGCGCCGCGTGGCAGCTCGACCTGGTGGTCGCCAAGCTCGAAGCCGACCTGTTGTGGCGCCGTTCGTCGACGTCAGGTCCCGACGCCTCGATCGACCGCCTGGGCCTGGCCGCCTTGGGCCGCTTCGGCATCCCGCTCGTGCCGATGGTCTTCAGCCTCGACCTGATCGGCGGCCTCGAGCCGCGTTTCCTGATCGGCACGGACCCGTCCGCGCTCGAGGACTTCCAGGAGTCGATGGTGCTCTTCCTGCCCGTGGGCGTGGGCGGCACCCTGAACCTGCAGGCCGTCGAGCTGAACCTCGACATCCGTTACGAGCACCAGCTCACGGCGTCGGGCAAGGGCTCGAAGGCGCTCGAGGACTACCGCTCGAACAACCTGACGTTCCTCGCGGGCGTCTTTTTCTGAGCACGCCGCGCGGGGCCCGTGGGCCCCGCGGCTGAACTCAGCCGGCGAGCACCGAGCCGAGCTTCATGGCGAGACCCATGTTGCCGCTCACCTTCAGCTTGCCCATCATGAAGAGCTGCGGGCCGGCGACCTTGCCCTGGTACAGGTTGACGAAGTCCTGGGCGGCCACGTCGATGGTACAGTCGGCCGCGGCCTCACCCGCGTAGGCCTTGCCGTTCTTCAGGTCGACGACCCACTTGCCACCGTTGTCGCCGCTCACGTTGAACTGGTAGATGGCGTCGATTTCCTTCGCCTTGGCGCCCGCGACCGGGTCGGCGAGGCGGTTGGCGATGTTGGTCTCGAAGATCTCGGCAGGCGTCATTTTCGCGGTCTCCCGTCACGGATTGAATGGGCGTTCATTCAGTCACGGCGGCCGCGAGGTGTCAACCCGCGCTTGACGCCGAGAATGAACGCGGCGAGGTCGCGCACCGCCGCTTCGGGCGCGTCGCCCAGCCGCTCCAGGACCTCGTCTCGGCGTCCGGGGGCGTCGAGGGCGCGCAACGCGCGTTTGAGCGCGAGGCGGGTCGGCGCGTCGAGGCCGTGGCGCCGCAGCCCGACGACGTTCAGACCGAGCACCCGGGCCCGGTCCCCCGCGACGAGCGTGTAGGGCGGCACGTCCAGCGTGACCATGCAGTTCGCGGCGATGAGCGCGAGGGCGCCGATGCGGACGAACTGGTGCACGGCGGCGTGCCCCCCGAAGGTGACCCGGTCGCCGACCTCGACGTGCCCGGCGAGGCTGACGCCGTTGGCGAGCACGTTCTCGGCGCCGAGCTGCGCGTCGTGGGCCACGTGGGCGCCCGCCATCAGCAGGTTCTCGGCGCCGAGGCGTGTCACACCGCCGCCGTGGGGGGTGCCTCTGGAGACCGTGGCGTTTTCGCGAAAGACGTTGCCCGGGCCACACTCGAGGCGCGTGGGAGTGTCCTCGGGGGTGCGGCGGTCCTGGGGGGCACCGCCGACGACGGCGAAGGGGTGCACGACACACCGCGCGTCGAGGCGCGTGTAGGGTCCGACCATCGCGTAAGGGTGCAGCACACAGGCCGCGCCGACCTCGCTGTACGCGCCGACAACGGCGCCGGGCGCCACGTGGGCCGAGGGGTGCACGGTGGCCGTCGGATGCACCCCGGATGACCACAGGAGCGCCCCGCTCACGGCTGGGCGTCCGCGAGGCGTTTGAGTCGAGCGAGCCGGACGAGCCGTGGCCGATTGGGCTCGGCGGGGTGCCCGCTGAAGACGCCCCCGGCCTCCAGCGCGCGTGTCACGCCGGCCTGCGCGGCGACCCGGGCGCCGGCGCCTACACGCCCCGTTCCGGCCACGCCGACCTGACCGCCCAGCACGGCGCCCGCCTCGACGACGGCGCCCCCGGCGAGCCCCACCTGACCGCACAGGACCGCGCCCGCGCCGACCTGGGCGTTGTGTCCCACCTGCACGAGGTTGTCCACGCGTGCCCCGTCGCCGATGCGCGTCGGGCCGAGGGTGCCGCGGTCGACGCAGGTCGAGGCGCCCAGGTGCACGTCGTCGCCGATGATGAGGCCGCCCAGGTGGGGGAGGTGACCCTCGGCATCGAAGCCGAAGCCCGGGCCACCGAGGACGGCGTGCGCGCCGACGACACACCGCGCACCCAGATGCACCCCGGCGTGCACGACGACGCGCGGCCCCAGGGCCGTGTTTTCGCCCACGTGAGCACCCGCGCCGACGTAGACCCCGACGCCGAGCCAGACCCCCGCCTCGACCACGGCGTCGGCCTCGACGACGACGTAGGGGTCGAGCCGCGCCTCGGGGTGAACCCGCGCCGACGCGTGGACCAGGGCCGTGGGATGCACACCGGGTGCGACCTTCGGCGGCGGTGCCGCCAGGAGCCGCAGGACCCGCCCCAGCGCTCGCTCCGGATGCGCCGCGACCAGCACACACGCGGCGGCCGGGGCGTCGGCCGAGAGGGCCAGTGAGACCACCAGGATGCCGGCGCGGGTGGCGCGGAGGGCGTCCCGATACCGGGGGCCGAGGGCGAGCGCGAGGTCGGTCGGTCCCGCATCCTCGAGCCGCGCGAGGGTCGTGACCTCGAGGTCGGACGGACCGCGCAGCGTGGCCGGCAGCGCGGCGGCGAGCGCGCCGGTCAACACGACCGCTACTTCTTGCCTTCGCCGGCGTTGTATCGGCGGATGAGCTCGTTCGTGAGGTCGAGCGAGGCCTCGGAGTACAGCACCGAGGACTCGTTCTTCTCGAGGATCAGCGTCCACTTCTGGTCGCGGCCCATGGTCTGCAGGATGCGGCTCATGCGCTCCAGGATGGGCTTCGTCGCCTTGGCCTCGTCCACGGCGAGGGTCTGCTGGTCCTGGACGTACCGCATCTTCAGCGCGTTGAGTTTCTCGGCGAGCTCCATCTCACGCTGTTGCCGGACGTCGTCCTTGAGCATCGCGCGCTGCGTATCGAACTGCTCCTTGAGCTTGCGCAGCTCGGTCTGCTGGGCGTCGATGTCCTTCTGCTTCGCGTCCTTCAGCTTCTCGAGCTGGGCCTTGGCGGTCTTGCCGTCCTCGGTCTCGGTGAGCGCGCGCTGCATGTCGACGATGGCGACCTTCGCCTGGGCGCGGGCCGGGGCGGGTCCGAGCACACACAGCACGGTCACGAAGAGCGTGGCGATTCGAAGGGACTGCATGTCGAGAGCTCCTCTCAGAAGAAGTTGCCGATCGAGAACTCGAAGACCGACGACGACTCGTCTTCGTTCGGGGCGAAGGGGAAGCCCCACTCGAAGCGCAAGGGACCGATGGGCGAGAACCACCGGATGCCGAAGCCCCACGCGAACCGGAGCGCGTCGATCTTGTCGGCGAAGGGGTCGGCGCGGTTGAAGGCGTTACCGCCGTCGGCAAAGACCACGCCGCGGATGCCGACGGTCTGGAAGATGGGGAACTCGTACTCGGCGTTCATCAGCATCTGCTGCGTGCCGCCGATGTTCTGGTCGATGGTGCCGCTGTCGGGTCGGATGGAGTCGAAGACCGAGATGGTGGGCCCGAGGCTGTTGCGGATGAAGCCGCGGACGGTCAGCGGTCCGCCGACGAAGTAGCGCTCGAAGATCGGCACGCCCGTGCGCGAAGGGCTCGTGATCATGCCGAGCTCCAGGTTCAGCTTCAGGACCATGTCGAGGGTGAGGTCCTGGTAGAAGCGGATGCGCCCCGTGTAACGCGTGAACTCGTTGTCGGAGCCGAGCACCTCGTTCGCCTCCTCGACACTCACGAGGCCGAAGAGGCCGTCGCTGGGGAAGAGGCGGTTGTTGCGGGTGTCGTAGATCAGGCTGCCGCGCAAGCTGCTCGTGAGGCCGTCCGAGTAGAGGTTCGCGATGGGCGGGGCCGAGCTCGCGCCGAAGCCCCCGGCGCTCACGCTCACGTCCTCCAGGGTGTAGGTCATCGCGACGCTCCAGTCGTCGTCGAGCGGGTAGCCGAAGGTGAGGCTGCCGCCGAGCGAGTTGCGCGTGAAGTCCTCGAAGTTCGTCTCGTAGCGGTAGACGTCGGCCGCGAACCGGATCTTCGTGTCGAAGAAGTAATTGTCCGCGAACTGCACGTTCGCGATGGTCCGGATCTTCGACAGCGTGGCCTGCAACGACAGGGTCTGGCCGCGTCCGAAGAGGTTGTTCTGAGCGACCTGGGCCTGGGCCACGAAGCTCTCGACGGAGCTGAAACCGGCGCCGACCTGGAAGGTGCCGGTCGCCTTTTCCTTGATCTCGACCACGACGTCCATGAGGTCGTCGGCCGCGCCGCGGCTCGTGTTCAGCTCGACGGTCTCGAAGTAGCCGAGCCGCTGGACGAGCTGCTTCGAACGCTTGAGGCCCGTGGAGCTGTAGTACTCGCCCTCGTAGATGCGCAGCTCTCGCCGGATGACCTTGTCGCGGGTGCGCGAGTTGCCCACGACCGTGATGCGCCCGAAGCGGACCTTCTTGCCCTTCTCGATCTCGAGGATGAGCGAGACGGTCTTCTTCTCGGGGTCCACGTTCGTATTGGGCACGACGTTGACGTAGGCGTAGCCCTCGTCCTTGTAGAGCTCGCCGATGGCGTTGATCGTGTCGCGGAGCTGGGTGCTCGAGAACCATTCCCCGCTCTCGAGCTCCACGAGCTTGCGCAGCTCCTCCTTCGGCCGGAGGAAGTCGCCCGTGAGGTCGATCTCGGCGGTGCGGTAGCGCTCGCCTTCCTCGACCGTGACCATGAGGTAGATCTCGGTCTTGTCGGGGCTCAGCTCGACCTTGGGTGTGCCGACGCGCGCGGTGACGTAGCCCTTGTCGTAGTAGAACTGGCTGATGCGCATGGTGTCGCGCTCGAAGGCCTCGGCCTTGTAGCTGCCGGCCTGCGAAAGGAACTCGAGGAAGCCGCCTTCGCGGGTCTCGAGGTTCTCCTTGATCTCGGCATCCGAGAGGGCCTCGTTCCCCACGATGGTGATGCGCGCGACCTTGACCTCTTGCTTCTCGACGACCCGGAAGACGACGTCCACCTCGTTGTCGGGGAGCGTCACCGTCGACCAGGTGACCTCGGCGAGGAAGAAGCCCTTCTCCGTGTAGAGGTCTCGCAGCTTCTCGGCGTTCCGATTGACCCGGGCCAGGTCGAGCACGCCGAACTCCTTGAGGTCGACGACCTCCTTGAGCTCGTCTTCGTCCAGCTCTTCGTTGCCCTCGAACTTCACGGCGCGGATGGAGGCCTTCTCCGTGAGGAGGAAGGTGAGCACGTTGCGCCCCTCGACCTCGCTCAGATCCGCCTGCACGTCGGTGTAGAGGCCGAGCTGGAAGATGGCGCGGAGGTCGGACTGCAAGCGGCCGCGCTCGAGGGTCGCCCCCGCCCGGGTTGCGACCACCGAGAGCACGGCCTCGGCCTCACTCCGCCGGTTGCCCTTGACCTCGACCCGATCGACGGCGCTCCCGTAGCCCACCTCGGCCTGGGCCGCCGGAGCCGCCACGACGACGAGCGACAGGCTCGCGAGCAGCATGAAGGCGAGGCGAATCATGCCTGCACCCCGCTGCGCGCGTCGAAGTGCTCCAGTCGCCCCTCGACCATGCGCAGGCAACGCGGCGCACGCGCGGCCAGGTCGCGGTTGTGCGTGACGATGAGCATCGAGGTGTTCTGCTCCGTGACCAACTCGGCGAACAGGCCGTGTATGCCTTCACTCGTGGCGCTGTCCAGGTTCCCGGTCGGTTCGTCGGCCAGGAGCAAGGCGGGGCGACCCACGAGCGCTCGGGCGAGCGCGACCCGCTGCTGTTCGCCGCCCGACAGCTCGCCGGGGCGGTGGTTCAGGCGCGACCCGAGGCCGACCCGCACGAGGAGTCGCTCGGCCTCTTCGGCCGCCTCACGGCGAGGGCGACGCGCGATGAGCAAGGGCATCATCGCGTTCTCGAGCGCACTGAACTCCGGCAGGAGATGGTGGAACTGGAACATGAAACCCAGGGTCTTGTTCCGCACCGCCGCCACCTGGGACTCGGACATCTTCGCGACGGACTGACCGGCGATGCGCACATCCCCGCTGCTCGGCGCCTCGAGCGCGCCGAGCACGTGCAGGAGCGTGCTCTTGCCCGCGCCGGACAGCCCCACGACGGCGACCTGCTCGCCCGGGACGATGGTGATGTCCACGCCGCGGAGCACGTCGATGCGGTGGCCTTCGTGCATGAAGTGCTTGTGCACGTCGAGGGCCTCGAGGACGGGCGCGCTCATTCCATCACCAGTCCCTGGACGGGCTTCAGCCGCGCGGCATAGCGCGCGGGGTGGAGCGTGGACAGAACGCTGATGAGCTGCGCCACCACCATGATCGTCAGGACGTCTCGCAGACGGACGTCCACGGGAATGCTGGGCAGGTAGTAGACGGAGCCGTCCATGGGCAGCTCGAGGGCGGACAGGCCAAGCCCGAGGCTGACACCGCACGCGGCGCCGAGCACCGCGCCGATGGCGCCCGTGAACGCCCCCTGAGCCATGAAGATGCGGAGGATGGACCCGGGCGGCGCGCCGATGGCGTTGAGGATGGCGATCTGGCGACGCCGGCCGCGAATGGCGATGAGGAGCGTGAGGGTGATGGCGAAGGCCGCGAGCAGGATGTTCATCGACAAGACGAGGAACATCGCGATCTTCTCCAGCTCCAGGGCCGAGAACAGGTTGCGGTTGAGCTGCTGCCAGTCGCTGACACGCACCCGGTCGCCGAGCGCGGCTTGCAGTCGGTCGCGCACCTCCCGCGCCTGGTCGAGGTCGCGAACGCGGATCTGGACCGCCCCGGCCACGTCCCCCAGACCCAGGTAACGCTGTGTCGCGTCGAGGCTCGCGTAGGCGAAGCGTGTGTCGAACTCGAGCATGCCGCTCTCGAACCACCCCGCCAGTCGGAACGGACGGCTGCGCGGCACGGGTCCGTTCGGCCCCAGGTCGCCCTGCGGCGAGATCACGTTCAGCGACTCGCCGGGCCACAGGCCCAGGTTTCGACGGAGCTCGGTGCCGAGCAGCACCGTGGGCGCGACCTCGACCTTACGGAGCACCGGAGACGGCAGCGCCATGCCGGCGGCCTCGAGCTCCGGATCGGCGGGGGGCTCGGGGGCCGGCGCGTCCCGGAGCTGCGCCTCGAGGTCGGCGATGCGCTGCTCGAGGTCACGTTGTCGGACGTCCGGGTCGTTGCGGAGCGCCGGGTGCTTGCGCAGGTCGAAGGGCTGCACACGGCCGGGCTCGTCCAGGCTCTCGAGCTCGCCCTCCTGGACGATGAAGGGGAGGCGATTCGCCTGACCGACGGTCGAGACCTCGATGCCCTTGAGCAGCGCGGGTTGCAGGTTCGTGCGTGAGGTCAACATGACCTCGGTCTGGAGGTAGGGGGTCGCCCCCACGACGTCTCGGTCCTCGCGCGCGCGCTCTGCCAGGGCGCGGTAGTCCTCGAGGTAGTCCCCCATGCGGCCGGCCTCGATGACCACGTGGGCCTGCGTGTCGATGATCTTGGTGCGCAGGTCGGCCTGGAAGCCGTTCATCACACCCAGGACCAGGATCACGACCATGACGCCGATGGCCACCATGAAGGCGCTGAACGCGCTGAACGCGGTGAGGAAGGTGTTCAGGAGACCGAAGAGCGCGACGCTCGCGCCGAGGGCGACAAAGCCGCCTCCGACGCCCAGGAAGATGCGCCCGGCATCGGAGCCTCCGCCGAACACGGCGGACGCCACGTCGCCCCCCTGGAGGTGGCTCGCGGCCCACACGACGGCCGCGCCGAAGAGGGCGAGCGCGAGACCCACGGCGAGCACACCCGGCCGGCGCCGCGCGCGCAGCAGGTAGCGCCAGCCTACGAAGCGCTCGAACGCTGCCGTCACTGGGTTCAGACCTCGGGACGCAGCAGCGGGAAGAAGATGACCTCGCGAATCGAGGGCTGATTCGTCAGCAGCATGACGAGACGATCGATGCCGATGCCCTCGCCGGCCGTCGGCGGCATGCCGTACTCGAGGGCACGGATGAAGTCGTCGTCCATGGGGTGCGCCTCTTCATCGCCTTTGTCACGCTGGCCACCCTGCGCGACGAAGCGCTCGTGCTGGTCGACGGGGTCGTTGAGCTCGGAGAAGGCGTTGGCGATCTCGCGACCCGCACAGTAGAGCTCGAACCGATCCACGAGGCGCGGGTTCGAGTCCTTCTTCCGAGACAGGGGCGATACGTCGAGCGGGAAGTCGGTCACGAAGGTGGGCTGAATCAGAAGGTGCTCGGCCGCGGCCTCGAAGACCGCCATCTGCAGGTAGCCGAGCGGCATGTCGGCGGCCTTCCCGATGTGGAACCGCGCCGCCGCCTCGAGCAGAGTCGCCCGGTCGTCGACCAGCTCGGCCGGCACGCCGGCGTGCTGAATCAGGCCCTCGTAAACGCTCAGTCGGCGGAAGGGCCGCGCGAAGTCGAGCGTGTGGTCGCCGTAGGCGATCTGCTCCTTGCCGTGCAGGTGGACACACAGGCCGTTCAGGAGCGTCTCGGTGAGCTCCATCAGGTCTTCGTAGTTCGCGAAGGCCTCGTAGAACTCGAGGGCCGTGAACTCCGGGTTGTGCTGTGTGGAGATGCCCTCGTTGCGGAAGTTCCGGTTCAGCTCGAAGACCCGGTGCAGCCCGCCGACCACGAGGCGCTTCAGGTTGAGCTCGGGGGCGATGCGCATGAAGAGCCGCATGTCGAGCGCGTTGTGGTGCGTCACGAAGGGCTTCGCCGCGGCCCCGCCGTAGATGCTCTGAAGCATCGGCGTCTCGACCTCGAGATAGTCGCGGTCCTCGAAGAAGCGCCGGATGTACGAGACGATGCGGCTGCGCGCCTGGAACGTGCGCCGCACCTCTTCGTTGACGATCAGGTCGACGTAGCGCTGCCGGTACCGCGTGGAGACGTCCGTCAAGCCGTGCCACTTCTCGGGCAACGGCCGCAGGCTCTTCGTGAGGACGCGGAGCGCGGTGGACTTCACCGAGAGCTCGCCGCGCCGAGTGCGCATCATCGTGCCCTCGATGCCCACGATGTCGCCCACGTCCACGAGCTCGATGCGCTCGAGGTCGGCGGCCGTGAGGCCATCCTGGAAGAGGTTGGCCTGAATCTGCCCCGAGCGGTCCGCGACCACGAAGAAGACGAGCTTGCCCATCCGGCGGATCGCCATGACGCGGCCCGCGATGGCGACCTGGACCGCGAGGCGGTCGAGGGTCTCCAGGTCCTGCTCGCCGTGCGCCGCGTGCAGCGCTCCCGCGAGGTGCGTCACACGAAAGTCGTTCGCGTAGGGGTCGTCTCCGCGGGCGCGGAGCGCGTCGGCCTTGGCGCGACGCTGCGTGATGATGGTGTCTTCCACGGCGGTTTCTCCGGGCGTCGGACCCACGAGGGCGGCGCACCCTAGCCGCCGATGGGCGCAGGATCAAGCGCGTCGGCTTCCACAGGTTCGCCCGAGTTATCCACAGGGCCCGGATGCAACGGCGTCGTGGCGCGTCGTGTCATCGGTTGTGTGAGTTGTGGGGGTCTCGAGTCGCGTGCTGCGCCAAAAACGCAGTCGATTCAAGGACTTCGACCACGGAATGCGGTCTTGCGGCGCCCGGGGATTCCGTGACGCATTCGAGGCGGCCGCGAAGCTGTGGGGGCTTCTGTGGAAAGCCTGTGGATAAGATTGTGGAAAGAATCAGTCGACGTCGGTGACGTCGTTGGCCTGCGCGGCTTCGCCCGCGTGCATCAACAGGAAGGCGTGGAGCGCCGACTCCAGGTCGCCATCGAGGAAGCCGCGTGTGTCGCTCGTAGACCACCCGGTACGGAGGTCCTTCACCATCTGGTAAGGGTGCAGGACATAGCTGCGAATCTGACTTCCGAAGTCGATTTTCGCTTTGCCCGCGTAGAGGGCGTCGCGCTCCTCGGCCCGCTTCTGCAGCTCGGCCTCGTACAGCTTCGCCTTCAGCAGCTTCATCGCCTTGTCGCGGTTCTTGTGCTGGCTGCGCTCGGCCTGGCACGCGACGACGATGCCCGACGGAAGGTGGGTGAGGCGCACCGCGCTGTCCGTCTTGTTGACGTGCTGACCGCCCGCGCCGCTGGACCGGTAGGTGTCGACCCGGAGGTCGCCGTCCTTGATTTCGATGTCGATGCTGTCGTCGAGCTCGGGCAGCACACCCACGCTCGCGAAGCTCGTTTGGCGGCGTTTGTTCGAGTCGAAGGGCGAGATGCGCACGAGTCGATGCACGCCGTTTTCGGCCTTCAGGTAGCCGAACGCGTTCTCGCCCTCGACGCGGAGCGTGCAGCTCTTGATGCCGGCCTCGTCACCGACGTGTTCGTCGGTCAGCTCGACCTTCCAGCCCTCTCGCTCGCAGAAGCGCTGGTACATGCGCATCAGCATCTGCGCCCAGTCCTGGCTCTCGGTGCCGCCGGCCCCGGCGTTGATCGCGACGAAGGCGGCCGCATGGTCGTGCTTGCCGCTGAGCATCCGCTCGAGCTCCATGTGGCGGAGCAGCCCGTCGGCCTTCACCAGCGAACCGTTCGCCTCCTCGAGAAGCTCGGCGTCGTCGGTCTCGCAATACATCTCGAGCGCGACGAGGGTGTCCTCGACGCAGCCTTCGATCTTCGCCAGCCCGTCCAGCTGGGACTTGAAGGTGTTGCGCTCGCGCAGGAGCTCCTGGGCCTTCTCGTTGTCGTTCCAGAAGTCCGGCTGCGCGCTCAGGTGGTCGAGCTCTCCGACGCGCTCGACCTTACGCTCGGCGTCAAAGAAACCTCCGCAGGTCGAGGAGCCGGCGGCGGCAGGTCTCGATGCGTTCGTCGAACTGATTCGGGCGCGTCGCCATGGGGCACCTCCGAGAAGCGGCGGCCCGTATAGGGCAACCGCTTTCGGGGGTCAAGACGCTCAATACATCGTGATCGTGACGCCGAAGTTGAACGTGTTGAAGTCGAAGTCGTCGTAGAAGTGGCGCTGCGCGTCGGCGCCGACGCCGATGGCCAGGTCACTGTTCGCGAAGAACTCGTAGCCCGCGCCGAAGCCCGCGCCGAGTCCGGTCTGACCGTCGCCTTTCTTCGGCGAGATGTGGGCCATGCCGCCCATGGCGCGCAGGTAGAGGCCGTCGACGACGAAGACGTTCGCCCCGAGAAAGCCGGTGAAGAGGGTCGTCTCGACGTCGATCTGATTGGCGAGGCCGAGCTCGGCGTCGAGGGTGAGCATGTCGTTCACGCCGCCGCCGAGCCGAAACCGACCGTTGATGCCGACCTCGTTCTCGGCGCCCTGCACATCGGCCTTGCCGACGCCGAAGCCCACGGCACCGCCGTAGAAGAGGCCCTTGCGGTCCCGCCACGCATCGAGCGCGTGGGCCGAGGTGGCCGCGAAGGTGAGCACGAGCGCGACGGCGGGGGCGAGGAGACGGGGGCGGTTCGAGGGGTTCATGTCAGACCTCCAAAGGAAGAGCGTTTCGTCCGATTGGACGTCAGCGCACGGCAGAGAAATTCAAAACGGCCCAACCCCCGGGTGCGAGATTCACCTCGGCGTCCCGCGAGTAGCCGGCGATCTGCACGCGCACCCGCTGCTTACCGGCCGGCAGCCGCACGCGGTGCACGTCGAAACGCGCCGGAAGCGTGACCCACGAGCGGGTGTCGGGGGTGTCGAGGGCGGTCATCGTGCCCTCGGCGACCAGGCCGAGGAGCAGGCCGACGGTCCCGTCCCCGGCCGCGCGGCTGGCTGCGGCCTGGGTGAGCTCACCGGCCACCGCACGGGCGAGCAGACGGACGATCGCGGCGGCGATGAGACCCCCCTCGATCTTCTGGAACGACGCGATGACTCGGGCCTCGACGTTCAGGGCCTCCCCCATGGTCTCGACGGGGCCGTCGTTCACCTGAATCATCGTGCGTGGCGGCCCCTGCCGCGTGGTCCGTTGGAGGCGGGGGTAGTTGACCCACTTCATCAGGCCCTTGGCCGCGAAGGTGTTGGCCTGCCGTTGCTGAGACGCGCTGAGCCGCGCCCCGGGGCCCGGGTGGCTGGCCGCCACGACCGCTGCGCCGATGGGCAAACGCTCGGGCTGGCGATAGGGCGCCATGCCGACCTGAACGACCACGAGCAGCTCGGCCTGCTGAGGGTCGTCCGGCGCCACCTCGGTGGGTGATTCCAGGACCGCCTTCAAGCGCTGGTCCGTTGCGCCCGACCGCGCCGCGAGGCGCCGTGCGACACCGTCGAGGCCGGGCACGCCACCGTCCTCGGCCGCATCGCCGTAGTGTCGCATCGCGGCCTGGGCGTCCCCGTCCATCTCGAAGGAGAAGCCCGCGAGGTAGCTGCCGAAGGCCAACATCGAGCGGTCTTCGGCGTCCCCATTCTCGAAGTACTTACGATTGACCAGATAGCGCCTGGCCTCGACCTTGGCCCCGCCCAGTTCGCCGCGAACGAGGTAGTTGAGGCCGTTCATCGTGTTGACGAGCAGCTTCTCGTAGGGCGGGGCGCGGTAGTTCTGGGCGTCGTCGGAGTACAGGTACTTGCCGATGTCTCCGGCGGTGTCGTTGGTGAAGTCGAGGACCTCGAGCTGCTTGTCGGCGGTCTCGAAGTCGCGGGCGGAGAGGTCGTGACGCCCCATGGCCTGCAGAATCGTCGCCCGCTCGAGCAGCAAGAGCGGCGTGTCGGCCTTGGGCTTCGGGAGGTCCTCCGGGCGGGTGACCTCCATCGCCTTGTTCACCGCGACGAGGGCCTGCTCCGGCTTGCCCTGATTCAGGGAGCGACGGAACGCCTCACTGGTCGAGGCGTATCCGCCGCAGCCCGTGACGAGCAGCGCGAGGATGGCCCAGGCGACGACGAAGGTGAGGCTGCGAGCCATGGCGGTGGTCCGCGTCCGCGCCTTACTTGATCAGGCCCTTGGTGAGCTCCGCCTTGTTCTGCCAGCGGATGGCCCCGGTCTCGACGTCGACGACCTGCATGTAGAGGAAGTACTGAATCCGGCGCTCGCCGTCGGTCTTCTCGTCGGCCGCCGACATCTTGCCGGTGACGAAGTAGCCGGCGCCGAGCTGCTTGCCGAGCTGTGAAGCCTTGTCCTGGTCGAAGGCCGCGGACTGCTGGAGCTTGAGCTCCTCGATGAGCTGAATCTGCCGCTCACGGCTGATGACCGTGACCGAGCCGCTGTTCACGAGCTCCGTCTCGAAGTCCGCGAGCAGCGCGTTGAGCTGGTCGTCCACGTGCTCCGTGGTGTCGTTCTTCACGGGGAAGATGGCGACCGTGGCCTCTTTGCCGTCTCGCGCCGCGTCCTTCCAGCGGGTCATCGCCGCGCTGTTGAGCAGGCTCTGGATGTTGTCCTTGAAGAGCTTCTGGAGGTCGACCTTGTCGAGCCCGGTCGACATGACGGCCTTGTCCAGCTCGGGCACGTCCGAGCCCCGGACGTAGCTCGGGCCTCCGCAGGCGGAGACGAGCGCGGTGAGGACGGCGAGAGGGAGCAGAGAGCGGATCTTCATGCGGTTCATCCTGGGTGACGTTGCGGTCGGGTCCGACAGCGGCGGAGCATAGGAAGGGCGCGGGCCTCGAGCAAGGGACGCCCGAGAATCGCTCGATATTCAACCCGCGTCGGTGCGCGGATTGGACCGTCAGTCTTCGGCTTCCTGGTCGACGCCGATCTTCTCGTAGACGAGGTCCTCGATGGTCTTCTTGCCGATGGCCCAGAGAGCGTCCCGGTCCCGGCACCGGCCGAAGAGCCCCAGGGGAATCCGGAAGCCGCCCTTGTTCCGGCGTCCACCGCCGAAGTGCCGACCGCTGGCGTCCGTGCCGAAGAGCTGCTTGAGCCAGGCGTCGGGATCGACGGTGTGGCTCACGGTGCGCAGAGAGCCGTCGACGGCATCGCCGTTGACGATCCCGAAGACGACCGCGGTCTCCACGCCCTCGTGGCGCAGCAGGAAGTCCGCTGCCTGGCCGATGCCGTCCCGGTCTTCTTCGCGCACGAAGCCGACACCCGCCAGCAGGAACGTGCCGCGGATCTGCTTGTTGTTCAGGCCGCGCTGGATGATCTCCATGGTGCGCGCCGTGACCGACTGCTTGCTGATCGTGCGCAGCAGGTCGGCGTCCAGGAACTGCCGCAGATAGGCCGCGGCCCGGAAGTCGATGGACCACGCGAGCAGGAAGTTGTCGGTGTCGGACCGAATGCCGTGCATGAGCGCCGTCGCGAGGCGCGCATCCTCGGCGTTGTTCGACCGGAGCCCGAACGGCGACTGCTCCAGATACTCCGCGTAGAGGCTGCTGGTGGCCCCGGCGTCCTCACGGATGTCGAGGAAGCGGGCCTCGAACCCGCCGACGGTCTTGTGGTGGTCGACGAAGGTCAGCACGGGCAAGGCCGAGGGCAAGCGCACAGGGAGATGGGGTGTCTGGGTGTCGACGAAGGAGACGAAGTCGTAAGCGCCCAGGTCCATGCCCTCGCGGTACTGCGCGAGCCCGGCGTCCAATGACTTCACGAGCGCGCGATTCTCGGGGTGGCTGATCTCGTCGAAGAAGATGATCGACGCCTCGATGTCGAAAGCCCGCGCGAGGTGTCTCTGCGCGATCGCGCTGGCGATGCTGTCGGGGTCCGGGTGGCCCTTGATGACGATCAGCAGTCGGCTCCCCCGCGCGCCCTCCAACGCCTCCATCATGCGCTCGACGCGCGTGCCGCCCTCGGTCGCCTGAAGGGGCGGTGGAGGGGGCGTGACCTCGGCGCCGCGTTCGAGGGGCGACAGGGCGACATGCTCTCCCGTGACGGAGGATCTGCGCTGGGCCAGGGGTGTCATTGGGTGCCTCAACCAAACATTTCAAGGGCGCAACCGGCGATCGCGGGCGGCGCTCGAACCAGGAACTCGACGACCTCGGCGACCTGCTCGGCGGTCATGTCGGGCGCGTACCCGCTCCCGCGCAGCATCTCGGTGTCGACGCTGCCGGGACACAGCGCGGTCACGACGACGCCGTCTCGTTTGACCTCCTCGGACAATGCACGGGTGAAGCCGATGAGGCCCCACTTGCTCGCACAGTACGCGGAGAGCCCGGGTGTGCCGAGCGTGCCCGAGATGCTGCTCACGTTCACGATGCGCCCGTCGCGGCGGGCGCGCATCCCGGGCAGGCAGGCGCGCGCCCACTGGAACGGGGCGCGCAGGTTCACGGCCTGGACCCGGTCCCAGTCTTCGACCGGGTGGCCTTCGACCGGGTGACGCACGACGATCCCGGCGTTGTTCACGAGCACGTCGACGCGGCCGAAACGTTCGAGCACCGCGGCCGTCGTTTCTTCGACAGCGGCGGCGTCCGCCAGGTCGCACACGAAGGGCACGGCCCCCGTCCGGTCGGCGACGGTCTCGAGCTGTGACCGGGTCCGAGCGACCGCGACGACCGTGTAGCCCAGCTGTGCTAGGCGGTGCGTCACCGCGGCCCCGATACCCCGACCCGCGCCGGTGACGACCGCGACCTGTCCTATGGGGCTCACGGGCTCACGCCGCCTCGTGTGACCGGGGGGAGCACGTCGGGGCGGTGCTCGAGCGTGCCGAGCTGAACGCGTGTGTGCAGACGGGCGCCTCGCGGTTCTCGACCCTGGAGGACCAGACAGAGGTGCTCCGCCTCGACCGCGCAGGCGGCCCCGGCGGCGTCGAGTGTGGTCATGAGCGCCACGGCGAGCTGGTGCGTCAGCGTCTCCTGGAGGATGAGGCGCCGGGAGAGACACGCGACCAGCCGCTCGAGGCGGCCGAGCCCGACGATCCGGCCCCTGGGCGCGTAGGCGAGGTGCACGACGCCGTGAAACGGGAGCAGGTGGTGCGGGCAGACGCCGTGAAACGGAATGCCCGAGAGCGTCACGAGCGCACCGCCGTCATCGTGCAACGGGGTGCCGAGGGCCTCGCTCGGCGTGGTGCCGTAACCGGAGACCAGGTTGTCCAGCCAGAGGTCGCGGACGCGCTCGGGTGTGCCGGCGAGCTCGGCGTTCGGGCCGATGCCCCGTGCGGCCTCGAGGGCCTCGAGGAGTTTCGCCACGGCCGCGGTGACCGCGGACGACTCGGAGGCGCCGTTCAGGGCAGGGGCTCCCCGTCTCCGACCGCCAACTGCTGGCGCCGGGAGAGCGGCTTGGGTTTCTCGGGCACGGTCGGGATGACCTCGAGCGGCACGCCGGCCTCATCGAGCATCACGCTGCCCTTCGGCAACGTGTGGACCTCGAGCCCGGCGACGACCCTCTGGCAGCACGCGCGCCCCCAGTCGGCCGCATCGGCCTCGGGCACGCGGAACTCGAAGTGACAGCAGCCGATCGTGTCGTTGAAGCAGAACCGGCTCCAGTCGCAGGTCATTCGACCGAGCTCGAACTGGATGTACTGGAACGCGCGGATGAGCGGGATGCCGTCGGGCACGTCGAACGTGAGGCCCCCCACGTGGAGGGGCACGTATCGTTCGACGTCGCCGTAGATGGCCTTGTTCGGACCACTCACGAACCGGACTCTACCACCGTCGAGACGGCCCGGCCACTCGGGCGCAAGTTCCGAAGCGACTCGAACCCCGGAACCGAGATCCCGAACGCGCCGGGCGGCGCGGCGCCCGGATGGCCGTGGAAGTCCGCGCCCCCCGTCGCCTTCAGGCCGTAGAGCTGGCAAACGCCCAGGTAGCGTGCGGTGTCGGCGAAGCCGTGGGCGGGGTGGTGGGCCTCGAGCCCGTCGAGCCCCAAGCCGGCCAGCTCCGGGAGCGACTCGTCGATCTTCTCGACCCCCGGATGCGCCAAGACCGCGACCCCGCCCGCCCGATGCACGGCGTCCATCGCCTCGGCGATCGGCAGGTGGCTCGCGGGCACGTAGGCGCGACCCTCACGGCCCAGAAAACGATCGAAGGCTTCGTGCGCGTCGTGGCAGTGCCCCGCGGCGATGAGGGCACGTGCCAGGTGCGGCCGACCCACGTTGCCGTCCTTGCACGCGGCCAGCACCGCGTCGGCGTCGATCGGCGCGCCGAGTGTCTCGAGCCGCGCGGCGATCTCCCGGATGCGGTCTCGCCGCGACGCGCTGCGGACCTCGAGCAGTCGTGTGAACGCCGCGTCCTCCGGATCGATGAAGTAGGCGAGGAGGTGCACCTCGTGGCGATGCCACACGGTCATCTCCACGCCGGGGACGAGCTCGATGCCCTGGGCGACGGCGGCCTCACGGGCGCTGGCCACGCCGGCCATGGTGTCGTGGTCCGTAAGCGCGAGGACCCGAACACCGCGGCGCGCGGCGAGGTGCACCAGCGCGACCGGATCGAGCTCACCATCCGAGAACGTGCTGTGCGCGTGCAGGTCGACCGGCCAGCTCACTTCCGTCATGTTCCCGACTCGTACAGACCGCTGTCAACCCGGGCCGGCGCGACGCCCCTCCGGGTCGTGGCGTCTTCGTTGGCCAAAACCAGGAGGAATCGACGATGGCGGAGAACGATCCCCAGGCGCTCGCCGCGCCCTTGCCCAGCATCGGTGCGGCCGCGCCGGACTTCACCCTGGCCGTGGAGCCGGGGGGGACCCTGACGCTGGCCTCGCTTCGGGGGCGCGCCGTGGTGCTCTATTTCTACCCGAAGGACTCCACGCCGGGCTGCACGACCGAGTCCTGTGACTTCCGCGACCGCACCGCCGCGTTGACCGCGGCCGGCGCCGTGGTCTTCGGCATCAGCCGGGATTCGTTGAAGTCTCACGCGACGTTTCGCGCGAAGCAGTCGCTCGACTTCCCGCTGCTGAGCGATCCGGACGGCGCGGTGCACCGGGCCTACGGCGCCTGGGGAGAGAAGTCGATGTACGGCCGGAAGAGCATCGGCGCCGTCCGCACGACCGTCCTCATCGACGCCCAAGGGAACGTCGCGCGGGTGTGGTCGCCCGTGAAGGTTCCGGGCCACGCCGAGGCCGTGCTTCAGGCCGTGCGCGCGCTCTCCGCGCCCTGAACACCGGCGCGCGTCCACGAGCGGTCAGGCCTCGGGGCGCCAGGGCCCTTCGCCCGTCCACAGGTGGGTGATGCGCGGTCCCGTCGCGGTCTCCGACACGTCGAAGACCACCGGCAGGCCCGGTCGCAGCTCCGACGCGCGGGAGACGAGACCCCGGATGCGGGTCGAACTCGGCGTGAAGGGGAGGTGGCGACCGTCACGCGTGAGGACGCTCCCGGTATCCCGGATCGTCTCGATGGTGTGGACGCGGCCTTCAAAGCGCGAGCGCAGCGCCTGTGTGGGATCGACGGCCTCGGCCGGGTTCGACTCCGGGGCATTGCGGCCGTCGTTGTGCGTGCTCAAACTGAGGCTCCAGGTTCCAAGTCGCGGGCGCATCGTGCCACGATTCGGAGAGAGTGCGTCACGGGAGTGTGTGAAAGGACACGTTGTTCATGGCGGTGCTGGAAGTCCTGAAGTACCCGAACGAGTACCTCCGCCGCGCGGCCGAGCCGGTGCGCGTCTTCGACGACGCCTTGCGCAAGCTGGTGGCGGACATGAACGACACCATGGCCGCCGAAGACGGCCTCGGGCTCGCGGCGACGCAGGTCGGGGTGGGGACGCAGGTGCTCGTCGTTCACCCGGTCGCGTTCCGAGGCGACGAGGCGCGAGACGAGCCGACGGTCGTGCTGGTCAATCCACAGATCGTGTGGGAGAGCCCTGAGAAGATCCTCGCGGAGGAGGGCTGCCTGTCCTTCCCGGGGGTTTTCATTCCGGTGACGCGGCCGGCGAGGGTGCGCATCTCCGCTCTGGATGCCGACGGCCGCCCCTTCGAGGTCGAGGGCGAGGGCCTCGGGGCACGCGCGCTCCTGCACGAGATCGACCACCTGCGCGGGGTCGTGATGATCGACCACGTCTCGTTCCTGCAGAAGCAGCGCGCGCTCAAGAAGCACGAGCGGAATCAGGCCGAGGCGGCACCGCGACTCAAGCGCGGCGGGCGGACCGAAAAGGCCTAGCGCCTCAGCGGTGGGAGACGGCGCAGGGCGGACCTTCGGCGTCCTCACGGACCTGGAAGTCCCGCGCCTTTCGGGCGAGCAACTGCTCCTTCTTCACGAAGGCACGCTCCCGGTCATAGACCGGCGAGGCGTGCAGGCCCGTGTCCATACGAATCGCGTCGCACGGGCAGGCTTCTTCGCACATGCCGCAGTAGATGCACCGCAGCTCGTCGATCTCGAAGCGGACCGGGAACTTCTCGCGGCCCTTGTCGTCGTGCTCGCCCGCGACGATGTGAATGCAGTTCGCGGGGCAGGCCGTCGAGCACATGAAACACGCGACACAGCGCGGCTCGCCATCCTCGCGCTGGAGCAGGCGGTGCTGGCCGCGCCACCGGGGCGCGTACGGGATCTTCACGTCGGGGTAGGCGATCGTGACCGTGTCCTTGCGCCCGAACAGGTTGCGCACGAAGTGTCGTGTCGTGACTTTCAGCCCGTCGATGATCGCGGGCAGGTACACACGCTCGGCGAATCCATCCCCGATGCGCTCCATGACCTTCGCCATGTCGATGCTCCTTGACGTCCCGAGACGCGTTGACCGGCGCACGTTCGACGGATGCGGCGTGTGTGTCAAGAGCACACCTTGGCCCTTGCACGGTGGGAAGATGTAGGTTAGTGTGGCGATAAGTCAGGAGGAAACGCATGAACACCGAACGCCGCACACATGCCCGCCACGCTTTCCAGGGCAAGGCCTACCTCACCTACGACGGGCGATGCCGATGCGAAGACGTGCTCGACGTCTCGGTGGAAGGGCTCTTCCTGCGGACGACCGCGCGCATCCGCGAGGGCAAGTCGGTCAAGGTCTTCCTGCCCGTTCCCATGGAGGAGGGCGTTCGTCTCTGCCTGCTGAAGGGTGAGGTCGTGCGCCGCGCGGGTCAGGGGTCCGGGGCCGGGTTGGGCATCGCGCTCACCCCCGGAGAAATCGACACGCGGGGCCTGCTGAACCGCTACGTCGAAGCGAACTGCTGAGCCGAGCGCGCGCGCCTGCGCCAAATCGGTGCACCTGCACCGCTTCGGTGCGCTCACCTGGCGCGGTGCCTGGAACGAACGATGCTCGGCGCGCCCAGGCGCGTGGCGGCATGCGCGTTGCGTTGCAGACCTCTCAGGACGACCTGGCCCGGTCGTCGTCGAGAGTTCACAACGCGGAGGCGCACACATGCAGGTTCGATTCTGGGGCGTTCGAGGCAGCATCGCGGTCAGCGGAGACCGGTATCTCCGGACCGGCGGGAACACGACGTGTGTCGAGGTTCGCATCGGGGACGAGCGGCTCGTCCTGGATGGCGGGACGGGGCTGCGGGCCCTCGGCGAGACACTCGGCTACACCCCGGTCGCGGCGACGCTCCTCTTCAGCCATCTGCACTGGGACCACATCCAGGGGGTCCCTTTTTTCACGCCCGCTTTCCACCCCGAGAGCCGGCTGACGTTCGTCGGGGTCGATCGTGCATCCGGCACGCTCCGCGAGGCGCTCTCCGCGCAGATGCGCCCGCCCACCTTCCCCGTGAGCCTCGACCGCCTCGTGGGCGCGAAGCGGTTCGTCGACGTGCCGCGGCAGTCGCCGTTCGAGGTGGGCTCGTTCCGCATCACGCCGCTCGAGCAGGACCACCCCGACGGCGTCGTGGCCTATCGTGTCGAGGCGGGCGGGAAGGCGCTCGTCTTCGCGACGGACTGCGAGCACCCGAACGGGGTCGACGCGCGCCTCACCCGACTCGCGCAGGGGGCGGACCTGCTGATTCACGACGCCCAGTACACCCGCGACGAGTACGCCGGGCGTCACGGTCCGCCGCGCCGCGGCTGGGGGCACTCCACGGTGGACGACGCGCTCGAGGTCGCACGACAGGCCGAGGTGAAGCGCCTGGCCTTGTTTCATCACGATCCGATGCGCGCGGACGAGGACGTCGAGCGGTTCGAGGCGTCCGCGCGCGGCGTTTTCGGCGGCGCGTTCGCCGCGCGCGAGGGCGAAACGGTGAGCCTTTGACCGAGCGCACGGCCGCGACGTACCTTCGCCGGGCGACGCAGTCCGACCCCCCGGAGCCGGCGCGCCCAGGCCGCGAAGCGAAGAAAGGGCAACCCTTGGCGCTCCCTCACTTCCCGGCCCTCGAGGATGGTCGTCCGCTCGACCTCGACCGGGTCCTGCGCGCCCTCATCGACGAGGTGGCCCGCCAGCTCGACGCGGAGCGCGGCACTTTGTACCTGGTCGACCAGGCCCGGGGAGAGCTCGTGAGTCGGGTCGCGCACCTTCCGGAGCTCAGCGAGATTCGCTTGCGTGTCGGCGAGGGCCTCGCGGGGTGGGTCGCGCGCACGGGCGAGGTCGTCCGTGTGCCCGAGGGCAAGAGTGACCCCCGCTTCGAACAGCGCATCGACCAGCTCACGGGGTTCACGACACGCTCCCTCATCGCCGTGCCCGTGCGCATCGAGGCCGAGGGCGATGGGGGCGCCCCGGGCACGGTCGTGGGGGTTCTGCAGGTCCTCAACCATCGGAGCGGCAGCTTCGACGCGGCGGACGTGGAGCGGTTGGTCGTGCTCGCCGACGAGGTCGCTCGGGTGCTCGCGCAGACGAGTCTCCGCAGTCAGCTCGGGCGCGAGCAGCGGTGCGCCTTGGACTTCCGCTTCAACCACATCGTCGGCGACAGCGTGGGGATGCGCGAGGTCTACGATCGAACGGCGCGCGCCGCCCGGACGGAAGCGACCGTACTCGTGCTCGGGGAGAGCGGCTCGGGCAAGGAGGTCATCGCGCGCGCCATCCACTGGAACTCGCCACGACACGACGCCCCGTTCGTCAAGGTCGACTGCGCGGCGCTCCCCGCGACGCTGATCGAGAACGAGCTCTTCGGTCACGAGCGAGGCGCCTTCACCGGCGCGGACCGCGCGGCGGCCGGCAAGGTCGAGGCGGCCGAGGGGGGCACGCTCTTCCTGGACGAGGTCGGCGAGCTCCCGCTCGAGGTCCAGGGGAAGCTGCTTCGCCTCCTCCAGGAGCGCACGTACATGCGCGTCGGCAGCCACACCGCGGTGGTCGCCGATGTCCGATTCGTGTGCGCGACGCATCGAGATCTGGACGCCGAGGTCGTCCAGGGGCGGTTTCGTCGTGACCTCTTGTACCGCCTGAGGGTCGTGCCCATCGAGGTCCCGCCGCTGCGTCTGCGCGGTCCGGCCGACCTCGACCGGCTCACGGACCACTTCCTCTACGAGGCCACGCGCCGCCACCGCCGGCCGAACGTTCGGCTGTCGGCGGCGGCCCGCAGAGCGCTGCACAGCCACGATTGGCCGGGCAATGTGAGAGAGCTCGAACACTGCATCGAGGCCGCGGTCGTGTTGGTGCCGGGCTCGACCATCGAGCCCGACCTCCTGCCGATCTCGCGGACGGTGCCTGTCGCGGCGGGCGCGCCCGAGACGGGCCTGCCGCGCGACGAGTTCCGGTCGCCGCTGGTGCCCCTGGAGACGCTGGAGCTCGCCTACCTGCGACATGCCGTCGAGGTGTGCGGCGGGAACCGCTCCGAGGCGGCCCGTCGACTCGGCATCGGTCGGAACACTCTGCTGCGGCGTCTCGGCCGTGAGCGCACGGGGCGCGGGACCCCCAGCACGGGCGAGAATTGACGCGAGGCGACGGTCTGATAGCGTCCTGACGGTCTCTTCTGGTTCGGGTGTCGGAATCGACGAGGTAAAGGCCGTACGGTGCGTCGTGCTTTGAGTCCCGTCACGCTGGCGATCGCGGCGCTGGTGTTCATCTGCGTCGCGCTGTTGGCGTTTTTCTCGTGGCGGTTCGACACGATGCGCGCGGACTCCGCCGAGAACCGAGCACGCGCGGTGTCGTCCGTCACCGCCAGCGCCCTCGGACCCTACGTAGACCTGTTCAATCGGCCCCGGATGCAGGCGTTCCTGGAGGGCGTGGTCGGGGCCGGTGACGTGGAGTATGCCGTCGTTCAGGGGCTCGACGGGCAGGTCGAAGTGAGTGTCCACGAGGCGAGCGCTCCGCTGGGGGCGCTCTCGTTGCCTTCGGATGGCGAGGTCGTGCTGACGTGGCAGGGCGGGGTCCTCCACGCGACCGTGCCGACGTTCGGCCGCAACGGCGCGCGCAATGCGCTCTTGACCATGGGCTTCGACACGCGGGGCTTGCAGGTCGAGCAGCGCGTGGGCCTCGCGGTGCTCGCGATCGCCTCGGCCCTCGTCGTCCTCGGGGGCGTGCTCGTGGCCCGCGTCGTGGACGCGTTGGTGGAGCGTCGTCGCGTGGCCGAGGAGGCGCGCCGGCGCTCGGACGCCGAGTTCCGCGCGCTCATCGAGGCGTTGCCCGACGCGATCCTCGTCGAGGTGCGAGGGCGTGTGGTCTACGCGAACCCGGCGGCGAATCGATACCTCGACTACGGCTCGGCAGGTGCGATCGAGGGTCACTCCCTCGAGGCGGTCTTCGCGCTCGACGAGTCCAGCCGAGCGGCCCTGGATTCGGCCAGAGCCAATGTCGGGGGGGCGCCCGTCTACATGCCGGACGCGCGCCTGCGCACTCGAGCCGGGGTGATGCTCCAGGCCGAAGTCGTCGCGCTCGGCGCGCGCTTCGAGGACGCGAGCGCGACGGTCATCGCCGCACGTGACCTCTCGGAGAGGTACGCCATTCAGGCCCGGCTCGTTCGCGCAGACCGAATGGCGAGCATGGGCACGCTCGCGGCCGGCGTCGCGCACGAGATCAACAATCCGATGGCCTACGTGACGACGAACATCACGTTCGCGCTCGATGAGCTTCAGGGGGCGGCGGTCGGGGACCCGCGCCCCGTAAGAATGGCGCTGTCGGAGGCCCTGGAAGGGGCGGAGCGCGTCCGGAGGATCGTGCGCGACCTCAAGACCTACTCGCAACCGGACAAGAACCGTCTCGTCAGCGTCGACGTCGAGCGGGTGGTCGACGCGGCGGTCAACCTGACGCGGACCGAGGTCCGGCAGCGGGCGCAGCTGGTGCGGGATACGCGGAAAGTGCCCAACGTCGTCGCGGACGAGTCTCGCCTCGTGCAGGTCCTGGTCAACCTACTGACGAACGGGGCGCAGGCCGTGCCACCCGGAGCGGCGGGGTCCAACACCATCACACTTCGAACGCACGTCGAGGCCGATGGGCGCGTCGCGCTCGAGGTCACGGATACGGGGTCGGGCATCGCGCCCGAGCACCTCGACCGCATCTTCGAGCCGTTTTTTACGACCAAGGGACCGGGCGAGGGCACCGGCCTGGGCCTGTCGATTTCGTTCGGGATCGTGAAGAGCTTCGGTGGCGAAATCCAGGTGGAACGAAGGGCCGAAGGCGGCAGTGCGTTTCGAGTGCTCCTGCCGAGCGCCGTCGCCGTGGGTGAGGCCGTCACGCCCGCCGCCCCCGTCATCACCCCTGCGCCCGGGCGACGACTGCGGGTCCTCGTCCTCGACGACGAGCCGACCATCGTCGAGTCCATCGCCCGCCTGCTGGCGCGTGAGTTCGACCTCGCGACGGAGGTCGACGCGGGCGCGGCGCTCGAGCGCCTGCGCGCCGATGCACGCTTCGACGTCGTCCTGTGTGACCTGATGATGCCGGGCATGACCGGCATCGACTTCTTCCAGCGCCTCCAAGAGGAGATTCCGACGCTGGCCGTCCGGGTCGTCTTTTTGACCGGCGGGGCCTTCACACCGGCGGCGAAGTCGTTCCTCGAGCGCAGTGAACGGCCGGTCGTCGAGAAACCGTTCGAAGCGGATACGTTGCGCGCGTCGATCTACCGACAAGCCGCGCGGACGAGGGCGAGCGCCGCCTCGTAGGTGGGCCGTCAGCCCGAGAGACTCGCGACGTCGAGCTGCGCGCCTGCTCGGCGCCAGGGCTCCGGGTCGCCCACGAAGCCCCCTCGGGGCGCGACGAGCACGACCTTGCGCTTCTTGTGTCGGAGCAGCTGAACCGCCCGCAGCGCGGGTCCCGTGTCGGCGAGGCCCGCGAGGTCCGTCAGCACCAGGAGCGCCTCGGGCGCGCCGGCGACCTCACCGCGCATCAGGGCCTCCGCGAACGCGGCGTTTCGGCCCGTGGGATCGGGCGCGCATCGGTAGGGCAAGGGCACCCCGAGCAGCGCGCACGCGAGCCGAAGTCGGGCGCCGGACAGGTCCCGCGCCGGGCGAGCCCTCGACGCCAACAGCGCTCGCGCCCGTGCTCGCTCCGCGAGGAGATGGCGCGCCACCGCGGTGTGGACCGCCGACTCGTCGACGACCTCTCGAAGCGGGTCGACGATGCCGAGGCGCGCGAGGGAGACGCCCTCATCGGTCCAGGCGCGGGCGAAGAGGCTGGGGCTGCGCCGTTCGAGGCGCGCGGCCACCAGGGCCAGGACCTCGGACTCCGTCGCCTCCGTCAGGTCCTCGTCCACGACGAGCGTCGCATCGAGGAGCGTCTGACGCCTGCGCCGGGCTTCGACCGCGCCCGGCTTCGCGGCGAGGTGCGCGTAGATGCGGGTGTCGAAGAGCGTCAAGCCCACGCGGTCCAGGGCGGCGGCTTGGAGCAGGGCCGCGGCCAGGTCCAGCGCCTCGTCCAGCGGTCTGCTGCCCTCGTCGCCCCGGCGCATCGAGGGGCCGATGTCGACCAGCACCTGCAGGTGACGACGCGTGTCGTCCTCGGTCATGCGGACGAGGGGACGCTGTCGGCGCGCGGTGGCCTTCCAGGCGACGGAGCGCAGAGGATCCCCCGGAACGTAGTCACGCAGCTCTCGCAGCTCGACGCCGCCCCCGCGTCGCCGCGCCGTGCGTCGCCCGTCCCTGTCGGGGACGAGCCCGGCGAACCGCAGGAGTCGAACCGGCCGCGCAGGCGAGACGGACCCGGCGTCGGCGCGGAGGACCTGCTCGACGGGGTGCCAGACCGCCGCGCCGACCAGACCGAGGCGGTCTCGCCACTGGAGGTCGACCCCGTGAACGACGGTCTGGCCCGCGACGGGCAAGACACAGGGGAAGCCGAGAGTGCCGCGGGCGCTGCGCGGTAGGTCGAGAGCGACGTCACACGAGACCGAGGACGCGCCATCGCCGACGAGCCGCGCGTGAACGCCGGTCAGAGGTGCGTCGCCGGGATGAACGACGTGCGCGACCAGCTGGAAGGGTTGGTTTCGGCGCACCGAGCCGGGCGTCGTCCAGGAGAAGCGCAACGTGCGCAGTCGACGCGACTGAGCCACGGCGCGGGCCCGCGCGAAGGCGACGAGCCCGAGGAAGAGCGCGCCCGCCGTCACCAGCGCGGGCTGCCCCGAGGTCGCCGCGAGAAAAAGCAGTCCCGCGCCACCGAACGTCGTCGCCGCGCCGATCGACGTCACGTGTACGCGCGCCTGGCCCGCGTCGTCCGCCGACCCGTCCGCGCGCGGCTGGGAGAGTTCGCTCAAGGCGTGGGCACCTCGGCGGGTCCGCGCCACCGCACCTCGGACAACACCTCACGGACGACCTCGGCGCCGCTCAGACCGTCCATCTCGGCCTCGGGCGAAAGGATGATGCGGTGCGCGAGCACGGCGGGCGCGAGCGAACGCACATCGTCGGGGCTGACGAACGCGCGGCCGTCCAGGAGCGCCCACGCCTTGGCGGCGCGGACGAGGGCCAGGGACGCGCGCGGGCTCACGCCGAGGCGAACGCGCCCGTGCTCGCGCGTGGCGGTGGCGAGGGCGACGACGTACTCGTAGAGGGCCGGGGCGACGTGGACCTCGCTGGCCTCGCGGCGCCAGTGCCGAATCTGGTCCGGCGTCGTCACGGCCTCGATGCGGGGCACGGCGTGGGTGTGAGTCTCGAGCATGCGCCGCTCTTCGGCCGGGCTCGGGTAGCCGATGAGCACCTTGAGGAGGAACCGGTCGAGTTGGGCCTCGGGCAGGGGATACACCCCCTCCTGCTCGAGGGGATTCTGGGTCGCGAGGACGATGAATGGGTCCGGCAGGGGATGGGTCTCACCCTCGATGGTGACCTGTTGCTCCTGCATCGCTTCGAGGAGGGCGGACTGGGTCTTGGCCGGCGCTCGGTTGATCTCGTCGCCCAGGACGACGTGGGCGAAGACCGGCCCGCGGCGAAGGACGAACTGCTGGTCCTTCAGGTTCAGGATGTAGGCCCCGGTGATGTCGGCCGGCAGTAGGTCGGGCGTGAACTGGATCCGACGAAACTCGCACCCGAGAAGCTGCGTGAACGCCCGGGCGAGCGTCGTCTTCGCGACGCCCGGAACACCCTCGAGCAGGACGTGACCGGGGGCCAGCAGGGCCGAGAGGAGCAGGTTGAGGGTGCGGGGTTCACCCGTCCACACACGCCGCAAGGAGGTCTGGACGGCGTCTCGAAAGTCGGTCGCGTTCATGAGGCGGGTGGGCTCCGTTTCTGGGGCGCAAGGCGGGGGCGGGGGCTCGGTCGGGGCGGAGGGCGCCGCCCGCGCAGGCCGGGAAACTGCGCGACGGCGAAGACGGTCGTCGCGGCGACGAGCAACGCGACGAACGCTCGAAGCAGCGCCTCGGTCGGTCGATGCACCCCGAGGTCCGCCAGGCGGGTATTGATGGCCTCGAGCTGGTCGCCCAGACCCCCGCCCGCCTGTGGGGACGGCGGGTCGTCGTCGCTTGCGGTAACCCTGTCCCGACCCGAGGTGTAGAGGTGGACCGTGCGCCGACCCTCGTCCGAGAGATACGTGATGAGGGCCGCGCAGAAGCGGGCGTTGTCCGCCACCTCTCGCATGAGGTCCACGCACAGCGAAGCGTCGGCGAGCGCAATGAGCAGCCCGTCGCCGTAGGTTGCGCGTTGCATGAGCGCGGTCCCGTCGGCGAAGTCGAGCAGCGACGTCGTGGACGCCGCGGGTTCGAGGCGCGCGGCGTGATTCGTGACCACACGCGACACCCCCTCGAAGCCCAGGGCGTCGGTCGGCCGCGCCGGGACCAGCGCAGGATGACCGCCGTACCGCGGGAGGTCCGGGCCGGGCGGTGGTCCCAGCCTGAAGCCCAGCGCCGAGAAGAGCGCGGCCGCCTCCGGGCGCTCATCGGCGAGCAGGACGCGGCCGCCCGACCGGGCATGGGCCAGCAGCGCCTCGGGGGTCGGCGCCGCCTCGACGTCGTGAATCCACAGGGCGTCGCCGGGGCGAACCTCGGGGCCCAGGGACGCCGTCTCCGAGGGGTCGCGGAACGGCACGCGGACGGTGAGCCCCCCGCTGCGGGCCGCCTGGACGATGCCCGAGAGCGAGTCCCAGCGCGGCGCGGCCGAGGCCGGGGTCTCGGGCTGGCTGCGCGCCACCGAGGCGCCCAGAACGAGGGCCAACGTGAGCCCGCACTGACCGGCTCGACGCCACCTCATGCGACCTCCGTGGCGACGTCACGCAGTCGAAGCTCGATCTGCGCGAGGGCGTCTGCGTCCGGCGTCGGCGCGTCGAAGCACGCGACCTCGACGGCGGCCACGAGGGCCGCGACCCGGTCTTCGGAGCATCCACGCGCGACGAGGGCGTCGGCGATCTCGGCGAGAGACTCGCGCCCGAAGGTGGGCCGGGGTGGGGCCAACGCCCCGAGCCAGTGTTCGAACCGCCGCTGGACGGCGGCGCGAAACGGGAGCAGTCGAACCACGACCTCGCCGCCGGTGGGGGCAGCGCACGCGCGCTCGAAGGGCGCGTAGCCTTGGGCCAGCACCTCGAGGACCTCGCCCCCGGGTCCCGTCAACACGGCGCGCCCTGCTGAGTCCGTCGCCACGGTGTCGGCCCCGGTGTGCCACCGCACCGCAGCGGTCACGGGCTGAGACGAGACGGCGTCGAGGACACGGACGGTGAGCCGGACCGGTTCGCCCGAGCGCCTGGGACCGGGGCGAAACTCGAACGGCGGGAGCTCGGCCGCGCGCGCCGCGGGCTGGGCGGCCGGCGGGGTACGACGCAGGCCGAAAAGTGTCATCAACGCCACGACCGCCGCGAGTCCCGCGCCGACCTGGGGCCAGTAGACCGCCAGGCCCGTCGGAGGTGCGGGGAGGGGCGCGAGCGCCAGCGTCTGCGCCGGAGACCGGACCGGCCTCCAGCCCTCGGACACGGCGCGGACCTCGACCTCCACGCGGACACTCACGGCAGGCAGCGCCTCCCGGGGCACGGCGAAGGCGAAGGTGCCGTCGGGCTCCGGCGTGGTCCGCGCGGCGACTCGACCGTCGAGGAGGAGCGCGAGACGTGTGTCTCGTCGCTCGGGTCCGAACGTCCGCCCTTCGACCTCGAGGAGGCCCTTGCGGCCGGCCCCCGCGGCCGGTGGTGCCGCGGACTTCACCTCGAGCGTGGGCGAACGCAACGAGAGGAGCGTGCGCGTGACCTCGGCCGGGAGGCGTTCATCGTCTCCAGGGGTGCGCGCCCGTAGGCGATGAACGCCGGGCGACAGGCGCTCGAGGCCGAAGAACGCCGTCCCCGATGCGTCCGTGCGGGCGGTCACGATCGGCGTGTCGTCGAGCTCCAGGTGGACCTCGACGCCCTCCAGGGGACGCCCGCGACGGTCGGTGGCGAGCAGGGGAATCGTCGACGGCGCATCACCGTCGAGCTCGCTCGGCGCGTCGAGCGCGAGGTTGACCTGGGCGCGGCCGACGTCGACCCGCAGCGCCGTGCGGGTCGGGGCGAGCAAGGCGTTGCCCGCGTACTCGACGAGCACCGACTGAACCCCCTCCGACGTCGCGGTGAGCCGCCCTTCGAACCCGCCATTGGGCCCCGTGACCCATTCGACCTCGGGGCCGCGCTCTCCGAGGCGAACGGACACACGGACCCCCGAGACGGGGCTGCCCAGGTCGTCTCGGAGTTGGCCTTCGACCTGGACCGTGCGCCCTCGGCTCTCGGCGAAGACCTCCGCGAGCAAAGGCCGCGCGCGGACCCGAACCTCGGGGGCATCCGGGGCCGCCCGTGCGGGGCGAAGCGTCGACCCGTACACCCCCGCTCCCACGAGCAGCGCGACGAGCGTCCACGGGCTCCGGCGAAACACGGCCGCGAGCGTAACAGAAGCGCGGCCAGGGTGGACGACCGTCGCACACTCGGGATTTGATCGACCTGCCGCCCAACGGGCGCTGGTACGCTCGCGAAATGATCGGTCCGCTGTGTGCGCGCGCCATCGCGCTCTGGTCGTTCCTCTGGCTCGGCTTGACGGCGGCTCACCTGCTCGGACCCGGCGAGGCGGCGAGCGTACCGATGTTCGTCGTCACCTTCGCTTTGCTGGGGGCGGCCGTCGTGTGGATGGGCCTGCGCGCGACCTCACTCCCCCGGGCGCCGTCGACCGTCCTGGGCGCGGTCGGCGTGGCCCTCGCCCTGCCGGTGACCTGCGCCGTGGCCGACGTCGCGGCGGCTCCCGCGGCGCTCGTATGCAGCCTCAGCCTGTGGATCGTCGGGTCGTGGCTCGGGGCCGCCCTCGGCCGCGGCATGCGAGATCCCGCGCATCTCTGGCCGCTCGTGGTCGTCGCGGTCGGCGCCGACACGTGGAGCGTCCTCGCGGCCGATGGGCTGACCGCGGCGTTGGTCGAGGGCCGTGCCCCCATCGCGCTCAACTGGCTCGCCGTGCACCTCCCGGTGCCGGGCATCGGGCCTTCACCCCTGCTGGGGCTCGGGGACCTCGTCTTTGTCGGTTTCCTCGCGGGCGCGTGCACGCAGGTGGACCTGTCGCGACGCCGGACCGCGGTGGGCCTCGGCCTGGGCCTCGGACTGTGCCTCGTCGCGCTGGTCGTGACCGCGCAGCCGCTGCCTGCGCTGCCCTTCATCGGCCCCCTCGTGGCCGCCGCGCACGGCCGCCGGGTCCGGCCCCGTGCCCGGGAGCTCGGGCTCGGGCTCGTCGTGGCGGTGCTGCCCTGGCTCGTCGGACGCTGACCGCGGGGTTGCCGCGGCCCCACCCCTCTGCGATAACCGCGCGCCCGGCTCCCGATGAAGCTCAAGCGCCTCGACATTCACGGATTCAAGTCGTTCTACCACCGAACGACGCTGGCCTTCGACGAGGGGATCACCGCCGTCGTGGGACCGAACGGGTGCGGCAAGTCCAACATCGTCGACTCCCTGAAGTGGGTGATGGGCGAGCAGGGCGCCCGTGCGCTGCGCGGCGGTTCCATGGAAGACGTCATCTTCAATGGCACCGGGCAGCGCGGCCCCATGGGCCTCTGCGAGGTCCGACTCACCTACGTGAACGACGGAAGCACCGAGGTCCCCGCGCGGTGGAAGGACGTCGAGGAGATCGCCATCGAGCGCCGCATGGAGCGTTCCGGCGGGTCCGACTACTTCGTCAACAAGACCCGCGTGCGCTTGCAGGACGTGCAGGAGCTGCTCGCCGGTACCGGGGTCGGCGGTGGGCGCGCGTACGCCATCATCGAGCAGGGACAGATCGGCCGGATCGTCTCGGCCCGGCCCGAGGAGCGCCGCATCCTCATCGAGGAAGCCGCGGGCATCACCCGCTACCGACAGCGCAAGAAGCTCGCCGAAAAGAAGATGGAGGAGACGCGCGCGAACCTCGAGCGCCTCGCCGACATCAGCGGTGAGATCGACGCCCAGCTCAAGAACCTGCGACGCGCAGCGCGCAAGGCGGAGCGCTACAAGGAGTACAAGGCCGAGGCCCGCCAGCTCGCGCTCAAGGCCGCCGTCTTCGAGTATCGCCAGCTCGGATTGCAGCGTGAAGAGGACGAGCGTCGGGTCGAGCGGGCCGTCGCGGCGGAGCACGACGCCATCGTCGCCCTCGAGGCCTCCGATGCGCAGCGTGTCGCGACGAGGCTGGTGGAGCAGTCGTCGGAGGCGCACACGCGGGCGCTGGCGGCGCACCTCGCGTCTGCGGAGAACGACCTTCGCCTCGCTGAAGGAGAGCGCGAGCTCGCAGAGCGCGAGGCGAAGCTCGCGGTGGAGCGGCTCGAGCACGCGCGGCGAGAGCGAACGCGTGCGGCAGAGCGTATCGCCGAGCTCGAGGAAGAGCGCCTCGAAGCGGCGCAGCGGCTCGAGGCCCTGCAGGCGGAGCAGGTGGATGAGGGCTCCGACCTCGAGCGCTTGGACGACGAGATGCGCACCGCCCAGGGCGCGTACCAGGCGGCGCGTGCGGCCGCCGAGACCGTGAAACGCGAGGCGGCGGATGCGGCCCAGGCCGAGGTGCGGACGCGGGCCGCGCGGGAGGCCGCGTCACGGCGTGAGCGCGACCTCCGGACGCGTGCGGCCACAGCCCAGGCGGCGCTCGAGCATCTCGAGGCCCACCGCGAGGGTCTGGTGCTGGCCCGAGAAGACGCGACGAGCCGTGCGGCGGAGGCCGAGGTCGAGGTCGCTGAAGCGCGCCACCGACGCGAGAGCGCCGAGGCGAGCCGTTTGGAGCACGAACGGGCGGCTCGCGGCGCGGAGGACGAGGAGCGCCAGGCCCGCGAGCTCTCGGCGGCGAGCCGCAGTCGTCTTCGAAGCCTCGAAGAGCTCGAGTCCCGGCGGGAGGGCGTGAGCGAGGGGCCTCGCTCGGTGCTCGCGCGCGGCGCCGAAGCCGGGGTGCTCGGTCTCGTGGCCGAGAGCCTGTCGCCGCCGATCGAGCTGGAGAAGGCCGTTGCCGCGGCGCTCGGTGACCGCTTGCAAGCCGTGGTCGTGACCGACATGGCGCGCTCCCTTGCGGCCGTCGAGCTGTTGAAGTCCTCGGGTCGTGGGCGGGGTGTCTTCGTTTCCGCGGCCGAGTCCGCGCCGCCCCTGCCTCCCGTGCCCGAGCATCCCGGTGTCCGCGGGGCGTTGCGTACCCTCCTGGGCGCGGACGCGCTCGTCGCGTTGCTCGTGGGAGACGCGCTGGTCGTGGACTCCATCGGCGTCGCCGCGGAGCTGGCGCACTCGGGCGCGTGGCCCGGCGCTTTGGTCACGCTCGACGGCGATCGCATCGACGGCAGGGCCTTCGTCACGGGCGGCCACGGCGGGGCGGACGCTGCGCCCTTGAGTCGCCGTCGGGAGATCCGCGAGCTCGCGGCGGCGACGGCCGAACAGGAGCGTTTGGGCCAGGCGGCGGCGGAGCGTGGGAAGGTCGCGCGGGCTGCCGTGCAGGTTTTCAGGGCAGAGGCCGAGTCCGCCGGACGCGAGGCGCAAGACGCCGAGGTCCGGAGAGCGGAAGCACGAAAAGACCTCTCTCGGGACGAGGCGGAGCTCGAGCGCGCACGGCGGCAGACCGTCGAGCTCGCGGAGCAGGTCGCGGACCTCCGGGTCGAGATCGTCGATGCCGTCGAACAGGTCGAGAGCGCCGATCGAATGCTCCAACACGTCGACGAGAGCACGAAGGCTCGGCTCGCGGCGATCGAGGCGGCCGAAGGACTCGTTCGCGATGCGGAGCACGCGCGTGAGGTCGCCGTCACAGCACTGCACGAAGCGAGAGCGTCTCGGGCCGCGCGCGCCGAACGTGTTGCCGCGGCGCGCGAGCGTGCGGCCCGCATCGAGGTGCAGATCCAGGAGATGTCGGACCGGATCGCACGGACGCTGAACGAGATGGAGTCGGTGGACGAACGCCTGGGTGCGCTCTCGCGGCGTCGGCGTGACGTGACCGAGCGGCTCGAGACCCTACGCGCCCAGGCCGCGGAGCGCGCCGAGTCCTTGAGCGCGGCCCGCGCCGCCCAGGACGACGCGGTGGCGCGCGTCGACACGGCCGAGCTGGCCGTGCAGGACTGCCGGCGCAAACGCGACCATGCTCGCGACGTCGTCGCGGACGCGCGGCTGGGGCTCCAGGAGCGTGCGCTCCGGCTCGAAAACATCGCCGCGCGTGTCCTCGAGATTCACAAGGTGCCCGTCGAGGAAGCGGCGCTGGAACTCGAAGGCGCTGATCCGCCGTCCCCGGACGACAAACGCCGGCTCGACGAAATCGAAGGGCTGATCGAACGGATGGGGGAGATCAACCTCGGCGCCATCGAGGAGTGTGTCGAGGTCGAGAAGCGCTTCGAGTTCCTGGCCGCGCAGCAGCAGGACCTTCACGCCGCGTTGGACGACCTCGAGAAGGCGATCGAGCAGATCAATCGAACGAGCCGGCAGCTCTTTCGAGAGACCTTCGAGGCGGTCAACGGGCGGTTCCAGCTGCTCTTTCCGAGACTCTTCCGCGGTGGCGAAGCGCACCTCGCGCTCGTTGATCCCGATGACCTGCTCGAGACCGGCATCGAGATGATGGTCCAGCCCCCCGGGAAGAAGGTCGGTCACGTCGGGCTGCTCAGCGGGGGCGAGAAGGCGATGTGCGCGATCGCGCTGATCTTCGCCGTCTTCCAGGTCAAGCCCAGCCCGTTCTGCCTCCTCGACGAGGTCGACGCGCCGCTCGACGACGCGAACATTGGCCGGTTCAACGAGGTCGTGCGAGAGATGTCGCGCACAAGTCAAATCGTCCTGATTACCCACAACAAGCGCACGATGGAGATCGGCGACGTGCTCTACGGGATCACGATGGAGGAGCCCGGAGTGAGCAAGCTCGTCAGCGTGCGGATGACCTGAGGTCGCCCTCGATGCTCTCGCCGACCCCTTTGCTGGACATGCTCTCGGCGCAGACGCCCGAGATGCCGGCCGCCGCGGGCCTCACGACCGCGGAGTGGCTCGTCTTCGGCCTGATAGGGCTCGCGGTCGTGGTCCTCGTGGCGCGGGCGATTCGTCCCCGTCCGAGCCCGCTCGCGCTGCCGCCTCGGCCGACAGGTGAGGCGCCAACGCCGTTGGCGGACGCCGACGTCGCGCCGCCCCGTGAGCCCCCCACGCCGGCGCCGACCGAGGTGGCGAAACCCGAGCCGGCCCAGGCGCCGAGGCCCGCCCCGATTCCGGCAGAGGCGCCCAGGCCAGCACCGCCGCCCGCGGACGTGCCGAAGCCCGCGCCGGTCCCTGTCACCGCGCCGAAGCCTGCGCCGGTCCACGCGCCGAAGCCCGCGCCGGTCCCCGCGCCGAAGCCCGCGCCTGTCCCCGCGCCGAAGCCCGCGCC
>JBMOFP010000003.1:0-86994 GCA_049318805.1 Bradymonadia bacterium
CGTTCAACGTTTGACCAGATACAGGCGGCGCCCCTCGGGTTGCGTGGAAAGGGTCTCAGGCCAGCTTGTACCCCGCGCCCCGGAGCGTGCGCACACGCTCGGACGCGCTCCCGAGGCGGCGCCGCAGGCGGGCGAGGTGGGCGTCGACCGTGCGGTCGAAGACCGAAGACGCGTCGCCCCACACGGCCCGCAGGATCTCCTCGCGCGTGCGGACTCTGCCCGGGGGCGACGCAAGCGTGCGCAGGATCTGAAACTCGATGTGGCTCAGCTCCACCGGGCGCCCTTCGACCGTGACCCGCTCACACGCGAGGTCGACCCGGAGCGGCGGCAGGTCGATGATGTTCTCGCCCGTCGCCGCCTGGGTGCGCCGCAGCAGGGCTCCGACCCGGAGCACCAGCTCCTGCAGGCTGAACGGCTTGACGACGTAGTCCGCCGCCCCGAGCTCGAAGCCGAGGATGCGGTCGAGCTCCTGGTCGCGCGCAGTCACGAAGACGATGGGGAGCTCGCGCTCCGGCGCCCGCTGCTGCAAGCGTCTGAGGACCTCGGTGCCCTGGATGTCGGGGAGCTGGATGTCGAGGAGCACGAGGTCCGGGCGCTCGTCGTCGTAGAGCCGAAGCGCGTCGGCGCCCGTGCCGGCCACCAGGACCACGTGGCCGGCGTTCGTCAGCTTCCACGCCACGGCGCGCGCGAGGTCAGCCTCGTCCTCGCAGAGGAGTATCTTCGCCATCCCACCAGCATCCGGACGCCGTGCGACGCTCCGGTCACTCATCGGGAACGAACGGCGACATCGACGCGACGAATCGACGCGCCGCCGTCACTTCGCCGGGGTGATGGTCGAGAGCCAGGCCGTGGAGTGACGCACCGCGCGGCGCAGAAAGTCCACCAGCAGCAGGTGTCGGCGCATCGTGCGCTCGTAGCGGTGTTGCTTGCCGGGGTTGAAGGCGCCGAGCCGGGACAGGAGCTGCCTCGGGTTCTTGCGCACCCAGTTCCACGAGCCCATCTCGAGCGTGAGCGGCAGGAAGAAGCGGCCCTCGCTGCGCAGGGTGCGCAGGTGCTCCAGGTACAGGTAGTCCCATAGGTCGCCGTGGGTCGTGTAGCTCTCGCTCTGCGCCTCGACCAGGTAGATGTGGTGCGGATAGGTGCGGTTGAGCAGCCCGCTCAGCCGCTCCATCTGCCCCAGATCGGGGATCGGCGACCGGGTGCGCGCCCACGGGTACCAAAGGCGGTCGGTGATGCCGAAGCCGCTGTGCACATCCAGTGCGAGCGAGACCCGGGCCGAGAGGACCTCTTCGCGCATGAGGCGGGTGAGCGACTCGGCCTCGACCTCGAGCCCCGTCGTCTCGTTGCCCCGAAACCACGGGAGCTTGGGCGAGAGTCGATGCCCACCGACGAGCCAGTGCGGGTCGCCGTCGGCGTCGAGCGGTGCGTTCCGCATCAGGTCGACGCCGCGCGGGTTCGAGCGCGTCCGGAGATACATGCCCCCGGGGTTGACGAGCGGCAACGCCACGACACGCATCTCGCTGAAGACCGCCTGCAGGTCGGTGTCCCAGACGAGCTGCTCGAACAGGCTCTCCAGGTAGCTCAGCACGACGTGCGTGCCGACCCGCTCCAGACCGTGGACCCCCGCGAAGAGCGCCAAGGTTGGGGCGCTGCGGTCCTCCGTCCCGATGACGAAGGCCTCCAACGGGAAGCTCCTGCGACCGACGCGAACGTCCGAGAGGTGGAGCCTGCGCACACCCGGGGGCGCACCCAACGACAGCTTCTCGAGCCAGAGCCTTTCCGAGAACGTCGTCACGGGCCGAAGAGCGCCTCGACCAGCGAGAGCGCGGCGCTGACGGTTCGGCCGCTCGGGTCGAGGGACGGATCGAGCTCGACCAGGTCGGCCGAGAGAATCGGGCGTCGAGCCGCCAGGGCGCGGAGCAGGGCGAGGGTCGGCAGGAGTCGCAGGCCGTTCGGGACCGGGGTGCCGACCCCGGGTGCGTCGAGCGGGTCGAGGCCGTCCATGTCCAGCGAGACATGGAGTGTGTCGCAGCGGCCATGCAGGTCGAGAATCGCCAGCAAGTGCGCCGCCATCCGGTCTGCGTGCACGGCGGCGACCTCGTCGGCCGGGATGCGCTCGATCGCCAGGTGGTCGAGGAACCGCGCCTCGCCGGGGTCCAGTTCGCGCACGCCGAGCATCACGAGCTGACGCGCCGAGAGCGGCCGACCGAAACACAGCGCGTCGGGGCCGAAGCCGAGCAGCGACGCGACGGGCATCCCGTGCACGTTGCCCGACGGGGTGGTCCACTCCGTGTTGCAGTCGCCGTGGGCGTCGATCCAGAGCACGCCCAGGCGACCGCCGCGGCGCAGCGCGGCCTCGGAGGCTGCGGCCACGGACCCCGCGGCGATGGCGTGGTCCCCACCGAGCACCAGCGTTCGGCGTCGGGCGTTCGCGCTCTCGGTGACCCGGTCGTAGACCCGCTGGCAGGCGAGGGCAATCTCACCCAGGTAGCGCGCGTTCTCTTCCCCGGGCACGGCGACGTGGCGCGCCGGCACGGCGACGTCCCCCAGATCGCGCGTCGAGGTGAAGCGTGCGAGCCGCGACGACAGGCCTGCGGCGCGCAGGGCGGCCGGCGCAGTGGAGGCCCCGGAGCGTGTCGCCCCCAGGTCCATGGGCACACCCACGACGTCGACCCCGGAGTGCGCGAGCTGCGTCGGATGGGTCGCCTCTCGCAGGCGACCGGTGGGCAGCAGCCCGGGGAGCGACGGGGAAGACCTCACGCCGTTCTCCGGGCCGTCTCGAGGCGACGCGTCGTCGCGCGGGCGAGCCAGGCGCGGCCGCGCTTGAAGGCGTAGTTCGCGATGCTCGAGAGGCGAATCGAGCAGACCTGGAGGACCTCGTCCCCCTCATCGAAGGCCATGCGGTCGAGGTAGTACCGGTTCACGCCGGCGTCGCGGTGGTGGTAGCGGGCGTCCTCGGCGCTCTTCTGGAAGACGGTGCCCTTCACGCTGCCGCGGAACACGAACGCTTCGCTGTCGAAGTCCGCCTCGGGCAGGATGTAGGCCTTGTCGCGGTACCGCTGCGACACACTCTCGGCGATCATCCGGTGCGTGCGGCTGGGGGCCTCGGGGCCCTCGGGCGAGGGGTAACACTCGTCGAAGTTCAGGGCCACGTTGCCCAGGCTCGACAGCACACAGGCCACGTTGGTGATCCACTGCCGGCCGAGCGGGTTGTGCGTGAGCAGGTAGCGCACGACCAGGTGCGAGGTCAGCTTGTGCGTCATGCCGCCGCCGCGCACGGTCGGGCGCACACAGGTCAGCCCCAGGTGGAGGACGTCACCGGCGCCGCGCACCGGCAAAATCACCGCCGAGCAGAAGCCGGCCATCGTGCCGTCGGCCTCACGGGCGATGGTGATGACCTTGTCCTCGAGCTCTTCACGGGTGCCGCGCAGGCACTGGTAGTCCGGCAGCTCGGCGAAACACGCGGCCGCCGTGGCGCGGAGCTCGGCGACGAGCGCCTCGAGTCGTTTGTCGTCGAGCGTGCGACCGGGGCGAGCGAGGTATTCGATGCGCATCTGCTGTCTCCTGAAGGTGACTGATGCGTTTCTCGCTGACCAATGCGACATGATTCCGATGACTTGCGACGATTCGGCAACGACTTGCGACGGTCAGGTGACACCGGCCTCGTGGAGCGCGCGGGAGGTCGCGGGGGTCGCCTTCGGGAGGCGGGCGACGACCTCGAGGCGCAGCGCGTCGACCCTACGGCGAACGAGCTCCGCCGACTCCTCGGCGGTGTGATTCGGGTCCAGGCGGATGGCCTCTCCGAGCCGGATGTGCACCCGTGTGCGGGCGCGGCTCGCGAGGCGCGCGTAGTGGTCGGCGAAGGTCTGGTCACCGACCCAGGCCACCTCCGGGTCCACGGGCACGACCGCGGCGGGCACGACCATCACATCCAGCCGCCGGGCGAGTCCGAAGACCCCACGGCGGAACTCGAGCACCACCGAGCCGTCCGTCGTGGTGCCCTCGGGGAAGGCCAGGACCGAGATCCCGGCGCGCAGGCGGCGGCGCGCGGTGAGCAGCGCGCGGGCGCCGCTGTAAACGTCTCCGCGATTCACGAAGATGCAGCCCAGGCCCCCCATCGCGGAGCCCAGCAGCGGCCACCGCGACACCTCGATCTTGGCGATGGGGGCGCAGGGGAGCAGCGACGCCAGCAGGCACGGGTCGAGGTACCCGATGTGGTTCGCGACGAGCACGACCGGCGCGGTCGGCAGCGGCCCATCGAGCTCGACCTCGAGACCGTGGCCCTGGCAGACCACTCGGCTCGACAGTTGGAGATGACGGGCGCGCGCGGGGTCGTCGAACCGAAAACCCTTGCGGGCGAAGAGCGCCCCGCGCACCAGCGAGAAGAACCGCAGAGGGAGTCGCCACATGTGCGCACGCTCGAACGCGGACGTGACACCTCGGCCGAGCGAACGCGACCTCGCGGCAACAATTCAGTGAACGCCGAGTGAGGCCTACGCCCCCGCGGCGACCAGCCCCTCGAGCACGCGCCCGCAGGCCTCGGTGCCGAGCTTGCCGCCGACGTCGGCGGTGCACTCCCCGCGTGACAGGGCGACGCGCACGGCCCGCTCGAGCTCTCGCGCGGGCTCCGTGAAGCCCAGGTGGTCCCACATCATCGCGCCCGTGAGGACCATCGCCATCGGGTTCGCGACGTCCTTGCCGGCGAGCGGCGGCGCGCTGCCGTGCACGGGCTCGAAGAGGCTCACGCGACCGGGGTGGATGTTCCCGCTCGGCGCGAGCCCCAGGCCACCGACGAGCATGGCGCCCAGGTCGCTCAAGATGTCGCCGAAGAGGTTGTTCGTCACGATGACGTCGAAGTCCTCGGGCGCCCGCACCATCTCCATCGCGAGCACGTCCGCGTAGAGGTGGCGCGCCGTGATGTCCGGGTACTCCTTCTGCACGAGCTTGAAGACCCGCTGCCAGAGGCCGTGGCCGTAGGTCAGCACGTTCGCCTTGTCGCTCATGCACACGCGGCGCTTGCCGTACTTCACGGCGTACTCGAAAGCCGCGCGGATGATGCGCTCGACGCCCTTGCGCGTGTTCACGTCCTCGTTGATCGCGACCTCGTCGAGCGTGTCCTTCTTGAAGTTCCCGCCCATGCCCGCGTAGAGGCCCTCGGTGTTCTCCCGGAACACGACAAAGTCGAGGTGTTCCGCGGACTTACCCTTCAGAGGTGTGTGGTCCGGGTGGAGCAACGTGACCGGGCGCAGGTTCACGTACAGGTCGAGGCGGAAGCGCATGCCCAGGAGGATGTCCTTGGCATGGGCCATGTCGGGCACACGCGGATCCCCGAGCGCGCCGAGATAGACCGCCGCGTAGTTGTCGCGGAAGTCCTCGAAGACGTCCTCGGGGAGCGTCACCCGGTCCCGCAGGTACCGTTCGGCGCTGAAGTCGTACCACCGGAAGTCGACGGGCAAACCGTGCCGTTCCGCGCTCCGCTCGAGCACACGCACGGCGGCCTTCGAGACCTCGGGGCCGATGCCGTCCCCGGGGATCACCGCAATCAGCCGGGTCGAGGTCACTTCTTGTAGCTGCGGATCTTCTTCACGAGCTCGGCGACGACCTCGGGCTTGGTCTCGAGGTCGGGGCTGGGCGGCATGAGCGGGCTCTTGCCGACGGCCGGGCCACCCTTGACGATGATCGTCTTCAGGTGCTCGTCGGTCACGCTCGCCTGCCACTCCTGGTCGCTGTACGCGCGGGGCTTCGGGTTGAGCGCGGCGGCGCCCGGGCCATCGCCCATGCCGTTCTGCCCGTGGCAGGTCGCGCAGAGGGTGTTGAACTTCGCCTCGGCCTCGGCCACGGGGGTGAGGGCCGCGGCCTGGGTGGCGGGCGCGGGGGCGGCGGTCGCAGGCGCGGGGGCCGCCGTCGTCGGCGAAGCGGGCTTGGCCGCTTCCTCTGCCTTGGAGCACGAAACCGCGGAGACGCTCAGCGCGAGCGCGAAGACGACGAGACAAGAACGCATGGTGCATGTCCTTGGGCGCGGCTGCGCCCGGCCGGGAGAAAACGCCCGCATTGTGAGCCGCTCACCCGTGCTGTCAACAGCGGAGGAGGCCCGAGCCGACGAGGAGCACGAGGCTGAAGCCCGCGAGCGCGACGCCTCGCCAAATCGGCGGCCCGCCCCGGTCACCGTGGCGGCGCCCGCGGTACTTCTCGGGGGCCTCCTCACCGAGCACGTCCAGCTCCCAGCGGACCGGGCCGCGCCAATCGCCCTCGGGCGGCGTGAAGGGCTCGCGGGGCATCAAGCGCCCGCGCTCGGCTTTGAGGACAAGCGCGCAGGTGCGGTCGGCGCGCTCGAGGAGCCACCGCTCCGGATCCGGCAAACGCTCGTGCGGCGCCAAGGCTTTGAAGGCCTCGACGAAGGTCTCGTGCCGCGCGTCCCACACCAGGCCGACGTCGGCCTGGCTCCCGCCCAGCCGAAGCCGACAACGCTGGAGCACCGCGTCCCCGTAGGTTTCCATGAGGCGCTCGACGACCGCGCGGTCGTCGCCCTCGGCGAGCAGCGCGTCCAGTGTGGGTGGGTCCGTGAGGCTCATCGGCGCCATGGTTTCTTCGGCGCGGGGGGCCCTGTCAACCTGCTACGTTCCGCCCATGTCTGCGCCCTCGCTCGTGGTCGACGGTCTCCAGGTTCACCCTTCGATCCTCGGGCGCACCCGAGGCGCCCGGTGCCGCATCGAGCAGTGCCGCGGCCTCTGTTGCCGCAACGGCGTCTGGCTGGACGCGGGCCTGCGAGAGCGGATTCTCGCCCGCAGGGACGAGGTCGCGGCGCTGCTCCCCGCAGACCGCGCCGATCCGGAGTCCTGGTTCGAGGCCGATGTGCTCGAGCACGTGGACTTCCCTTCGGGTCGGGGTGTTTCGACAGCGGTCGTCGTCGACCCCGAGGACGACGCCGAGGACAACTGCGTTTTCCTGCGGCCCGAGGACCGGAAGTGCGCGCTCCAGTGTGTCGATCCCGGCCTCAAGCCCTTCGACTGCGCGACCTACCCGGTGCTCCGCTCCGAGGGCGAGCTCACGCTCGATCTCGAGAGCCCGAAGGAGAGCGGACACGATTGCCAGCGCGAGACCGACACACCCGCGCTGGTGCTCGACGTCTTCGCCGACGAGCTGCGGCTCGTGCTCGGCGAGGATGGGTACCAGAGGCTCCGCGCCGCCGCCGGCCTGGCCTGACGGGCGCCGGGCGTCAGTCCTCGTCGGACTTCGTGTCCTGACCGATGGCGTCGGGCTTGTGTGCGTCCGCGGCGCCGTGGATGTAGACGAGTCGGCCGCCGAGGTGGCCGAGCCGCATGCCGAGGACGAGCACGACCCCCGCGAGGGCCGTCGCGATGAGGTAGCCGAGAGGCACGAGGCCGTTGCTCTCGAAGAAGAGCAGCACGAGCGAGAAGACGAAGCTGCCCGCCGCGACCAACATGAAGACCTCGGCGGCCTCTTCATGGGCCTCGATGGGCGCGTCGTCGACGATGCCGCCGACGAGGTCGCCTTCTTTCTCGCCGGTGTTGTAGGCGGCGGCGCCCCCCACGAGCATCACGCCCTGGAGGACGACGACGAGGAGCCACGCGCGCCGCGCGAACCACCCGCGCCAGGTGCCCACGAGCACGAGCAGCGCGACGAGCGGCACCGCCATCGCCAGGCCCAGCGGGACGTGCACGAGCGCCGGGTGAAGGGGCACGCCGTCGCGAAAGAAGTCGAGGAACTGCATGGGGTCTCCGAAGGGTCCGAGTGCGGCGGCAGCCTAACACGCGTGACCCGTCGGTCGAAGGCTCGACCGCCTTCGCGGCGGGCGTCCGACCTGCTAGTGTGCCGCCATGTTCCGGCCTCGAGGCGAAACACGATGAGCGCGCCCAACGTCTCGCCCCGCATGGTCTGCCGACAATGCGGGCACATGAACCCCGCGACCCGCCTCGGGACGCGGTGTCCGAACGACGGCAGCGTGCTCGTGCTCGAGGCGGACCTCAATCGCAAGCCCGACGACGCGCTCATGGGCACGGTGGTCGGCGGCAAGTTCCCCGTGGTCGGCATGCTCGGCGAAGGGGGCTTCGGCGCGGTGTACCGCGCGGTCCAGGACCCCGTGGGTCGCCAGGTCGCGCTCAAGGTGATGCGGGCCGGCGAGGCCGCCGATCCCGAGACGCGGGCCCGATTTTTCCGCGAGGCGCGGGTCGTCGCGAGCCTGAGCCACCCGGCCATCGTGATGCTCCACGACTACGGGGAGCAGGCCGACGGCCTCATCTACATCGCCTTCGAGCTCGTGGCCGGTCGGCCCCTGAGCGGGGTGATCCGCGACGATGCCCCCATGGCCCCGAGCCGCGCGGTGCACCTGCTCGTGCAGGTGCTGGGCGCATTGTCCGAGGCCCACTCCGCGGGTCTGCTCCACCGCGACATGAAGCCCGACAACCTCATGGTGGTGCAGGGCACGCTCGGCGAAGAGAAGCTGCGCCTGCTCGACTTCGGCCTTTCGAAGCGCTTCAACGCCGAGGCCGGGACCGACTCGCTGGCGACCCGCCAGGGCATCATCATGGGCACGCCGCGCTACATGTCGCCGGAGCAGGCGAGCGGCCGCTCCATCGACGGGCGAAGCGACCTGTACGCCTGCGGGGTGCTGCTGTACGAGATGCTCTCGGGCCGTCCCCCGTTTACGCAGACGAGCCCGCTCGACCTCCTGATGGCGCACATCGGCGAGGCCGTGCCGCCGCTCCCGGCGTCGCTGGGTCTGTCCCCGGCGCTGGTATCGGTGGTGACGAAGGCCCTCGCGAAGTCGCCGGACGCCCGGTGGCAGACCGCGGCGGAGCTTGCGAACGCGCTGCAGGCGGCCGTCCATGGCGACGCCGTCGCCCCTGCGCCGAGCCAGCGCCCGATCACGAGCAGCGAGGACACGTTCCCGGCCCCGAACATCGCGTCGTTGCCCACGCTCGAGAGCGCCCCCGTGGCGGTCCTCGCGGCGCAGGCGGGCGTTCCCCTGCCGCGCGAGCCGTCGGTGGTCGCCCCAGCGGCGCCGAGCCCGACCTTCGGCGAGCCGTCCACGCCGGTGAGCGCACCGTCCCTCGGGACCCTTCGTCCCCCCCAGGAGGCCCCTTCGATGAACGCCCGGCGCGGCCCGCCCATCGCCCTGATCGCCGTCGGGGCCGTCCTCCTTTTGGGCGGCCTGGGCTGGTTGCTCCTCGGTGGAAGCGGGCCGGAGACGCCCGCGCCCAGCACTCCGGACCTTTCGCCGGTGCGCCAGGTCGTGTCGATCGGCGGCGCTTCCGTGGCGCCGCCCTCGGCGGTGGAAGCGGCGCCCGGAACGCGCCCGATCCAGCCGTGGGAGCGCGCGCTCGCCTTCGCCGAGAAGGGGCAGATCGACCAGGCCGCGGCCCAGCTCCACTACCTGATGCGGGGCTCGAAGAACCCGCGCGAGGTCTACGAGCGCGCGAAGGCCGACGCCCGCCTCGCGGCGGTGGTGCAGCACCCGATCGTGCAGAGCGCATTGCCCCCCAGCGGGGCGCCGACCTCGGCGCCGTAAGCGCCGCGCGATCCTACGGGGACGCGGGCCTGGGGAAACGCAGCGCCTCAATCGCCGGGATCGGACCCTGGCACGTGTCTTGGTGGCACGCGACGCACGTGTCGAGGACCCGGTCGTGGGCGGCGCGGGCTTCGTCGCCCGAGGCCGCGTCGAGGGACGAGACCGCCGCGAGGTAAGCCTGCGAGAACGCGTCGTAGGTCGGGTTCCGGTCGTTCGGATCCGTCGGCCAAGCGCAGCGCAGCCGCGCGTGGGCCGCCCGCAGGGGACGCGCGGTGCCGCCCGCGCCCAGGGTGTCCCGCGCCTCGGCCAGGTCCTTCTGCATGACCCGCATCAGCGCCGCGAGCTCGCTGGCGCCGTTCGGGTTGATGTCCGAGGGCAGCAGGTTTCCGGGGCTGCCGGGCACACCCGGCACGAGCGGCGTCTCCAGCGTGCACTCCGCGACGGCGCTGGCCGGGGCGCTGGTCGGGGTCGCGGCCTCGGGCGCGGTCGGGGACGTCGGCTTCGCGCTGCCGCACCCGAGGACGAGGGTCGTCAGCGCCAGCGCGCGGGCGCTCACGTCTTGCCCCGCAGCAGGTCGGCGAAGGGGTTGTGGCGGAAACCATCGCCCCCCTTGGGCGGTGGGCCCTTGGGTGAGCCGCCGCCCCCCGGGCCGGGACGCCCTCCCGGGCCGTCGCGACGCGGACCGCGGCCCTCGTTCGGCCGCGCCCCCGGACCACTCTCCGCGGCCACGGTCTTCGAGGTCTCGCTCATGCGGGCCGTCAGCGAGATGCGCTTTCTCGGCAGGTCGATGGAGAGCACCCGCACCTTGAGTCTGTCGCCGGCCCGCACGACCTGTGCCGGGTCCGAGACGAACTTGTCCGAGAGCTGCGACACGTGCACCAGGCCATCCTGGTGCACGCCGAGGTCGACGAAGGCGCCGAAGGCCGTCACGTTCGTCACCACACCCTCGAGCACCATGTCGGGCTTCAGGTCCTCGAGCGTGTGCACGTCGTCGCGGAAGCGGGGCGGCTCGAAGGTGTCGCGCGGGTCACGGCCCGGCTTCTTCAGCTCGGCGGCGATGTCGCGCAGCGTGGGCTCGCCGACCTCGGGCGAGATGTAGCGGCCCAGGGGAATCCGGTCGACCTGCGCGGCGTTGCCCACGAGCTGCACCAGACCGACGCCGAGGTCGACGGCCATGCGCTCCACCAAAGCGTAGCGCTCCGGGTGCACCGCCGAGGCGTCCAGCGGGTGGGCCCCGGTGCGAATGCGCAGAAAGCCCGCGCACTGCTCGAAGGTCTTCGGCCCGAGGCCCGAGACCTGGAGCAGCGCGGCGCGGCTCTCGAAGGGGCCGTGACTCTCGCGATGGCGCACGATCTTCTTCGCCGTCGACGGACCGATGCCCGCGACCTGGGCGAGCAGCGGGGCGCTGGCGGTGTTGAGGTCCACGCCCACGTGGTTCACGCAGCTCTCGACGACCTCCTCGAGCTTCTTCTGCAACAGCGGCCCGTGCACGTCGTGCTGGTACTGGCCGACGCCGATCGCCTTCGGGTCGATCTTCACCAGCTCCGCCAGCGGGTCCTGCAGGCGCCGTGCGATGGAGATCGCGCCCCGGATCGTGAGGTCGAGGTCCGGGAACTCCTCGCGGGCCACGTCGGACGCGCTGTAGACGCTGGCGCCGGACTCGTTGACCAGCACGACGATCGTGTCCGACAGCCCGGCCTCCTTGAGGGTGGCGCGCACGAAGGCCTCGGTCTCGCGGCCTGCGGTCCCGTTGCCGACGGCGATGGCGTAGGGCGGGTGCTTGCGCACGAAGGCGGCGAAGTCTTGCGCGGCGCGGGCGGCCTGCCCCGTGGGGTAGACCGTGATGGTCTCGAGGAACCGCCCGGTCAGGTCGACCGCGGCGCACTTGCACCCGGTGCGGATGCCCGGATCGACGCCGAGGACGGCGCGGGCGCCCAGGGGGGCGGTGAGGAGAAGGGCCCGCAGGTTCGTGGCGAAGACCTGGACCGCCTCGAGGTCGGAGCGTTGCTTGAGCTCCACCCGCACGTCGGTCTCCACGCTCGGCGCGAGCAGGCGCTTGAAGGCGTCCGCCACAGCGCGGGCGAGCTCCGGCGCGAACGGGCTCCGGGCATCGAGCCCGAAGCGGCCCTCGATGAACGGCAGAACACGCTCGGCCTCTACGGCCACCTCGACCTGCAGGAAGCCCTCGCGCTCACCCCGGCGAATCGCGAGGAAGCGGTGCGACGGGATCGTCGCGACGGGCTCGCGGTGCTCGTAGTAGGCCTCGAACTTCGTCGGCGCTTGCGTCTTCTCGGGCACACGCTCGGAGACGACGACGCCGTGCCGCGAGAAGGTCTCGCGCACGAAGGTGCGGACGTCCGCGTCCTCGCTCACCCGCTCGGCCACGATGTCTCGGGCGCCGGCGAGGGCCGCTTCGGCGTCGAGCACCTCGCCCTCGGGGCGCACGTACGCGGCGGCCTCGGCGCGGGGGTCACCGATGCGCGGCTGCTCCAGGATACGCAAGGCCAGGGGCTCGAGCCCGCGCTCGCGCGCGATGGTGGCCTTCGTGCGGCGCTTCGGCTTGAAGGGCAGGTACAGGTCCTCGAGCTGGGCCTTGGTCGTGCACGCCGAGATGCGGGCGGTCAGCTCGGCCGTGAGCTTGCCCTGCTCGGCGATGCTCGCGAGCACGGCCACGCGCCGCTCCTCGAGCTCACGCAAGTAGAGTCCGCGCTCCTCGATGGCCCGGATCTGCACCTCGTCGAGGCCGCCGGTGGCCTCTTTGCGGTAGCGGGCGATGAAGGGCACGGTGCTGCCCTCGGCGAGCAGCTTCGTGACGGCCGCGACCCCATGGGGCGGGAGTTGCAGCTCGGCGGCGAGAAAGGGGACGACGTCGAAGGGCGCGGTGCTCATGGGCCGCCCGCTATACCCGACGTGGGGCCCGAAATCACCCGCGTTCAGGGGGTGGCGAGCGCCTTCTCGACGGCGGCCGCGAGCTCCGGGGCGTCCGGGCGAACGCTGGACGGGAACCGGGCCACGACCTGGCCTTTGCGATCGACGACGAACTTCTCGAAGTTCCAGCCGATGTCCTTGCCCCCGCCCGCGGGGCTCCCGATGAGCGCTGCGTAGAGCGGGGTGCGCTTGGCGCCGTTCACGTCCTGCTTCTCGAGGAGCGGGAAGTCCACGTTGTACTTGGTGGAGCAGAAGGTCTGGATCTCCTGGGCGGTGCCTGGCTCCTGACCACCGAACTGGTTGCTCGGCACTCCGACCACCACGAGGCCCTTCGCCTTGTGCTGGGCGGAGAGCGCTTGGAGCCCGGCGTACTGCGAGGTGTAGCCGCAGCGGCTCGCCACGTTGACGAAGAGCACGGCCTTGCCCTGGAGCTGGGCGGCGGGGAACGGGGTGCCGTCCAACGCCTTGAGCTCCAATCGACCGAAGTCGACCAGGGCGAGGGCGGACGCGAGCAGGGCGGAGAGCACGAGGGTCATGGGGAGGGCCTTTCGCAGGTGGAGAGAGAACGAATCCAGTCTTCGATGAGCTGGACGCTCGCGGTGTCGATCCGGTTGCTCGCCACGGGCGGCATCTGAGCCCGTCCGCGGCGATTCATCCGGGCGAGCAGCACGCTGCGCTCGGGATCGCCGGGGGCGATCAGGCGCGCGTCGGCGAGGCCCAGCTCGCCCTGGCCCGGGACTTCGTCGCATGCGCGGGTCGCCCCGAGGGGCGTGTCGAAGCGCAGGTCCAACGTGGAGTTCGCGCCGCCGTCGGGTCGGTGACAGAACGCGCAGTTTGTGTCGAGGGCCGCGCGCGCACGCAACTCCAGGTCGACCGTGGGGTCGGAGGGGGAGGGCATGCGCGGCAGGGTGTCGGCGGCGGCCGGCAACGTGAGCCATCCCGCCGTGGACAGCGCCTCGAGCTGCGAAACACCGAGCGGGGCGCCGGACGGATCGAAGGCCCGGTTCAGTTGCGGGAGCGTCAGGCCCAGCGCGCCGCCCGCCGCGGCCGTATGGCACTCGTCGCACGCGGTACGGCTCGGGTACGCCCAGTCCAGGGGGCCCGTGGCGGTCTCGTAGCGTTGGGTCACCGGGCCCGGAAGCAGGTCCGCGTCGGACAGGTCCGGGCGCCAGCGGTACGAGAAGCCCTGCCACCCGATGGCGCGGCGCACCATCAGGCGCGTCTCGATGGGCACGCGTCGCCCGTCGGCCGCGTCGATCCAGAACGTCTTCACCGTCACGGTGCCCGCCGGCAGGTCGAGGTCGCCGTCGGGCAACACGGTCGGCACCGCGTCCACGGGGAGCGCGAACGCGCGGGTCTTCTCGGCGCCATCGCTCCAGAACGGGGCGTTCAGGCTGTAGCGCACCACGGTCGCCGCGAGGGTGTGGCTCGGCACGTCGGCGAAGCACCCCGTCGCCGACAGCGTGCGGGGGAACGACGGCGAGTCGGGCGCTTCCGCCACCCGCGCGAGCCGCGAGAGGCTGCGGCCGTTCGTGAACGTCACGATGAAAAGCTCGCCGTCGGGGTCCTCGCCGAAGCTCGTGATGCGCGCGCCGGTCTCGGCCAGCAGGGTATTCGTCGTGCGGCCGTCGGCTTCGAGCCGCAGCGCCCACACCCGGCCGCTCTGGTAGTCCCCGTAGACATAGGCGCCCCACAGCTCCGGGAAGCGCTCGCCGCGATACACGTAGCCGCCGGTGATCGACTTGCCGTCGCTGCGCGGGTACGCGAATACGGGCGGCACGAAGTCCTCGAGCGCGCAGTCGTCCCGGTCGAAGCAGTCCGGGCCCTCCACGCGGCGCCAGCCGTGGTTCCCGGCCCGCTCGACGACCGTGACCTCCTCCCACGCATCCTGTCCCACGTCTCCGGCCCAGAGCCGCCCCGAGTCCCGGTCGAAGCTCATGCGCCACGGGTTTCGAAGGCCGGTCGCGAAGATCTCGGGGCGCCCCTCGGCCCCGGGCGCGTCCGGGCAGGCCCCCGCAAAGGGATTGTCGTCGGGCCAGGCGTAGGGTGTGAGGCACTCCGGGTCGTCCCGGTCGATGTCCAGGCGCAGCACTTTGCCGAGCAGGATGTTCGGGTTCTGCGCGTTGTCCTGCGGGTCCCCGCCGCTCCCGCCGTCGCCCACGCCCAGATACAAGAAACCGTCGGGTCCGAAGAGGAGCGCGCCGCCTTTGTGGTTGCCGTAGCGGTGTCGGATGCGCAGCAGCACACGCTCCGAGGCCGGATCCGCAACCGTCGGTCGTGCGGCGTCTCGACGCAGCTCCGAGAGCACGGTCTCGTGGCCGCCGTCCTCCCGCAGGGCGGAGTAGTAGACGTAGAGTCGGCCGTTCTCCGCGTAGCCCGGGTGGAAGGCCAGCCCGAGCAGCCCCTCCTCGTTGTTGTCGCGTGAGACCGCGAGCTCGAGGAAACGCTCCGCGCCCGCGACGTCGTCACGGCCCTCGAAGGCGTAGACGCGCCCGCCCTGCTCGACTACGTACCTGCGCCCGGGCTCGCCGGGCGCGAACGTGTAGAAAATCGGCCGCTCGAAGTCGAGGGCGGGATACGCCTCGACCACCTGCATGGGCGACACGGGCGGGAGCTCGGGCAAGACACAGGTCTGAGCGCCCGTGCGGGGCGGCGGCCAGTTCGCCGTCGACGGCGGCAGCGAGGGGGGCGATGCGTCCGGCTTGGGGCCGTAGGGTCCGGGGCCCGTGGCGTCGGCGTCGTCGCAGACGCCGCGACAGACGTCGTCATCGCGGTTCGTCGTGCCGCAGGCGGAGGTGAGGGCGAGCGCCAAGCAGATTCGGGACCAACTTCTACGCATGCCGTCGAGGATACTCTCGGGCGGGCGCGCGTTTCGTGGGAACCTCACGCGCCATGTGCACCGTGCTGATCTTGCGCCACGCCCACCCCGTCTTTCCGCTGCTCATCGCCGCCAACCGGGACGAGATGTTCGGCCGGCCGGCCACCGGGCTCGAGGTGCAAGGCGAGTCGCCCCGGGTGCTCGCCGGACGCGACCTGGAGCGTGGCGGCACCTGGATGGGCGTGACGGCGCGCGGCTTCTTCGCGGGGCTCACGAACCTGCGACCGACGGAGCGGCCCATGACGGCGCCGCGCTCGCGGGGGGAGGTCGTGCTGGCGGTGCTGCGGGCCGGGGAAGTCGGCGCGGCGTGCGCCTACCTGGACTCGCTGGCGCCCGCGGACTTCAACGGCGGGCAGCTCCTCTTCGGGGACGCCCGCGACCTGCGCGTCGCCTATTTCCGTCCTGACGCGCCGCGTGTGCGCGTGGAGCGTGTCCCGGAGGGGGTGCACGTGCTGCCGACCTCCGTGCTGGACGACCCGAGCTACCCGAAGGTCGGGCGTCTGCGGGCCGCCGCGCTGGACTTGCCCCGCGACTGGCCGGGGGTGCGCGCACGCCTCATCGGCGCGCTCGCGAGTCATGTGCAGCCCGAGGCGAGCGCCGTGTCTGGGGGCGGCTCGCTCTTCGAGCCCGAGACACTCCGCGCGCTCGACGCCGTGTGTATCCATCTGCCCGGGTACGGCACCCGCTCGGCGCTCTTGCTCGCCGTGCGCCCGGGGGCCGTGGACCACGTCGAGTCCTCGAACGCACGCCCGTGCGAGGGGCCCTTCGTCGACTACACCCCGGTCTTGAACGCGCCCTCGCCCGAGCGGGTCGAGACGCTCGTGCTCGGCGCGGGCCCGTCGGGGCTCGCGGCCAGCGCGGCGCTGACGGAGGCCGGCCTGCCCCACCTGCTGGTCGACCGGGGCGGGCGGGTCGGGGACTCGTGGCGACGCCACTACGACCGGCTTCGGCTGCACACCCTGAACCGGTGGTCGTCGCTGCCCGGCCTGCCCTTCGATGAAAACGCGCCCGAGTGGCGCACCCGCGACGACTTCGTGGCCTATCTCGAGACCTACGCGCGCACCCTCGGCGTGCGGCCCCGGCACGGCATCGAGGTGCGCGGCATACGGCGGCGCGAGGGCGACGGCTTCCGGGTCGACACCAGCGGCGGCCCCATCGACGCGCGCTTCGTCGTCGTGGCCACGGGCCTGAATCGGGTGCCCCATCGCCCGCCCATGCCGGGCGAGGGCACGTTCCGCGGCACGATCGTGCACAGCGGTGAACACCGCTCCGCCGTAGGCTTCCAGGGGCGACGCGTCGCCGTCTTCGGCATCGGCAACTCCGGCGCGGAGCTCGCCCTCGACTTCGCCGAGCAGGGGGCGTCGGTGCTGCTCGTGTGGCGGAGCCCCGCGTGGATCGTGCGCCGCACACGGTTCGGCATCCCGTCCCAGCGCATCGGGGTGTTCTACGAGACCTTGCCGAAGCGCCTCGCGGGCCCCGTGAGCTTGTTCATGGCGCGCCGGGCCGGTGTGCCGCCGAGCCTCACCGGCATCCCGCAGCCCGAGCAGAGCCCCGTCGATCTGGTGCGTGGCCACGGCCGGGTGCCGCTCATCGACATCGGCACCGTCGCCGCCATCGAGGACGGTCGGATTCGCACCGTCGAAGGCCTCCAGACCTTCACGCCCGACGGCTTCGTCGACGCGCGGGGTGAGGCCCACGCCGTCGACCATGTGGTGCTCGCGACGGGGTGGCGCCCGGGGCTCGAGGCCCTGCTGCCCGACCCCGCGTTGCGCGCCGAGGTGCTCGACGAACGCGGTCGACCGCGCCTTCACGCGCAGGTCCACGCGGGGGGCCTCGCGTTCGTCGGTTTTGCGAACCGCATCGGCGGGGCGCTCCGAGAGGTCAGCCTCGAGACCCCTCGGCTGCTGGCCTCGCTTCGGCAGGCAACGTGAGACGCGTCTTTTGGTGGCTCGGCAGGCTGGGGCTCGCGGCGCTCGTGGCGCTGGGGCTCTTCCTTGGGGCGCTCGGGCTGGACGGCTGGACCGCGTTCGGCACCTCGGCCACGGGCGCGCGCCTCGAGCGCATGCAGGGTTCGCCCCAGTGGAGCGACGGCCAGTTCGTCAACCCCGAGCCCCTGTGGAACGACGTCTGGGGATCGCTCGTCGGCGCCTTCAACGTGAGCCCGGACGGCCGACCGCACGACCCCCTTTCCGTGGTCCGCCCCGAGCGCACAGGCTTCGAGCGGCCGCCCGCGACGGGCCTGCGACTCACGTGGTTCGGGCACTCCGCCTTCCTCGTCGAGCTCGACGGGATCCGCCTGCTGGTCGATCCCGTGTGGGGTCCGCGGGCCTCGCCCGTCTCATGGCTCGGTCCCGAGCGCTGGTACGACCCGCCCATGGCGCTCGCCGACCTGCCCGCGATCGACGCGGTGCTGATCTCCCACGACCACTACGACCACCTCGACCTGCCGACGATACAGGCCATGCGCGGCTGGACGGCACCGTTCATCGTGCCGCTGGGCGTGGGCGCGCACCTGGCCGGCTGGGGCATCCCCGAGGCGCGGATCATCGAGCTCGACTGGTGGGACCAGCACCCCGTCGGGCCGGTCACCGTGGTCGCGACCCCCGCCCGCCACGCCTCCGGTCGCACCGGCGTCGACAAGGACTCTACGCTCTGGGCGGGCTTCGCCGTCGTCGGCTCGAAGCGTAGGGTCTTCTACTCCGGCGACAGCGGGCTCTTTCCGGGGCTCACCGACATCGGCGCGCGCCTCGGGCCCTTCGACCTCACCCTCATGGACGCGGGCCAGTACGACCCCGCGTGGCCCGATTGGCACATGGGTCCCGAGCAGACGGTGCGCGCGCACCAGATGGTCCGCGGCGAGGTCCTGGTCCCGGTGCATTGGGGCCTGTTCCAGCTCGCCTACCATGGCTGGACGGAGCCCATCGAGCGGGTGCTCGCGGCGGCCGCCGGGCCGGGTGTTCGGGTCGCCACGCCGCGGCCGGGCGCGCCCTTCGAACCCCTCGATCCCACCGCCGAGGCGACCCGCTGGTGGCCCGCGTTGCCGCACCGGAGCGCCGCCGACGCCCCCGTCGTGTCGACGCTCGTCGAGCCCGAGCGTCGCTGAACCTACTGCAGCAAGCTCCGCAGCATCCAGGCCGTCTTCTCCGAGACCTGCATGCGCTGGGTCAGCAGGTCGGCCGTCGGCTCGTCCGACACCTTCTCGACGGCCGGCAGCGTCGAGCGGGCGGTGCGGGTCACGGCCTCGTGCCCCTTCACCAGCAGGGCGACCATCTCCATCGCCGCGGGCACGCCCGACGTCGCCTCGATGGAGGTCAGGCGGGCGTAGGCGCTGTAGGTGCCCGGCGCGGGGAAGCCCAGGGCGCGGATGCGCTCGGCGATGAGGTCCACGGCCAGGGCGAGCTCGGTGTACTGCGCCTCGAACATGAGGTGCAGCGTGTTGAACATCGGCCCGGTCACGTTCCAGTGGAAGTTGTGGGTCTTGAGATAGAGCGAGTAGGTGTCGGCGAGCAGGCGCGACAGGCCCTCGGCGATCGCCTTGCGGTCTTCCTCGGAGATGCCGATGTCGATCTGCGGCGCGGTGATGGTCTTGCTCGTGGGGCGTGTTCCTTCGGTGGGACTCAAACGTTCGGGATAGGCTTGACGGGGCCCTTGAAGCGCTCCTTGCGGGGCTTGGTGTCCAGGGGCGGGAACTCGAGGTCGGCCTCGGGCACGACGTGCTCGGGCACGGTGTCGAGGAGATGACGGATCAGGGTGAGTCGGCCGCGTCTCTGGTCGTTGAAGTCCACGAGCGTCCACGGCGCGTGGCGCTTGTGGGTCGCCGCGAGCATCTCGTCGCGCATGCGGCCGTACTCCGCGTACTTCGAGCGCGCCTCGAGGTCGATGGGCGAGAGCTTCCAGCGCTTCAGCGGGTCCTGCAGGCGGTCCTGGAACCGCTCCTCCTGCTGGGCCTGGTCGACGCAGAGCCAGTACTTCAGCAGCAGGATGCCGTCGTCGACCAGCATGCGCTCGAAGACCGGGGCCTGCTCCAGGAAGGCCTTCGCGGCCTTCTCGTCGCAGAAACCCATCACCCGCTCCACCCCGGCGCGGTTGTACCAGCTTCGGTCGAAGACGGTGATCTCGCCCGCGGCGGGCAGGTGCGTCACGTACCGCTGGAAGTACCACTGCGACCGCTCGCGCTCGCTGGGCTTCGACAGCGCGACGACCTTGCACTGCCTGGGGTTGAGCTCCTCCGTCAACGCCCCGATGACGCCGCCTTTGCCGGCCGTGTCGCGGCCCTCGACGACGACCACGAGCCGCTTGCCGGTATGCTGCAACCACCGCGCGACGTCGTTGAGCTCGATCTGCATGGGCGCGAGGCGCTCCGCGTACTCGGCCTTGCTCAGCTTCTCTTCGACCTTCGCCTTCGACTTCGCCATCGTCGTCCTCCGCGCTCGCCCGTGCCTAGTCGTCACGCCCCGGGGCTTGTAGGCCCCGGAGGCGATCACCATAATCCCGTGCCGTTTTACTCCCGAACTGGAATGGAGCGCATCCGTGCAAGGCAATCCCCAGGCTCCCGCCGTCGCCGAATTCACCGCCGCGCTGCTCGAGCGGCTGACGGCGCGCAAGGCCACCATCGGCGTGGTCGGGCTCGGCTACGTCGGTCTGCCCCTCGCCGTCGGCTTTGCCGATGCCGGCCACACCGTCGTCGGCTTCGACGTGGATGCGTCCAAGACGCAGCTCCTCTCCGAGGGCAAGTCGCACATCCCCGACGTGCCCGCTGAAGAGGTCGCGCGTCTCGTCGCCGCCGGTCGATTCAGCGCCACCACGGACGACGCCGTGCTCGCGGGCTGCGACGCCATCGCGATCTGCGTGCCCACGCCGCTCAACAAGACCCGCGATCCGGACCTCAGCTTCGTCGTCTCGGCCGTGGAGCGGGTGGCGAAGCGGCTGCGCAAGGGCCAGCTCATCGTGCTCGAGAGCACCACCTGGCCCGGCACGACCGTCGAGGTCGTGGCCCCGATGCTCGAGCGCACCGGCCTCGTCGTGGGCGCGGACTTCCACCTCGCGTTCAGCCCCGAGCGCATCGACCCGGGCAACGCCGTCTTCCAGGTCGGCAACACCCCCAAGGTCGTCGGCGGCATGAGCCCCGCGTGTTCCAAGGCCGCTGAGGCGCTCTACGCGTGCGTGACCACGCGGGTCGTGTCGGTCTCGAGCCCCACCGCCGCCGAGATGGTGAAGATCCTCGAGAACACGTTCCGTGCGGTGAACATCGGTCTCGTCAACGAGACGGCCGTCATCGCCAACAAGCTCGGCCTCGACATCTGGGAGATCATCGACGCCGCGGCCACGAAGCCCTTCGGCTTCATGCCCTTCTGGCCGGGGCCCGGGCTCGGCGGCCACTGCATCCCCATCGACCCGCACTACCTGAGCTGGAAGCTGCGGGCGATGAACTACCGCACGCGGTTCATCGAGGTCGCCGACGACATCAACAACGCCATGCCGAACTACGTGGTCGAGCGGGTCGCGCTGGCGCTCAACGACGACGAGCGCTCGTTGAAGGGCAGCCGGATTCTGGTGCTGGGCGCCGCCTACAAGCGCGACATCACCGACTGGCGCGAGAGCCCCGCGATCCCCGTCATCGAGGGCTTGCTGTCCCGCGGCGCGAAGGTCGAGTACCAGGACGACTTCGTGCCGAAGATCGAGCTGCACGGGCACGACTTCGTCGGGCGCGAGCTCGAGAGTGTGGCGCTCGACTACAGCAAACTCGGCGAGTGGGACTGCGTGGTGGTGATCACCGACCACCGGTACTTCGACCGCCAGAAGCTGCTCGACAACGCGCGGCGGATTGTCGACACGCGGAACCTGCTCGGGGATCTCGGGAAGGGGCACCCGCGCGTCACGCGGTTGTGAGGCGCGGGCCGGTTCGGTCCGCGCGCGGCCTCGCCAGGGCTCACCCGCCCAGCGCCTCGAGGCGGGCACGGAGCGCCGGGCTCAGATCGGGCCGCGCAGCCAGCGTGACGAGCAGAAGCCGGCCCTCGGGGCGCTCGCGATAGCGCGCGGCGGTGTTCACCATCGCCCCGGCGACGGCTTCGGCGAGGTGGGCGCTGCCTGCGACGCCGATGAGGGCGTCGAGCTCGGTGGAGCCCAGCTCCAACCCGGTGAGAGACTGAAACGCCGAGAGGGCAACGTCCCGGTCGGCGTCCCCGGCGAGGGTCACGAGCAGGGAACGCGCCTGCGGGGTGTCGAGCTTGCGGAGCGCTGAACCTACGGCGGCGCGGACCCCGGGTTCATCGGCGTCCGCGTGGGCGGCCAGCGTCTCGAAGTCGGACGCCAGGCCGGCGTTGCCGAGGGCCCGCAGGGCGTCGGCCCGCGCCTCGGGCGTCTCGGCGTGCTCCAAGGCCTCGCGCAGGGGTTCGACGAGCGCCACCGCGTCCGCCTCGCGGCCTTGTCGCGCGACCTGACCGGCCACGGCCCCGAGTCCGAAGGCGGCGGCCTTCTCCGTCCCGGCGGGCGGATGCGCGGCGAGCTCTCGGGCGAAGTCCACCAGGGCCGGCGACGGGTCGGGGACGAAGCCCATCCGCTGCACATGGACCTCGTAGAGGGGGTCCGCCACCGCGGTCGCGGAGCTCAGAACCTCCACGAGGGCGCGTTGGGTGCCGTCGGTGCCGACCTGCGACAGCAAATCGAGGACGAGCCCGCGGCCCGGTGCGGCGCTCGGGAGCTCATCGTAGGTGGCCGCCAGCGCGGCGGCCGCCTCGGGGTCCAGCCGCAGCAGCGCCGCGGCTCGGTACAGGAATCGCGAGAGGTCCGGCATCCGGCCGGCAGCCCCGTGCAGGCGGACGAGGCGAACCAGGGTCTCACGGTCCAGCCCCGCGGCGGCCGCGCGCAAAAGCTCGGCCTCCGCGAGGCCGTCCGGTGCCACCTCGCCGACACCCACGGTGCGTCGAGTCGCATCGAGGTCCGCCACCGAGATCGGGGCGTCGCCGAGACGCCGCAGCGTCAGGCTCAGGTGGTCGTTCACACGCTCGGTGTGGGTGTCGTTGAGGAGGCGCGTGCGCTCCTCGTGGCTCACGGAGACCACTCGGCCGACGGTGTCGAGACCGAAGCGGGTGCTCGAGGTCGGCAGCTCGACCTGGGTGGCGCCCGGATGCCTCGGGGCCGGGTCCGAGGCGGCGCTGCGGGCGCGCTCGAGGTCGCCTTGCGGGGTGACGGACCACGTGGCGTCCATCCGCGCGAGCACCGTGGCCTCCGAAACACCCTCAGGCGTGCGCTGCAACACACCCGCCAGCGCCTGGTAGAGCCCCTGGGCCGCCTCGCCCACACCCGGAGGGACCTCGAGGCCGGTGAAGACACCCTGGGCGTCGTAGCGTGCGATCACGACCTGGCCGACGGCGCCCTCGAAGACCGCGTCGAGGCCACGGAGGCCACCCCCACCGAATCGGCCCTCGACGCGCCGCGCGGCCTGGAGCGTCAACGCGAGTCGACCGGGGCCCTCGGGCGTGAGCGTCACCTCGCCTTCGAACGTGAGCGCGCTCTCCAGCAGGCCGAGGCCCTGCTCGCCGTGGTCGGCGCTCTGGTGGGCGTCCAGGGCGAGCGCGTAGAGACCGCGCAGCTCGAGTCGTTCGTGCGCCCGGCGGGCTTCATCCGGCCCGGTCGTCGGGTCCGCGAAAGGGGTCGGCTCGAAGGCGAGCGCGGCGGCGAGACCGCCGACCAAGAGAGCGGGCAAAAGCAGAGCCCGGCGAAACGACGTAGGACGACTGCGAGACATGGTGCTCCTCCGGTGCGCGGACGCGGCGCGCGGATGGGGTGGCGGTGGGCCGCCGAAACGACGGCAAGGCCTCGGATTGTCCTTCGCCGCAGGACACCGAGACCTTGCACGGACGGGTCACTTTTTCGACCCGTCTCGCGCTCACATCGCGAGCGCGGCGAAGGGTGCCTTGAAGGAGGCGGCGAAGAGCTGGGCCGTAGTGCGCAGACCCGTCCAGGAGAAGAGCTCGAAGTCCCAGGACTCGCAGCCGATGAGGTAGCAGACCTCGGCGTAGAGCGACGCGCGGCCGTCGAGGAAACGAGCCTCGAGGTCCAGCGCGGCGTCGAAGGAGACCGCCCCGTCGGGCTGATTCACGTCGGTCATGGCGATGGCGGCCTTCAGGGGCAAGCCCAGGCTCGCCAGGACGAGGTCGATCTTCATGCCGACCTCGACGATGACGGCCGAGATGCCCGCGCTGGCCTGTGCCTTGATGCCGGCGTAGGGCCTGAAGCTCCCCGTCATCGACGCCGCGGCCCCGTCGCAATCCCCGGACACGTCGTAGTCGAAACCCGCGAAGCCCGCGGCGCTGGCCGCCACACGTACCGGGAACGGCCCGATCATGATGATTTGCGAAACGGAGAGGAACGACTGGTCGCGAGAGACGTTGCCCGTGATGAGGTTGAACTCGAGTGACTCGTTGTCCACGTTCGCCAGCCCGAGCTCCTGGCCGAGGACCTTCACGCTGAGCTTGCTGGTGGTGTTCTGGCCGGCGTAGAGCGAGGCGTCCACGGCGAGGAGCGTGCTGGCGGTTCCGAAGACCTTCGCCGCGATGCTCGCGTTGGCGTTCAGACCCGCCTTGGAGTTGCAGAGCTGGGCGCTCCGCAGGTTGGCCAGCTCCCAGCCTGCGCCGTAGCTCACGGTCGTCCCGAACATCGAGTTGCCGCCGCTGAACTGGTCACCCTTCCACTGCTTCAGGCTCGTGATGTTGCCGGTTTGTTGGTTGGTGGTGACCGTGCCGGCCGCTCCGACGGCCGCCTTGACGCGCGCCTGGTCGCCGAGCTGCTGGCCCTCGCGCTTGGCACGACGGCACGCGAAGTACCGTTCGACGAGGTCCGGATCGGTCCGGTAGTCGAGGCCCGCCTGGCACGCCACACCGTCGACGACCGCCGTTCGCGAGACGTTGTTGCCGTCCAGGTAGGTGAACTCGCCGGCGTCCGAGACCAGCGTGCTGGTGTAGCCGTTCGCCGTGCCCTCGGTCTCCCCCAGACAGCGGTCGAAATCGGCTTGGCGTTGCACCTCGAAGAGGCGGCGAACGCGGCTGGCGAAGAGGCCGGGGGACCAGTCGCAGCGCGTGAATCCGGGCTCGAGGCAGCCGTACCTGTCGGCCGTGGCGACCAGCGCCTCGATCTCGGTATCGATCGCGTACAAGGCCCAACGGAGCGCGTCGTCCCAGAGGGTGACGCAGATGCCTCCGCCGTTGTCGTTCTGGATCGGACCTGCAAAGAAGTTCGCGCCCGGGAAGAGGCCGCCCAGGTCCATCGGGAGGCCGATGGGCTCGAAGTAGGGGGTCGCGATGTCGAGCCCGTCGCCTGGGTTCCAGACCGGAGAGAGCTGGTCGAGGCTGCTCGGCACGACCGAGGTGGCCACCAGGTCGAGCTCCGGCGCGCAGAAGACACGCGCCGCGATGGTCTGGGCGCGTTGGTTCAACAGACTCTGCAGCTCGGCCCCGAGAGCGGCCCCGCGGTCGAGCTCCTCGTCACTGTACTGCCCGGCGGCGGCGGCGGCGTTGCTGAGGGCGTGCCATTCGAAGGTCTCTACGTGCTGCCCGTCGCCGCTGGCCGCCAGCGCGTTCAGCTTGTTTCTCAGCGCGTCGTTCACCAGACCCGGCTGGGCGCCGATGGTTCCGAGGTCCGGGGCGTCGTAGTAGCTGATGGGCTGGAAACCCGGTCCAAACACGGGAATCCGGTCCACGTGGGTCTCGGAGAACGACACGGCCGTGAAGTCATTCTTCGGCTGCACGCCCGCGGGGAAGAGGTTCTGACCCAGCAAGGCGCGCTGGTTCCAATCGTAGATGCCGCCCCGCACACCCAGCGCTCGGCGAGACCGGTCTCCCGCGATGTCCGTGTAGGCGACGGTCAACGCGATGCGCGGGTTGCCGAGCCCGTAGAGCGTTGCGTCCTCGAAGAGCGCGTACCCTTCGTACTTGTGGAAGACATACTCGTCGCAGGTGCCCGAGAACGCCCCGTTCGCGCGCCAGGGCGCGTGGTCGTTCTCGAGCTTGGTCTGCCCGTTCACGGGGACGCCCTGCGCCTGGCCGACCAGCTTGCCGACCAGTGTGCCGGTCATGGGCGTGGGGTTCGTTACGGGCCGCGTCGACGCGACTGAACGCACGTTGTTGCAGGTGCCGCTCCCCGACTGACAGGCCGCGACGCCGGCACGGCTGTTCGAGCGCTGCCAGTTGTCCCCGAGGGCAGTCGATGCCATGGCCACGCGCTTGAGTGTGTGCGCGGGGCGAACGCCGTTCTCAATCACGCCGCGGCACTTCGAGGCGTTCGGGTTGCTTTCGAGGCGAACCTGCTCGAACTGACCGCAGGCGCTCGAGTACCACGCCTCGCTCGTGCACGTATTCGCCGGCAGCGGCGTGGCCTGGGCGTCGCAGACCGCCGTGCACTGCGCGATGAAGTTCCGGGTGGTGCGCACGCAGACCGCCGTCTGCGCGGCGCTGCCGCAGTTCGCAAGGTTGATCGCGCACTGCGCCAGCGCGGTCGCGGGTGCGGCGAAGGCGACGGTGAGTGCGGTGGACGCAAGAATACGGAGCACGGTGACGCGCATGGTCGGAGCCTTTCCCCTGAGTGGGCGGGTGACGGGCGCTCGCGCTGCGGCGAACGCCACACCCCCTCTTCGCGGGCTGGGACGAAATCCTTGCACGGTCGGGTGCGTTTTTTTCGGAACGGGCCCGGGCAGCTCCGTGGGCGCGCCCGGCCCGGGTCGGCGCGCGCGGACCGTGGACGTCTTGATGCGTCGACGGCGGGGACATCGGCCCGACGGGTGCGCTACGCTCCACCTCCGTGAAACGCGCGCTCCTCACGCTTGCCCTCTCGCTCGCGGGTCACCTCACCGCGGCCTGCGGCGACTCGGCCGATGACACGGTCACCCCGACCGGTGGCGCGGCCTCCTCCGGGGGCGCACGCCCGCCAGGCTCGGGTGGCGGTTTCCCCCCGGGCACCGGCGGCGAGGGTGTCTCTCCCGACACGGACACCGGCGTCGGCCCGGGTCAGCCTGGCGACGGCCGCGCGCTCTACGCCTCCCTGTGCGCGAGCTGCCACGGCGCCTCGGGCGAGGGCGGCGCCGGCCCCGCGCTGACGCGCCCCTACGTGCGCGACTACCTGGTGGACTACATCGACGCTTCGATGCCGCTGGGCCGCCCGGAGCTGTGTGACCGCGCGTGCGCCGAGGCCGTCGCGGACTACGTGCTGGCCGAGCTGCGCGAGACCCCGCGCCTGGATTGCGCCGCGCCCCAGCCCGGGCCGCGCGCGCTGCGCCTGCTGAATCGCCGCGAGTGGCTCGCCAGCGTGCGGGCGCTCTTCGCGACCGTCGAGGCGGGCCCGGGCGTGGCGTGCGACACTCTGGCGAACTGCGACTGGGCGCGGGCCACCTGCGCCGACGCGGTCTGCGTCGATGATCCTTGTCCCGTGCGCACCTTCGTCTTCGACCCGGCCGGTCGGAGCCCGACCACGGTCCATGTCGCGGGCTCGTTCAACGATTGGGCGCCGACCATCGCCGCGGGCGGCTGGCCGCTCACCCTCGAGCCGGACCTCGGCCGGTGGCTCGGCAAGTTCCAGGTCCCCGACGGCGAGCACGCCTACAAGCTCGTGGTCGACGAGCGCGAGTGGCTGACCGACCCCGAGAACCCGCGCCGCTCGCCGGACGGCTTTGGCGGACAGAACGCGCTCTTGACCCAGCGCTGCGCCGACGCGGTCGCCCCGGGAGGCGGCGGCTTCGCCCTGCCGGACCTCGAGTCCCTGGCCCGCAACCTGCCGGCCGAGACGCGACCGAAGGGCTACCCCTACGACACCCACGCCGAAGCGGCCGTCGTGACGACGTCGCACATCGAGGCGTGGCTCCAGGCGGGTCGCGCCGTGGCCGCGGTCGTCGAGGCGCGTGCGGCGCAGGTGGCCCCGTGCCTGGGCACACCCGGCTGCGGCGCCACCTTCGTGGAGGCCTTCGTCGGTCGCGCATTCCGCGCCCCGTTGGAGGCCGAGGTCGCCGCCCGCTACCGCACGCTCTTCGCCGAGGTCGAGGCCGAGTCCGGTCCCGCCGCGGCCGTCGCCACGGTCGTCGAGGCGGTGCTGTCGTCGCCGCTCTTCCTGTATCGGAGCGAGTTGGGGAGCGCCGACGGAGACGGCTTCACCCTCTCGGGCTGGGAGCTCGCCGAGGCCATGGCCTACGCCTTCTGGGGCACCCCGCCCGACGCCGCCCTGCGCGCGGCCGGGCTCGAGGGCCGCCTGTCGACCCCCGAGGGCCGCGCCGCCGAGGCCGAGCGGCTCCTGGCCGATCCCCGCGCCGAGCCCGTGGTGCGCGCCTTCGCCGAGCAGTGGCTCGGGATCGCGGGGCTCGGGCAGTTGGAGAAGCGCGCCGACCTCTTCCCCGGCTGGTCTCCGGCGCTGTCGACGGCGCTGCTCGAGGAGTCCCGACGCTTCGTCGCCCACGTGATGCTCGACCCCGAAGCGCGCTTCCCCGCGCTGCTCACGGCGGACTACACCTTCGCCAACGGCCTGCTGCGCGCGCACTACGGCCTGCAGGGCGACCGCGCGTCGACGACCTACGAGCGCACCCCGCTGAACGTCGGCGAGCGCGCCGGGGTGCTGGGACACGGCGCGGTCCTCGCGGTCACGGCGCACTCGGACCAGACCTCGCCCATCCGCCGCGGCCTCTTCGTGCGGGAGCGCCTGCTCTGCACCGAGTTCGGCGCGCCCCCGCCCGACGCCGGCGGTGTGCCCGAGGTGGACCCCAACGCCACCACCCGCGAGCGCTTCCGTCAGCACACGGCCGAGGCGCGCTGCGCCGCCTGCCACCAGTACATCGACGACGTCGGCTTCGGCTTCGAGGCCTTCGACGCCGTGGGCGCGCATCGAGACACCGACCTGGGACGCCCCCTCGACACCTCGGCGGACATGAACGACGTCGAGGGCCTGGGCACCGGCACCTCGGCGCCCTTCGGCAGCCTGCCGGAGCTGGGCCGCATCCTCGCGGACAGCGAGCGCGCGGAGGTGTGCTTCGCGACGCAGGCGTGGCGGTTCGTCCGCGGTCGTTTGGAGACCCACGGCGGCCTGCAGGGCGAGCTGGACCGCTGCGAGGTCGAGCGCGCCCTCGCGCCGTTCCGCGCCGGCGGCGGGGACGTGCGCGCGTTGCTCGTCGCGCTGGTTTCGGACCCCGCCTTCGCGCGCCGCGCAGCGACCGCAGAACCTACGGGGGAGGGCACGCCGTGAACCGACGTGACTTCTTGCGCTTCGCCGGGGCGGCGGCGGCGGGTCTGCCCCTCCTCGCACGCCCGGGTCGCGCGTGGGCCCAGGCGCGTCAGGCCCGCCGCGCGATCTTCTTCTACTTCCCCGACGGCGTGCCCGGGCGCAGCGCCGACGGAGAGCGCAGCGCGTGGCACTGCACGGGCACCGAGTTCGACTTCCAGCTCGGGCGAGTGCTCGAACCGCTCGCCGCGTTCAAGGACCACACACTCTTCTTCAACGGTCTCTCCATGGGCTCCACCGACGCGGGCAGTCACCCCGGCGGCGCGGTCAAGCTCCTCACCGCGGCGGACGGCGGTCGGGGCGAGTCCATCGACCAGTTCCTCGCGCGCACCGCGGGGGCGTCTTCGCCCTTCCGGCACGTGTACCTGGGCGCGATGGCCAACGTGAGCAACGCCACGGGCGACAAGCACATCAGCTATCCGAGCCCCGGTCAGAGCATCGCCCCGGACGACGATCCGGTGCGCGCCTTCGAGCGCCTCTTCGGAGCGGGGGTCCTCGTGCCGCCGAGCCCGCCCTCGATGCCGGGGTCCGCCGCCCCGTCGGTCCGTGATCGCCGCCTGCGGGTCCTCGACACGGCCCTGGCGGACCTCGCGTCGGTGCGGGGTCGCGCCGGTACGGCCGAGCGGGCGCGTCTGGACTTGCACGCCGAGGCGCTGCGTGAGGTCGAGCGACGCATCGAGACGCTCGCCATGGAGCCGGGCGTGAACCCCGAGCCCGGCGAACCTGGGCTGCCCACCTGCGACGCCCCCCGTCTCGCCGCCGAGGGCCTCGACGCCGGACGCCTCTACGCCCCGGAGCTCTTCCCGCAGATCCTCCGGCTCCAGACCGACGTGCTCGTACAGGCGATGGCCTGCGGCCTTACGCAGGTCGGCGTGATTCAGGCTTCGCTGCACACAAGCGAGCTCATCATGAGCCGTTTCGCCGACACCGAGATGTACGACCCTGGCTTCGACATGCGGAGCCACCAGGCGAGCCACTACGGGCCGCGGCACGACGAAGCGCGCCGCGAGTACCGCGACTACGTGGCGCAGCGCCGCTGGTTCGTCGCGCAGTTCGCCTACCTGCTGGAGCAGCTCCGCCTCCGCCCCGAGGGTGACGGCACGATGCTCGACTACACGCTCGTCTTCTGCGGCAGCGAGGTGAGCGACGGCAACACCCACCTGCACGACGACATGCCGTTTCTGCTCTCGGGCCACGGGGGCGGCGCAGTTTCGCCCGGGCGCCTCGTCGACGTGGGCTATGCGCGCCACGGTGGCCTGTGGACGGCGGTGGCGCACGCGATGGGACAGCGCATCGACCGCTTCGGCGACCAGGGCGTGGGCCCGCTCGACGCGATTTTCTGACGCTCAGGGGATGCCTTGCGAGGCCTCGCAGGCCGGATAGACCGTGCACAGCTCCGGATCAGGGCCGGGGCGCGAGTTGGCCTGGTCCACGCATGCCCAGAACCCGAAGGGCTGGTCCAGGCACTGCTCGACGCAGGGGGCGGGAGGCGACTCCGGGTCTTCCGGGGCCTCGCAGCCATCGAAGAGCCAAAGCTCCTGCAGGCACAACAAGCCGCAGGTGCGCTCGAGCGAACAAAAGAACTGGAAGCCGGTGTCCTCCGAGAGCGCCCGCACGACCTGGACGCAATTGCGCGGGTCCGTGAGGGTCTCGAACTGGTCCTCGGTGTACCAGCCCCCCGAGGTGCACTCGAAGGTGCAGAAGGTCACGTAGCCCTCGACGAGGTCGTCCGAGAGCTTGCGCCAAGAGGCGCACGACTCCGAAGCCGCGAGGCACACGTTGACCGCGTCGCACACGAGCTCGCACTGCGACTGCAGGTCCTCCGGACGTCCACCGCCGCCGTCGCCGCCGTCGCCGCCGTCGCCGCCACTCCCGGCTTCACCGCCGAGCGGGTCGCCCCCTGTGGCACCCGACCCATCCTCGCCCCCGAGCGGGTCGCCCCCCGTGGCACCCGCGCCGTCCTCACCGCCCTCGCCGCCGGTCTCACCGGGGTAGTCGCGGTCGAAGTCGAGGGAAACCGAACAGCCCGCGCCGACGCAGAGGGCGATGAGAAGAGGTCTGGCGTCCATGGTGCGCATCCTACCACTACTCCCCACTACTCCGCAGACCTGCGCGTCGCGTATGGTCCGCCCCCGAGGAGGAACCGGATGCGGTCGAACTTTGTGCACTGCGTGGCGGTGGTGGCCCTGCTGGGCTGCACCGGCGCCGAGAAGAAGCCCGATGAAACCGCCGGCGGCGACGCGGACGGCCCCGTCCTGCTCGACCCGCCCGTCGAGGTGACGCCGCCGCCCTTCGAGCCGGCCCGCGCCGCTTCGGGGCCTACGCTGATTCGGGATGCGACGGTCCTGACGGCGGCCGGACCGGTCTGGACCCGCGGCTGGGTGCGCCTGGAGAACGGGCGCATCGCCGACCTGGGCGAGGGCGACGCGCCGGCGGCCCGCGAGGGCGAGACCGTCGTCGAGGGCAAGGGGCGCTGGGTGACCCCGGGCCTCATCGACACCCACAGTCACCTCGGGGTCTACGCGTCGCCCGGGGTCTGGGCCCACGCCGACGGCAATGAGATGACGAACCCCATCACCGCGGGCGTGCGGGCCGAGGAGGCCTTCTGGCCCCAGGACCCCGGCCTAGAGCGGGCGGTTGCGGGCGGTGTCACCACGCTCCACGTGCTGCCCGGCAGCGGCAACCTGATGGGCGGGCGCGGCGTGACGCTCAAGCTCAACCCCGCGCGCGAAGCTGCGGCGATGCGGTTCCCCGGCGCCAAGGACTCGCTGAAGATGGCGTGCGGCGAGAACCCGAAGCGCGTCTACGGCCGCGACAAGGGCTCGATGCCCATGAGCCGCATGGGCAGCCTCTACATGATGCGTTCGCGATGGCTCGAGGCGCGTCGCTACAAGGTCAAGTGGGACCAGTGGCGCAAGAAGCCCTACGACCTGAAGGACGGGAAGAAGATCCCCACGAACCCGCCCGACCGCGACCTCGTGCTCGAGACCCTGGCGGGTGTGCTCTCCGGTGAGATCCTGCCCCAGGTCCACTGCTACCGGGCCGACGAGATGCTGCTGCAGCTCAAGGTCGCGCGCGAGATGGGCTACCGCGTGCGGTCGTTCCACCACGCGGTCGAGGCCTACAAGATCCGCGACGTACTGGCCAAGGAAGAGGTCTCGGTCAGCACCTGGGCCGACTGGTGGGGCTTCAAGATCGAGGCGTGGGACGGCGTCGAGGCGAACATCGCTCTGCTGCAAGAGGCCGGCGCGCGCGCCATCGTGCACACCGACAGCGCCGAGGGCATCCAGCGCATGAACCAGGAAGCCGCGAAGGCCCTGGCGACGGGGCGCGCCCTCGGCATGAAGCTCGACGAGAACACGGCGCTGCGTTGGATCACGGCGAACCCCGCCTGGGCGCTCGGCATCGAGGCCGAGACCGGTACGCTCGAGAAGGGCAAGATGGCGGACGTCGTCGTGTGGGACGCCCACCCGTTCAGTGTGTACGCCCACGCCGAAAAGGTCTTTGTGGACGGACACTTGCGGCACGACCGAACCGCGCCTCCGAAGGCGCCCTGGAGTGATTTCGAGGTGTACCGATGAGCCTCTCCGGACTCCTCGCCGCGACCATCGCCCTGGTCGGCGCCACCGTGCACCCGGGCAACGCCCCCCCCATCGAGAACGCGACGGTGGTCTTCGACGGCGCGCGCATCACCGCCGTCGGCGCCGGCCTCGCGCCGCCGCCCGGCGCGACCGTGGTGGACGTCAAGGGGCGCGTCGTGACCCCCGGGCTCTTCGAGTCCTGGACCCAGCTCGGCCTCGTGGAGATCGAGGCCATCGACGAGACCCGAGACGACGACGCCGGCGGGGACCCGATCCGCGCGGCCCATCGCATCGTCGACGGGTACAACGCCGACAGCGAGGTCATCCCCGTGCAGCGCGCCCACGGTATCACGACCGCGGTCGTCGTGCCGCGGGGTGGGCTCATCGCGGGCCAGGCCGCGGTCTACGACCTGGACGCGACGGCCCCCGGGGCGGGTCTCGTCAACGCCGAGGTCGGCATGGTCCTCTCGCTGGGCGCCACGGGCGGACCCAGCCGGAGCGCGGTGCTCGCTTCGGTGCGCGAGCTTTTCGACGACGCCCGTGCCTATGCGCTCAACCGCGCGGCGTGGGAGCGCAACCAGTACCGACCCCTGTCGGCGTCGTACCTGGACCTCGACGCCCTCCAGCCCGTGCTCAAGGGCGAGGTGCCTTTGCTCGTCTCGGTGGCGCGGCGCGCCGACATCCTCGCGGTGCTCGAGCTCGCCCGAACGCAGAAGGTCAAGGTCGTGCTCGTGGGCGCGACCGAGGCCTGGACGCTCGCCGACGTGCTCGCGAAGGCCGGTGTCCCGGTCATCCTCGACCCGGTCGAGAACGCGCCGGAGAACTTCGACCGTCTGCGGGCCCGCGCCGACGCGGCGGCAATCCTCGAGAAGGCGGGCGTGTCGGTCATCCTGTCGACCTTCAGCACCCACAACGCCCGCAAGCTGCGCCAGTGGGCGGGCAACGCCGTCCGCGAGGGCATGACCCACGACGGCGCCCTGGCGGCGATCACCTCGGTGCCCGCTCGGGTCTTCGGCCTGAAGGACCGCGGCACGCTGGCGGCCGGGCAGCGCGCCCACGTCGTCGTCTGGTCCGGCGACCCGTTCGAGCCTCTGACGCAGGTCGAGCAGGTCTACGTCGACGGCCGCGCCGTCAGCCTCTCGCACCGCCAGTCGCGCCTCGTCGAGCGTTACAGAATGCTCCCGCCCGCGCGGTGACCGTGGTATAAGCTCGCCCGCCTAAATCGAGGAGAGGCTCGCATGTCCGAACCGCAGTTTTCACCCGGTCTCGCCGGGGTCGTGGCCGGGAAGTCCGGCGTGGGTCTGGTCAACGGGACCGACGGCATCCTGCTGTACCGCGGGTATCGCGTCGAAGACCTGGCCGAGCACTGCACGTTCGAAGAGGTCGCCCATCTCCTGCTGAAGGGCAAGCTGCCGAACCGCGAGGAGCTGTCGGCGTTCGACGCCGAGCTGAAGGCGCGTCGGGCGCTGCCGGCGGGCATCCTCGCGCTCTTGCGCACGCTCCCCACCAAGACCCACCCCATGGCGGCGTTGCAGTCGGCGGTCGCCGCGTTGAGCGGCTTCTACCCGGCGCCGGACGCCGCTGATCGTGCCGCGAGCTGGGAGGGCATCCTGCGCCTCACGGCGAGCATGCCGACCATCGTGGCCGCGTTTCATCGGATTCGTCAGGGCAAGGACGTCGTCGACCCGGACCTTACGCAGGGCATGGCGGGCGACTTCCTGACGATGCTCAACGGCGAGAAGCCGACCGACAAGGCCGCGCGCCTCTTCGACGTGTGTCTCGTACTGCACGCGGAGCACGGCTTCAACGCGAGCACCTTCACCGGTCGCGTGGTCGGGTCGAGCCTCGCGGACATCTTCGCGTCGATGTCGGCGGCCGTGGGCTCGCTCTCGGGGCCCCTGCACGGCGGCGCCAACGAAGAGGTGCTCGTCCAGCTCAAAGAGATCCCCAACGCCGAGGCGGCGCCCGCGTGGTTCGACCACATGATCGAGACCAAGCAGAAGGTCATGGGCCTCGGCCACCGCGTGTACAAGGTGAAGGACCCGCGGGCCGGCATCCTGCAGCGGATGGCCTCCGACCTGTTCTCGACCGAGGGCTCCACGCCGCTCTATGACATCGCCCACGCCATCGAGCAGCGGGCGGCCGTCAAGGTCGGTCCCAAGGGTGTGTGGCCGAACGTCGACTTCTACTCCGGCCTCGTCTACCAGAAGCTCGGCCTCACTGTGGACCTCTTCACGCCCATCTTCGCCATCGCCCGCATCGCCGGGTGGAGCGCGCACTGGATGGAGCAGATGGAAGACAACCGGATCTACCGTCCCGACTGCATCTACACCGGGCCGAACGACCTCACCGTTCCGGCCATCGACGCACGCTGACGCGCGCGGTCCGGCGTGGACAGGTTCGAATTCTACGCGCGCCTGCCGCGCAACGAGCCCGGCGGTGTTGCGTTCACCAACGCCTACCTCACGGCCGTCCCCATCAAAGCGAACGACCGGGTGTGCGACCTGGAGTGCGCCAGCGGTGATCGTGCGGTCTGGATCGCGCGGTCGCGCGGCTGCCGCGTCGTCGCGGTCGACGGCGACGCGCGTTACCTGCCGAACGTGCGACGCCGCGCGGTCGAAGGGGGCGCCAGCCAGTTGGTGCTCCCGGTGTGCGCCGATCCGCGCAATCCGCCCCTCGTGGACGGTGCGTTTCGTGTGGTGCTCGCCGAAGGCGCGGCGCTCGGGCTCGGGCTCAAGGCCGCGCTGACTCTCTGGCGCCGGATCATCATGCCCGAGGGCCACCTGTGCGTGACCTACCCCGGGGTCGTGAACAAGGACGCGCCCAACGAGGTGCGCGCCCCCCTCGAGCGCCGCATGGCCGACCCATTGGGCACCCTCGCCGACTATCACGGCTTGGTGCGCTCCACGGGCTTCGAGCTGGTGCACCAGGTCCCGCTGCACGCGGACTTGTGGGAACAGTTTTACGCCGAGTCCCAGCGCCACGCCTGGGCGCTCGTGGCCTCGGGGGCCGCGCGCGAGGATGATCCCACCATCAAGACCGTTCTCGCGGAAGCTCAATGGTTTCGCACGGTTGGGCGCTCCAGGGTGTTCCTCCAAGCGATGGTCTTGCGCCGCGTCCGCTGAACGCTGTACGCGGACGGCAAAATCGCGGTGGCGAAGAAGGCGAGGACGCTGATGGGGAAGTGTCGAAACGGGGGCGTGTTTTTCGCGCTGGCGAGCCTGCTCGCGGCGTGCGGCGGGGACGATAAGAGCGAGGGCGGCCAGCCGCCCGTGGAGCAGGACGCCGAGGTCCGCCAGCTCGAGGACGTCGGCACCCCGCCCGACGGCACGACCAATGCCGACTCGGGCGACGACGAGGACGCCGGCGGGGGCACCGACGGTGGGCCGGTCGACGATCTCGGGCTCGTGCGCACCGTCGAGGACTGCGAGTCCGCCTGCCAGGTCTACGCGGACTGCGGCCGGCTCGACGTGTGGAACGGCACGCTCGACGCCTGCCGGGCCGCGTGTGACGCGGGCGCCGGCCCCCGACTGCCGGACTTCTTCTCCTGCGTGGCCGTGAGCACCTGCGACGCGCTCGACCAGTGCCAGCCGCCGCCGCCGCCACCGGCGACCTGCGCGGACGTCTGCGACGCGCTCTTCGCCTGCGAGGGCGACACCACGGGTCTTCCGTTCTCCGACTCGGCGGCGTGCCAGGCCGAGGTGTGCGCCGCCGACGCCGAACGCGCCACCGACCTGCTGCGGTGCGGCGAAGCGCACGTTCTCGAGGACGCTTGCGAGGTCGACGATTTCGCGTTCTGCCTCGGGGAGGCGTTCTACGACGACTGTTTCCTGGCCTGTGCCGCCGACGCGGCCTGCGCGGGGGACGCCTCCGTGGCCTCGACCTGGGCCTGTGCCGTGGCGTGCGACGAGGCGACCCGCAGCGGGGACCCCCTGCAACGGCGCCGAGACGAGCAGCGCCGTGACTGCGTCGTGGCCGCGAGCGGCAACTGCGATGCCATCGGCCGCTGCGGCGCGCCCGCGGTCCGCCCGATCGTCGGCGACGCGACCGTCGAGGCGCTGTGCGCCGCGAACGCGGACTGCCCGGTCTTCGCCGTCGAGACGTGCGCCGAGACCGCTGCCGCCGTCCTCCCGGACCTGGCCGACGGCGCCATCGATTGCCTCCTCGAGCACATGACCGCCGCCTGTGAGGACGGCGCCCTCTACCGCTGCTTCGCGCCCGCCCCCGCCGCGGACGGTGGGTGCGAGGAGCACTGCCTCGTGCAGCAGCTCTGCGGGACTCTGCCCGATGGTCAGAGCGAGGGCGCGTGTGTGGACGCGTGCGCGGCGACGCTCGCGGCCGGTGGTGCGGCCGCGGCGGAGCTCGACGCCTCGTTCCGGTGTGACGCCGAGGCGACCTGCGCCGGGGTCGAGGCCTGTCAGGCTGCGGGTGGTCCCGTGGACCTTTGCCGGAGCGCGTGCGGTCGACAGGTCGAGTGCGGTGCGTCCGCCGACCTGCAGGGCTGCGAGACCGCGTGTGTCGAGGGCTTCGGCACCGTGCGTCGCGCCGCCGAGCGTCTCTGCGCGCAGAACGCCGAGTGCGATCAGGTCGACCTTTGCCTCCCGCCGGCGCCCCCGCCGTGCGCGGCGCTCTGCGACCTGCTCGACGACTGCAACCTCGAGGGCGACGTGTCGTGCGTCACGGCGTGCGACGACGCGGACTACGTCGCGCCCGAGGCCTTCGACCCGCGCCTGGCATGTCACGCGTCCACGGCGCGATGCCGTGAGCGCATCGAGTGTGAGGCCGGCGACCTCTCTGGCGGCTACGCGTGCATCGGCTACTGCCGGGCGCGCCTCGAGTGCAACGGCGACACCTCCGTCGAGGCGCAGCGCGACTGCCTCCAGGCGTGCGGGGCCGGGCCCGGCGGGGCGGACGGACTCGTCTTCGATGCTGCGGCCGAGTGCCTCGCGGGCGCCGGTCTGGGCGCCGAGTGCGCCGTGCTCCAGGCGTGCCTGAACGACGCCGCCGGGGACGAGACCTGCGACCGGGTCTGCGGCGCGCAGGCGGACTGCGGCGTCGGCTTCGACGGCGACCCCAGCGCCTGTGTCCGGGCCTGCGAAGCCAGTCTCGACTCCGCCGACGGCGCCGCGGATGCCGCGTGCACCCTCTCCGCCGTTCGACGGGGCGAAGGGTGCCGTGCGGTCCTCACGTGCAACGACCTGCCCGTCGCCGAGCCGTCCGCGGCGTGCGCCACGGTGTGCGGCGCCCGCGCGGTCTGCGGAGAGGACCTCGACGCGTATCGGTGCGAGGTCGAGTGTGACGCCGATCCTACGGGGGACGCGGTCCGCGCCGCCTGCGCCGAGCGGGTCGAGTGCGCTGAACTCCAGCTCTGCGTGGACGCGGCCGGGGTCGTGCCGGACGCCTGCGCGGCCGGTTGCGGCGCCGTGGAGCCCTGCAACGCCTTCGGGGCGGACGGCGTCGCGGACGACGTGGCGGACTGCGGCGCCCAGTGTGGCGCGAGCGCGATCCTCGAGGGCGCGGAGACCGCCGACGCGTTGGGCGCCTGCCTGAGCGCCAGCGCCGAGGTCTGCACACGGGACGCCGCCGAGAGCTGTTTCGCGGTGTCCAACGCCGACCCCATCTGCGTCGAGAGCTACGACGCGCTCGAGTCGTGCGGCATCGCGGACATCATCCAGGGCGATCGCGACCAGTACTATCTGGATTGCGCGGCGAACCTCGCCGCGGATGAGGCCGGGACCCGCATGTCCGCGCAGTGCATCATCGACACCGCGGCGATGGCCATGGGCGACATGTTCGCGTGCTTCGGGGTGATCGCGTGTTTCCCTGGCCTGGGGATGTGACGCGCCTCAGCGGCCCTTCACGCTGCGCACGTACTCGAGCAACAGCCGCAGGGCGCACTGCTCGAGCGCTCGCAGCGCGGTGACCGCCTCGTCGTCCGTGCGGGCGGCGGTCTGCTCGTTGCGATAGCCGTCGTCCTGCTCCTCGAGGTCGGCGTCGGCGAGGGCCCGCTGGACGTCGACCTCCTCGCCGCGCAGCGCCGCCAACTGCTCCGCCGAGATGCGCTCTTCACGGCGCGCCTCGGCCAGCGCCGCCGCGCGCGCGCCGCGCTCGATGAAGACGGACTCGACGGCGTGCAGCATCTGCAAGAGCGCCTTCTGGTCGACGTCTGCGGCGATGCCGCCCGTCAGCCCGCGGACGCCGAGCAGGGCGTGTTCGTAGCGGTCGTCCACCTGGTCGAGCGCCGCGCAGCGCTCGTCCGCCTCGCGGCTCGTGTCCCGGTGTCGCGCCCGGGCCCGCTCCATGGCGGTCGCGATGCGGCGTGAACGCCGATTGAGCTGCTCGCGATGCTCGATGCGGGCGCGGGCCGCGTTGTCGGCCACCTCACGCGCCTCGTCGGCCTCCCGGTGGGCCTTCTCGACGTGCGCGCGGGCCGCGGCGGCGTCCGCGCTCGCCGTGCGGATGGCCGACGGGGCGGCGCCGCGGGGCCAGTACGCCGTGACGTAGTGCTCGAGGAGCTCCGCATAGCGCACCCAGTCCGCCGTCTGGCCCGGGAGGGGCAGCTCGGGCAGAGGCGCGGCGCGGACCGACGGGGCCGGGTCGAAGCCGCCGGCCATTTGCTCCAGGCAGGCGTCGATGGACGCGATGACCGCGGCGGCGTTGACCGGGCGGTCGTCTCGGACCTTCTCGAGGCACTGGTGCACGATCGCGCAGATGTCGGCCGAGAGCTCCGGCAAGAGCCGCTGCAAGGGCTCGACCTCGGCCTGGACGTGGCGCGCCACGATGTCGGCGGGGTCGTCGCCCTCGAAGGGCGGGCGCCCCGAGAGCATGTGGTAGAGCACGCCGCCAATCGCGTAGAGGTCGGTGCGCGGGTCCGGCGTCTCGCCTGTCGCCTGCTCCGGCGCCAGGTAGAGCGGCGTGCCCATGATGAACTGCCCGGTCGTCTCGTGGGCGCGCTCGGGGTCATCTCCAGGCAGCGCGAGGATGCCCAGGTCGATGAGTTTCACGTGGTCCGGGAATCGACCATCCGCGCACAGGAAGACGTTCTCAGGCTTCACGTCGCGGTGAATGGCGCCTCGGCGGTGCAGGACCTGCAGGGCCTCGCACATCTGCCGCGCGATGCGGAGCGCGCGCACGGGCTCGAGCTTCGGCTGACGCTCGAGCTCCTGCATCAGGTCGTGCCCGTGGAGGCGCTCCATGACGAGGAACGCACGCCCGTCCGAGAGCACCCCGCCCTCGTAGACCGACACGAGGTGTGGATGGCGCAGCCCACGCCCGACGTTCCACTCCGTCTGCATGCGCGCGACGATGAGCGCGGCCTCGGGCACGTCGGTTCGGCTGATCTTGACCGCGACGCGACGCGCGTCCTCGCGGCGGCGCGCGTCGAAGACCTCGGAGGTCGCCCCCTCGCCGATCTTGCCGAGCAACGTATAGCCCAGGCGGAGGAGCTCTCCCGCCACGTTGATGCGGGGCAGCGGCCCGGTGATGAGCGGACCTTCCATCGGGGGCGGTATAGCACACCCCGACGCCGGCTCCGACGAGGAATCATGGTCCCCGTGCGTCGGCGGTTCGCGTACACTCCCGCGCGGCCCCGTGGAGCGGCGCCGACACGGCCCGCGAGGAGATTCGATGCGCTCCAGGACGTTCCTGCTCCCTCTCTTGCTCGTGTTGCACGCGTGCGGCGGTGACGGGTCCGGCGGTGGCGGCGATCCGGCCGACACCGCGGTGACCGACGCCGCCCCTCCCGCCGACTCCGGCCCCGTGGGCGGCATGTCGTCCGACGTGGGGCCCGGCGCCGACGCGGCGCGCACCGCCTCGCTCGCCATCGAACCCGTCGAGGTGGACCTGGGCCGCGTCGGCCTCGGTCAGGAGGCCGAGACGACCGTACTGCTGCGGAACACGGGGGACGCTGACCTCACGGTGACGACCTTCGCGGGGCTGCAGACGCCGTTCGCGAGCAGCCGCATGCCGCCGCTGCCCATCGGCGCCGGGCAGACCCGCATGCTCGCAATCCAGTTCTCGCCCGAGGCAGCCGGGCCCGTGGAGCAGGTCGTGACCTTCGAGACCGAGCCCCCGCTCGAAGCGGCGGCCACGCTGACGCTCCGCGGTGAGGGCATCTCCGCCGAGGCCACCCTGGTGACCGAGGTCGTCGACTTCGGCGTGGTCGCGCCGGGCGAGCCGACGAGCCGCCCGTTGCAGCTCCGCAACGACTCCGTGGACACCGCACTGCAAATCACCGGTCTCGAGGGGCTGATGGCGCCCTTCGAGGTGCCGAACGGGCAGGTCCCGCGCGAGGTGTCGGGCGGCCAGACCGGCCAGGTCATCGTGCAGTTCGCGCCCGCCGCCGCCGGGGACTTCGAGCAGAACGTCGTGTTGCGCACGACCGCCGGCGACTTCAACGTCACCCTACGGGGACGCGCGATCGTGCGCGGCGACCTCGTGGTCGAGGCGGTCTCTCCCGCGTGGGCGCCCACGGACCGTGAGACCGTGATCGAGGTCACGGGCGGTCCCTTCGAAGCCGTCCCGCGCGCCATTCTTGTGGGCGAGGTCGCGTTGGAGTCGCTCGAACGGGTCGACGCGGGCCGTGTTCGAGGCACTCGACCGGCCGGCGGCGCGGCCACACGCACCATCGAGGACCTGGTCGACGTGCGGGTCGAGGTCGGCGCGTCCTTCGGCATCCTGACGGATGCGTTCACGTTGACGCCCCCCGTCGCGGAAGCCACGCCCATCGAGGCGGCGGCTCTCACGGCTGCAAACGAAGACCCTCGCCCGCTGGGCGTCGAGGGTAACCCGTGGCAACTCGCGCTGGGCGCCGTGCCCGAGGGTCAAGTGCTCACCCTCGGCCCCGGGGCCGTCGTGGTGGTGCCCGAGGGTGGGGGCCTGCAGGTCGATGGTGTGCTCACGGCCGACGGCACCGCAGGCCAGATCGTGTGGGCGCCCGAGGCGACGAACGGGACCTGGGCGGGCCTGACCTTCGGGCCGGTCATGCCGACGAGCGCGCTGCGCAAGGTCGTGCTGGAGCGCGCCGGGACCGACGGCGCCGCGATCATTTCGAGCCAGGCCCTCGAGCTGACGGGCGTTCGTATCCTCGACGCTCAGGGGGGCGGTGTGCGGGTCGACGGCACGGGCACACTGGTGCTCATCAGCAGCCGCATCGAAGGCGCTCAGGGGCCCGCGGTGGAACTCGCTTCGGGCGAGGCGACCATTTTTCGCTTTCAGAACAACGACATCCGACGCGCTGGTCTCGCGTTCGTCGGTGCGCCTCACCAGTTCGGTCGGCCCCTGGGGGCCGGCAACGTCCTCCAGGAGAACGCCGAGAACGCGTTGGTCGTTCGCGGCCTCGCCGTGGGTGACGCCGACCTGGGCAACCAGCCCGTAGGCCTGCCTTATCTCCTGGGCATCGCGGATGCGGCGCTCTCCGTGCCGCGCGGCGCGACGCTCGAGCTCGGCGCCGCCGTGGTCGGTGCGCTCGGCGGTGTGCTGGACCTCGAGTCGCAGACCACGCTGCCCGCGGGCCTGGCGCTCGACGCACGCGGCGGAGCGTCGGTGCGGATTCGCGGGCCGCTGACCGTGGGTGGGACCGCGGAGGCGCCCGTCACCCTGGGCGGCGAGGTCCAGTGGGACGGCGTCCAGCTCGAGGGCGGCGGCCGCCTCGAGGGCGGACACCTGCAGGTCCAGGGCGGGCCCGTCCGGCTCGGCGCGAACGTGCCCGCTTTCGAGGGGCTCAGCGTAACGGCCGGCGGGGACGCGCTCCTCATCGAAGCCGATGCCACACTCGAGAGCCTACGTGTGGAAGGCGGCGCGCTCGTCGTTCGAGGCGGCGTGGGCCGACTCGCGGGGGTGGCCACGGGCGAGGTTCGATTCGAAGCGCCCGGCGCGTGCGCGGACTGGGACCTCACGGAGTTGCTGGACGGCGCGGGCGCGCCGGTGAGCCCGATCTGCCCGTGATGAGCGCGGGGCCCGTGCCGACCGCGCCGAGGCGCCGATGGGTCCTGGACCCGGGGGCGTCGCGTTCATGCTGACGGCGGTCGTCGTCGTCGTCTGTTTCGCGCTCGTAGGCCTCGTGCGCTCGGCCCTGCAGTGGCTGGTCGCCTGGGTGCTCGGCGCCCGACCGTTGCACCTGATCGTCGGGGTCGGGCCGGCCATCTTTCGCCGGGGCATCGCGGGTGTGCCCCTCGAGATCCGCGCCGTACCGCTGGGCGGTCACGTGCAGTGGGGGGATACACCCTACGCCGTGCCGCCCCCGGGACCGCTGGGCGCGAGATTCGCGCTGGCGCTGTCCGGACCCCTCGCGACGCTGGTCCTCGCGTTCTTTTTGCTGTTCGGTCTGCACGTCTCGTTTCAGGCGCGCACGGTCGAAGGGCGGCCCGTCGCGACGAACGTGGTCTCGCTGCCGCTGGGCAGCGCGGTCGCCGCCGGTCTGCGTCCGGGCGACGTCATCACCGCGGTCGACGGGCAATCGGTCGAGTTCCATGACGAGATCGTCGGGCTCGTCGGTCGAAGTGGGGGGCGTGCCCTCGAGGTGACGGTCTCGCGTCCGCCCCCGGGTACGCCGTCCAGGGACGACCACATTCGCGGCACGCTCATGGGGCGCGCGCTGCTGGGGCCGAAAGTCGACGCGTCGTGGAGCGAGCTGGAGCTCACCGTCCAGCCCGAGCCGACGCCGCGGGGGTACGAACTCGGCGTGGAGCCCCGTGTGGGGCGCTTTGGCACCGACCGATGGGCGTCGGCGTTGGGCTTCGCCGGAGCCGAGCTCGGGGCGAGCCTGGTCGAGCTGCTGGGGCCGCGCCCGGGGCCGCTGTCGATCCTGCCGACGGTCGACGCGTGGTGGGGCCCCTTCTTTCACCTGCTCGCGCAGATCGCCCTCGTCGCGTTCATCGTCAACCTGGCCTTGCCCGCGCACGACCTGCACCGCCTTTGCCTGCTGGCCTTCGAGCTCGTTCTGCGTCGGCCGGTCCGACCCAACGCCGAGCTCGCGCTCGTTCGCTTCGAGCTGCTGCTCTTGCTGGTCCTGGTGGTCGCGTGGATCGCGCGGGACGTCGTCACACTCCTGAACGGTTGAGGCCCGCCTTGAAGTTCGCGTTTCGCGTCGCCCTCGCCTGTGCCACCGCCACGACCGCATGCAGCGTGGACGACGCCGACCCTTGCGCCGAGGGCGAGCCCTTCGCCGAGTCGACCCTGCGCGCACGCGTCGAGACGCTCGCCGCACAAGAGCGGGGTGGGCGCCTGCCGGGCTCCGCGGGGGACGAGGCCACCCGCGACGACCTGCGCGCGCTGCTCGGCTGCTTCGGCCTGGAGGCCCCCGAGGGGGGCTTCGTGCAGCCCTTCGTCGATGGAGAGGGGCGGTCCACGGGCAACGTCGTGGGGATTCTCCGGGGCGGCGATCCCGAGGTCGCCGACGAGGTCATCGTGCTCGGCGCGCACCACGACCACCTGGGGCAGGACGAGACCGGGGTCTACGCGGGGGCCAACGACGACGCCTCGGGGGTCGCCGCGCTCCTCTCGGTCGCCCAGGCCATGGCGGCGCGGGACACCCCGCCGCGGCGCACCGTCGTCTTCGCGATGTTCGGCGCCGAGGAGCTGGACCTCGATGGCTCGAGCTTCTACGTGGAGAACCCGCCCCCGGGGCTGTCCATGGACGCGACGGTCTTCATGATCCAGCTCGACATGGTGGGGACCTACGCCCAGGCGGGTCAGGTCTACGCCCTCGACGCCGCCCCGGGGACACGGGGGCGCGCCGCCGTCGAGGCTCAGCTCTCGGACTTCCCCGACCTCGAGGTGAACCTCGACGAGCCCGGGGACAGCTCGGACCAGGTCAACTTCTGCGACGCCGGGGTGCCGACGCTGTTCTTCCACACCCCCGACGAGGCCTGCTACCACCAGACCTGCGACACGCCGGAGAACCTGGACTACGTGCACCTGGCGATGATCGCCGAGCTCGTCGACGCCACGGTCCGCGAGCTCGCCGACAGCGATGCAGACCTCGCGGCGGAGCGGGGCGAGGGGTGTCCGCAGGCAGAGTGAACCCCGGCGGTCCGGTGCCTGGCAGGACGCTCGGACCTGACCACTCGCGCTTCAGAAATACAGTCCCAGTCGGGCGTCCAGGCTCACCCGGTGAGGCCAGTCGTGGAAGACGGCCTTGGGTGAGCTCTCGTACGCATTATCGTCGTCGAATTCGACCTCTTGTTCGACCCAGCGTTTGCTGGCCATGAGTGAAACGAACGCCCCGCTCGAGCCGCCCACGGCCAGAGTGAAGCCGGCCCCGATCTGCGCGTGGGACTGCGAGATTTCGCCCTCGAACGAGCCAGATGACCTTTCGGCCAGCACCTTGTACTGACCCGCAATCGCTCGGCCGGCCTCGAAAGCGCCCGTGAGAAAGAAGCTCCGGTCATCGTCGAGCGGGATGTCGACCTCGGTCCCAAGGACCAGCGACGTCGTGGAACTGCTCTGTTCCATGTCGCTGTCGTCCAGGTTGCGGTCGGTGCGCTCGTATTCGATGCCGACCTGCAACTGCAGGCCGGCCGTCACGAAGTACCCGAATCTGGGCGAGAATCGGTACTGATCCACGCTGCCACTGACTTTGCTCTCGTCGTCCTCGGGTTCCCTCCAATCGCTCCGCTCGATGTTCTGGTCAATCGCGGTCGTCGAGACCGAGAACGCCCCCGACAGTGTCCTCTTGGAGACTTGACCGAAACGCGCCGGGTCCGCGAGCGCAGTTCCAACGCCGACTGTGTTCAGAATGAATGGGGTGAGCGCGAGGAGAGACAGACGTTTGGTGGTCGACATGACTTCACACTGCCTTCGGTCGATGGTTGTAATGACTCCATTCAGCAATGGGCATGCCATCGAGAGTGCCGGGGCCGCGGAACGCGCCGACGTTGATCGAGCAAGGAAAGTGACGTCACACGTTCGGCGGAGATGACACTGTGTCATGTGACACCGCCCGCCATCGGTCGCCGGTGGCGGTGCCGGATCAACCGAGCGGGGCGACCGCGTCGCGCAGCATCTGCAAAAGCGCGTCCACGGCGGGACTCGAGGTGGGCCGTGAGGGCATCAACGCGTAGAGGCTGACCGACTTCCAGATCCAGCCGGGGCAGAGGTCGACGAGCCGGCCCGCCTCGAGGTGGGCGCGCAGCCCGTACATCGGAAAGACCCCCACGCCTGCGCCCGCGAGCATCAGCGCGAGCACCGCCTCGCCCGTGTTGGCCTCCGCGCGGACGTGAGGCGTCAGCTCGTCTGCTGCACCGTCCGGTCCGATGAAACGCATCGGGCCTGGGGACAGGAGCGCATGGCGCACCCACGGCGCGTGGGCCAACTCCCGGGGACGAGACACCGAACCGAGCGTCTCGGCCAATGCGGGGGAGGCGACGATGGGCTCGTCGAACGTCGCCAGTTTCCGCGCCACGAAGATGGACGACCTCGGCGCCCCGAGACGCACGGCGACGTCGATGTTCTGCGCCAGGATGTCGTGCGGGGCATCGTCGGCGACGATCTCGACGCGCAGTTTCGGCCACGCCCGCACCATCCTCGCCACAACGGGCGCGACCAGCTGTGGTGCCAGATCGACCGTGGTCGCCACCCGCAACGAGCCCGCCGGTTCGCGTTGGGCCTCGGCCAGCCGATGCCCCAGGTTCGACAGCACATCCGTGACCTGTAGTACGGAGTCGAGCACATCCTGACCGGTCTGCGTGAGTCGCAGGCGGCGCGTCGTGCGCTCGAGAAGGCGTACGCCGCACTGGGCCTCGAGCTGCCGCACGCGGTCGCTCACCACGCTCTTCGAGAGCTTGAGCTCCGCCGACGCACCGGTGAACGAGCCGTGCCGTACGACCGCGGCGAAGGCCAACAGGAGCGGACCGTCGGCGGCAGTGATCATTGTTCGGAAGTACCGAACACTGATTGCGGAATCAACCGATTGTTCGGGAACGCGTGGGGCGCAACCCTGAAGCCGGTCGAGTCACCCCCCCGAACGATGGAGAGAGTCATGAACACCGAAGCCGCCCGTGCCCTCGTCGCCCCCTTCTACGACGCCCTGAATCAGCCTGCCGCGAAGGATGTCCGCGCCCTCGTGGAGTCCGTCGTTCACCCCGAATGGCGCTCCTTCGCCGGTGAGAACCTCAGCAAGGACCGCGACGCCTTCATCGGGCAGGTGCTCGGCTTCGGCAAGCTGATCCCCGACCTCACCTGGGAGATCAAAGAGGTCGTGGCCGCCGACGGTAAGATCGTGGTGCGCAGCGAGGCCCGCGGGACGCCGGCCGGCGACTTCATGGGCGTGCCCCACAGCGGGCGCGGCTTCGCCATCATGACGCTCGACCTGCACACGGTGCGCGATGGCCGGCTGGTTCGCGCCGACCACGTGGAGGATTGGGCCCTGGCGCTGCGTCAGCTCCGCGGCTGAGCGCCCCCGGCGAGGGTCGCCGGAGCCTCGCCGCCGTAGTTCTTCTCGAGGTACGCCACGATGTCGTCGGACTCGTAGATCGCCGTCTCGGTGTTCGCGTCCTCGAGGAAGGGGACCTGCATCTTGCCGCCTCGGGCGACGAGCTCGCCGCGCAGGCGCCCGTTCTTCGCCACGTTGCGGCAGAGGTACTCGAGGTTCAGGCGGCACAGCGCTTCCCGGACCTTGCGGCAGTAGGGCGAGGCCTCGAAACCCCACAGGACGAGGCGGTGCTCGGGCTGAATGCGGATCGCCGACGGCGCGTAGGTCGTGCCGCCTCGACTCCGCAACACCGAGGTGAGGGTGGAGCCGAGGTCGTCGAGCGGAGAGATCCGGCGCCGCCAGCGGGCCCGGGGCGTGCGGTAGGTCGCGTGCACGTAGTCGATGATGTCCTCGGACTCGAAGAGCCGCGCCCCGGTGTTCGGGTCCACGAGGAACGGGAACTGCTGGTGCCCCATGAGGCGCAGCACGGTCTCCCGGTGGTTCGAGCCCCGTGCGCACGGTCGCGCGACGTACTCGAGGTCGAGCTCCGAGAGCGTCTCGCGGACCTTGCGGCAGTAAGGGCAGGACTCGAACTCGTACAGCTCGAGGGGCAGCTCGGGGAGGCGGGTGGCGGGCGCCGTGACACTCAGCCCGCGCCCGAGACGCGCGACGGACGCGGCGTAGCTGTGAACGTTGTCGAGGGTGGACATGGGGACGGCGTTACCGGTTGACGTGGGGCGTGTCAATTCGGGGCCCGGTCGTCTGGCGGCGTGTCGTACTCTGCGTTCATGCGCGCGACACACCGTCTGACCTGGGTTCTGGCCGCGATGCTGGGCTGCGCCGAGAGCGGGCGCGACGCCGATGTGGCGGACGCGCAGTCGCCGAGGGTCCCGCGCCTCGACGCCGACGTGACGGGGCCCGTCCCTGTCGCGGACCTGGGGTCGGCCCGCGACGGTCTACGCCCGCCCGCGGATGCGTCCGTGCAGGCCGCCGACGCCGCGCGAGACCTCGGCGTTCCGCCGGACGCCGCGCCTACGGGTGCGGACGCGACGCCCCCGCCGGCCGTCGATGCGGCGCCCATCCCGGTCGTCGACGCCGGGCCCGCACCCGACTTGGACGCCGCGCTCGCCCCCGCGGACGCCGCCGCCCCCGTGCACCCCGCGCTCCCCTGGGACGACGACCCCTGCGCGACCCTCGACGTCGGCGACGATCCCTACGCCGGTCCGGTCGCTCGATTCACCGCCGCCGACGACGCCGCACCCCCGCCTCAGGGCGGACTCGTCGTGCTCGGCTCTTCGACGGTGCGTCGTTGGGAGGATGCCCAGCGCCTGCTTTCGGCCTGGGACCCGCTGCAACGGGGCCTCGGAGGCGCGCGTCTCGTCGACCTCGCGCGGTGGACCGAGCCGCTCGTCGTCCGCCACGCCCCCTCGGGCGTGCTCGTTTTCGCCGGCACGAACGACATCGCCGCCGGCCGCACCGTGGAACAGACCGTCGATGCGTTCCGCTGCCTGGTCACACGGGTGGACGCGGCGCAGCCCGGGACGCCGGTGCTCTACATCGGCATCACACCGGCGCCGTCGCGATGGGGGTCCTGGCCCGCCGCGGCGGAGGTGAACGCACGCATCGCCGCGCTGGCCGATCAGCACCCCAGCATCGTCTACGTGGACACACCCGCGGCGTTCCTGGAGACAGGCAGCCCGCCGGATCCGTCGCTCTTCGTCGGCGACCTGCTCCACCTCTCGGACACAGGCTATGCGCTGTGGGGGGACCTGGTGCGCGACGCCGTCGAGGCCCATGTGCCGCGTGCGGTGTCCCCTCTGCCCCCAGGTCCGCCCCCGGGCACCTACCTGCGCGTCGATCTGGGGCCCTTCAACCCCGAAGATGGCCGCCTCGCTCCGGCCTCGGACCGCTTCGACATCCGGTGGAATGCGTGGCCCGACGCTCGCGGCGGCGACCAGGTGCTCGCGGGCGAGGCGCTCCGTGGCCTGGTCTCCACACGGGGTGACCGCACTCAGGTGGACCTGCTCATCGCCGGCGGCTTTCGCTCCAACGGGCTCCGCAATGGCGGCTTGCTCGCGCCGGACTTCGCCCACCTCGGCACCCTCGCCGTGCCCGAGGCCACGGAGGACTTCTTTTTTACCGGCGGTTCCGACGATCCCGCCGGGCTCACCTTCTCCGGGCTCTCCCCGGATGCGACCCATACGCTGCGCCTCTTCGCGAGCCGAGCGAGCGGCGACGAGCGTCGGACGACACGCTTCATCGTCTACGGCGGCGGGCCCTCCAGCGAGGCCACGGTGCTCACGACGGGGCCGGGCATCGGCGTGAACGGCGGCGACGCGAACGTGAGCGAGCTCGTGGTCTTCACCGGGCTCGTGCCCGACACGCGCGGTCGGCTGCACCTCGACGTCCGCATCGACGCGGGGCAGTTCGCCTACCTGAATCTGCTGGAGCTCGAGGTCGAGGCGGCCCGCTGAGGCGTCAGTCTTTCGCGCTCCACCGCACCAGCACGGACCGGTCCTTCTCCGTGGGAGCGCGCTCGCCCAAGCGCGGGTTCGGAGAGCGGTCCGTGAGGTTCCAGACCTCGATGGACCGCACCTGGGCGTCCGGCGGTAGCCCCAACCGTTGCACCGGCTTCCGCAGCCACCGGGTGAGCTCGCCGCGGTACGCCTTGTAGCGCTCCTGGGGCAGCCGCATCACGTAGCTGCCCCAGAACTGCCCGTAGTCGATCCGGCCCGCCGTCTCGAGGTCGAAGTCGGGCAGCCGACCGGTCTGCGGATCCACGTGGGTGCCGTCCGCGAGGGTGACGTCGACGACGAACCGGTTGTCGTCCAGGGGCACCTCGGGCGCGAACATGCTCCAGCTCTGGAAGGTGCGGGTGTACGCGATGAACGCGCGAATCCAACGGGGCGCGTCGTAGGGCGCGACGCCCCGTATGGCCGGGTTCACCGAGCCGGCCTCGATCAGCAGAACGACGAGGACCGCGACCGTGAGGGCCTCGCGGGTGAGCGTCCGGCCGCGACGCCACGCGACCTCGACGCCGCTCGGCGTCGGCGCCTCGGGCACCGCTTCGTTCGCCCTCGGCAGGCCGCACGCGGGCAAGCCCAGGTAGATGCTGACCTGGACCCGATGCGCGGCGAGGCGTCGATACCCGGCCTCGAGCAGGCCCCGGACGCCCGGCAAGCCCCCGACGAAGGGCGCGAGGCCGAGGCCGGGCACCGCCGACGCGAGGCGAAGGCACGCCGCGGCGCCCCCCGAGACCTCGCCACGCCGTTCGTCGTACACCACGAGCTCGTGGGCCCGACGGGCTTCCAACGCCGCCCTGTCGACGCCGGGCGGGAGCGGGATCGTCTCGCCGTACCCGACCCAGACGAGGCGGTCGAGCACGTCGAGGCGGTCGAAGAGGCGCGCCGTGCCGTGGCAGATGCCGCAGTCCGCGTCGTAGTAGACGAAGCGGGCGCCCGCACGCCGCGTGCGTGCCCACGCGCCGAGTCGGTCCAGGTCCACGGCGGGCAGCAGCACGAGGAGCCCCACGAGCATCGAATACGAGAACAGCCCGACGTCCACCAGGAGCGCGATGCCGAGGTGCAGGCCGGCGAGCGAGACCAGCACGAGGCGTCTGCACAGCGCCGTTCGCCACGGTGAGAAGATCAGGAGCGGGGCCGCACCCTCGATGACGAGCGTGCCCCACGTGAGCGCGTGGTCCAGCCCGAGGGGCAGCCCCAGGTCACGGAGCCAGACCCCGAACGTCGTCACGAACTTGTCCATCTCGAGCACGTACGAGATCGCCACGCCGTCTCGCCACGAGGCGCCGCCTTTGTGCACCGCGTTGAAGACGTAGACGATCGCGAGCTGCACCAGGACCGCGGTGACCGCAAACCGGCGTACGGGGGCGCGGTCTCGTACACGCGGCCCGGCGAGCGCCTCGGGGCCAGGCTCCGGTCGATCGCGCAGGTCCGCGAGGACGGCGTCCACCGAGAAGCGTCGACCCAGCGGCAGGGCCTGCGCCCACAGCCACCAGATCTGCTGAATCACATCCCCGCCGTTCTCCAGCAGGGGGTTGCGTGCATGCACGCTGAGCATGACGAGCCAGCCCAGGAAACCCGTGAGGCGTGTGCGGAAGCCGAGCCCGAAGGCCACGAGCACCGCGGCGCCCACAGCGAAGAAGACCTGCACCTCCGCCGGGCGAGAGAGGCTCCACAGCAGGCTGAAGCTCCAGCCGTTGACCGGCTCGAACAGCCCGAAGTGGTTCGAGAACACACCGTCGTTCGAATAGAACGTCGAAATCCAAGGCCATCGGCGCAGCAGATCCACGAGCGCCAGCGTGGCGAGCGCGATCCGGAAGAGGGCCAGTGCTCTGGGGTCAGCGGCGACCCAGGTGTCGAAGCGTCGATGCGGCGCAGGCCCGACTTCGCTCATGGCGACGACGCTCCTCCGATTTCGGGATTGACACCAACGGGCACAGTAGGGAGGATGCGCGCGCCGCTGGCCCCGGAGCATGCGGCGAAATTGATAATGATTTCAAGGGCTTTTTGCCCTTCCAACCCTTACGGGAGGTCTCTTTGGACGCCATCACCCTCGAGCTCGACAACCACATGTTCAACGTGCAGCACGGCACCCAGCTCCACACCGTCACCGGCCGCGCCGAGGCCGTGACGCTCGCGAAGCAGCTCAGCCGCGAAGGCAACGCCCGTGTCTCCGTCGAGCGCCAGGACGGCAAGGTGCAGATGATGTTCACCGGCGGGTCCCTCGACAGCTTCAACTGCGAGACCCGCGGCTTCAAGGCCGAGTGAGGCCCGACGCCCGCCGCGGCCGTCAGGGCCGCGCGGCGTCCCAAATGATGCGGGGCAGCATGAACGCCGACGGCGCGGCCTCCATCTCGACCAACGTGCGCGCCACCTTGTGCATCCGCCGGTGGAACACGAACCACGGCGGCTTCGGGGCCACCTTGAGCGGCCCGTAGATCACGCTCTTCTCGGCGCGGTCGAACATGTACGTGTTGTGCACGACCCCGATGCCGCTCTGGATGTCCTGCAGAGTGTGGCCGGGAAACGCGCCCCACGTCGTCACGCCGAGCGCGTACGCGAGCGCCGGCCAGTGGTTGACGACCACGGCCCCGTAGCGCAGCGCGCCGATGGCGTCCTCGAAGGCGAGACCGAGCGACGCCTGGGTGGTCGGGTGGCAGATGAGCTCGGCGCTCAACGTGCCCCAGACCTCGTCGTTGCAGAACTTCACGGCGTTGCGCAGGAATTCGGCCGTGTCGCGCCCGGGCAGTGAGGTCTGCCCCATGACGCCGCACCAGCTCTCGACCTTGAAGCACAGGTCGTCCACGTTCTTCGCGTCGACGTTCGGGATGAACGTCCACGGGAGCACGCCGGGCTTACGGGGCCCGATCGACTCGGCCTGGGGGTGCGCGGTGATGAAACGCTCGAGTCGCTCCTCGGCGCCGGGGTAGTAGGCCCGGCGCTGCGGGGCGCGCGCGAAGGCCGCACGAATCGCGTCGATGAACGCGCCCCGCTGCGGCCAGGTGTCGTGCACGATCAGGATGCGGGCGGCGTTGCAGTTGAAGCCGCCGTTGTTGCAGAGCTGGGTGGCGACGTTCTCGGCCTGGAACTCCAGCTCGGCCTTCGAGTAGGGCCCCGGCACCACGATGATCGGGCTCACGTTGCCGAGCTCGCTGGTGATCCGCTTGTTCATCCGCGGCTCGTTCGCGGCCTTGCGCTTCTCGCCCTCGGGTCCGACGCCGAAGACGATCGCGTCGTGGGTCTTGTCGCTGCCCGTGATGTGCACCTCGTCGATGCCTGCGTGCTGGCACAGGTAGTCGCCCACGTCCGCGCCGCCGTAGGCCGTGCGCACGAAACCCTGGGCGATGAGGTCCGCGAAGACCTCCTCCACGAAGGGTCCGAGGTAGTCGTTGACCGGGTTGAACTTGAGCAGGCAGACCTGACCTTCGGCCCACAGCTTCTGCACCATGTCGAGCGGGCCGATGCTGGCGACGTTGCCCGCGCCGAGCACCAAAGCCACCGCGCCTTTGGGCTCCCGCTCCCTGTAGAAGCCGGCCATGTGCTGACCGAGGTTGCTCTCGGTGACCCCGGGCTGCATCCACACCTCGGCGCGGAACCCGGCGTACATCGCCTTGTCGATGAGGTTCCCCGGGAAAACCTTCGCGATGACCTGCCCATCGGCGCGGGTCCGCAGGGCATTGTCCGGGAGACGCGGGCGACCGTGCCGCATGACGTCTTCCAGGCTGTCCGCGAGCAGGCGGCAGATGCGCGCCTGCACGACGGGGCCGCCCAGATACTCCTCGCCCACGAGCCACGAGTCGGCGGGGATGCCCTTCGCCTGGATCGCGGCCTGAACCTGCCGGTCGGCGACCTTGCGGGTGTTCTCGACGACCTTGCGCAGGAGCTCGATCTTGTCGGGGAGCGGCATCCGCGCCCAGCGGTCCTTCGACTGACGAAGGACTTCGATCGACTTGTCGAGGGCTTCGCGATTCATGGGTTCTCCTCGGCGGGGCAGGGCGGCGCGGAGTCTAGACGAGCCCCGGTCCAACTGCTACACCGACGGCCAGAACAGGGGCTTGGAAGCGGGGCGGGGACATGGGGAAGACGACCATCCTGGGGCTGCTTTGTCTTGGATTCGCGGGGTGCGCTTCCGATGAGCAGCGGGACTTCTACGACGGCTGCCGACCCGAGGTCGGGCCGCCCCGCGCGGGTTGCCCCGACCAGGGCACCGTCGTCGAGACGCCGGACGCGGCGCCGGGGGACGCCGCCGTGGAGGCCGACGCCGCCCCGAGCGTCGATGCGAGCGTGGTGACCGACGTCGCGTCGCCTGAAGACGCCGCGACCCCGCCCGACGCCGGCCCACCGCCGGGCGAGGGCATCGGCGGGCCCTGCGTCGACCCGACGGACTGCCAGTCCGGCTTCTGCCTCGACAGCACCTTCGCCCGCAGCGTCGCCATGGACGAGGACGTGGAGATCCCCGGCGGTTACTGCGCCGACCTCACCTGCATGGCCTCGGACTACTGCGGCGCGGAGTCGGCCTGCATCGACCTGCGCGCGTCGGGGGTCGACATCCCCTTCAAGGCCTGCCTTCGCACGTGTGCGGGTCCCGAGGGCCCCGTCGACCAGTGCCGGGCCGACCAGGAGTGCTTCTGCGACGCCGAGGGCGACGTGACCGACGTCGAGGGCAATCGCGGCCTTTGCCTGTGCCTCCCCGGTGTGCTGGCCGAGCTGCTCGCTGGGGAATGACCGGGCGCTCACGGCCAGCGCCCGGACGAGATTGGCTCAGAGTCCCTGAGGCTGGTAGCGCTTGATCGGGAGACTCCGCGCGACGGCGTCGACGCGCGGGTTCATCGTCCAGAGCGGCCACTCTTCCCGCAGGCAGAGCGTGAGCACGCAGGCGTCGGCGAGCTGCACGTGGTTGCCCTGGCCAGCGAGGTGCGCCCCGAGGTCGCCGACCGCGATCCAGCTGCCGCGCGTCTCCTCGACCCAGGGCACCTGCACGGCCCACGTGCGCAGGCGGTGCGCGAACCCGGGCTGGTCGGCCTCCTGCAGGAGCTGGGCGAAGACCGCCCCCGGCGCCGTCAGCTCGCTCTTCAACAAGAGGTCGTTGAAAAGCGACTCGAAGCCGCGGGTCTGTCCCCTGAGGGCCGCGCTCCAGATGGTCAGGTCGGCGACGATCACGGGCTCATCAAAGCCGGATTGCCCCGAGTCGGCAACAGGGGTCGGAACTTGAATTATTTATGTGATTCTGTATCCTCGCCGACGCCGGGGGGCGGGACGTCCACACGCGACGAAACAGGGGTCAACATGGTCTCGGGAAACCGACGGGTGCTGGGTTGGGTGTTGGGTGCGTCCGCCGTCCTGGCCTCGGGGGCCGCGAACGCCGCGCCCCCGCCCGGTTTTGTGGAACAAGAGATCCCCGGACCTTGGAGCGAGGCCTCGGGCCTCGAGTGGGGCTCCGACGGGCGCATGTACGTCGTGGAACGCGGCGGTCGGGTCTGGCTCGTCGAGAACGGCGTGAAGTCCCAGACCCCGTTCATCGACCTCGCGGCCGAGGTCGGCGGATGGCGGGACTTCGGGCTGCTCGGCTTCGCGCTGCACCCCAACTTCGACCAGAACGGCTTCGTCTACCTGTACTACGTGGTGGACCACTACCACCTGTCGTGTGAGACCAACCCGGCCCAGGCGAAGTGCACGCCTTACAACCCCGCGGCCAACGAGTACTTCCAGCCGACGATCGGTCGAATCACCCGGTACACGGCCGATCCGGCGACGGGACGCCGCACGGTGCTGCCGGCCTCGCGGCGCGTACTGCTCGGTGAGACGATCTCGACGGGCGTGCCGATCCTGCACCAAAGCCACGGCACGGGTCAGCTCGTCTTCGGCGAGGACGGCACGCTCCTGGCCAGCTCCGGAGACGCCGGGAGCTACAACCGGGTCGACATCGGCGGGCAGGTCGCCAACGACGACACCTACCGTGTGCAGGCCCTCGCGGAGGGCATCCTCCGGCCTGAAGAGGACATCGGCGCGATGCGCTCGCAGTTCCTCGGCTCGCTGGACGGCAAGCTCCTCCGCATCGACGCCGACACCGGCGACGGCTTGAGCTCGAACCCCTTCTACGACGCCGCGAACCCCCGCTCCGCGCAATCGCGTGTGTGGGCGCTCGGCCTGCGGAATCCTTACCGTTTCTCGCGGAAACCCGGCACCGGCGGACACACCCCCGCCGAGGGCGATCCCGGGGTCTTCTACCTGGGCGACGTCGGCTGGGGCTCGGCGGAGGACCTGCACGTCATCGATGGGCCGGGCCGCAACCTGGGCTGGCCGATCTTCGAGGGCCTGACCGCGCACGGGCAGTACTCGGCGGCCAACGTGAACAACATGCACGCGCCCAACCCGCTCTTTGGCGTCAACGGTTGCGCGCAGCAGTACCTGTACTTCCGAAACCTCATCGTCCAGGAGAACCGCAGCGGCATCGGCTCGTGGCCGAACCCCTGCAACGCCGCGGTTCAGATCCCCGACAGCTGGACGGACGGGGCCGGGCGGACGTGGACATACCGCAAGTTCATGCACACCCGGCCGCCTCTGGACTGGCGCGGGAGCGCGCGCGTCGCGACCTTCGACGGCGCGGGCAACGCGACCACGATCGGCGTCGGTGCGGCCGGCTCGCCGGTCACGGGCACGAGCTTCAGCGGGAACGCGGCGACCGGCGGTGTCTGGTACACCGGCTCGGACTTCCCGCCGGAGTGGCGCAACCTCTACTTCTTCGCGGACTACGGCGGTGGCTGGATCAAGGCCGGCGTCTTCAACGACGACGACCAGCTCTCGGCGGTGCGTAACTTCATCGATCCGGGCAACGCCGTCGTCTTCGTCAGCACCTCGCCGACCGCGGGCGGCATCTACTACGTGAAGTGGGGTGACCGCGTCCGCAAGGTCACCTACAGCCCCGGCAACCGCGCCCCCGTAGCCTCCGCGATCCCGAGCGTCCAGTTCGGCCCCGGCCCGCTGACGGTCAGCTTTCAGAACACGTCGAGCGACCCGGAGAACGGCGCGCTGACGTACGCGTGGGACTTCGGCGATGGCACGACCAGCACCGACGCCTCTCCGACCCACGTCTTTGCGTCCGAGGGCGGTGGCCCGACGGCCTACTCCGTGCGTCTGACCGTGCGGGATCCGCAGAACGCGGTCGGCGACACCACGGTCGTGGTCACGGTCGACAACACACCGCCCGCGGTCGAGATCACCTCGCCCCGTGAGGGCACCGAATACCCCATGGACACACAGCGCATCTTCGACCTCACGGCCGACGTGTCCGATGCGGAGTCCCCGGTCGGGGCGCTCGAGTGTGTTTGGAACATCAATCTGCACCATAACAACCACGTGCACGGCGAGGCCGCCATCCACACCTGCGACGCGCAGGCGGTGGTGACCCCGGCCGGCTGCGACGGCAACGTCTACTTCTACCGCGCGACGCTCTCGGTGACGGATCCCGAGGGCCTCGTGACGGTCCGCTCCGTCGACCTGCTCCCGGACTGCGAGAACGACCCGCCGTCGGTGCGAGGCGAGGAGCTCTCGGTCGTGCAGGGCGAGAGCGGGTCGGTCGATCCCAGCCTGAACGATTGGGACCGGGACGGTTTCCTCGACCTCACGACGGTCGTCGTCACGCGCCAGCCGAACCACGGCTTCGTCAACGTGGACCCCGAGACCGGCGTGATGACCTACTCCCACGACGGGACCGTCAACCTCGAGGACGACTTCGCGTACACGGTGGACGACGACGACGGCGCGACCTCGGCCGAGGCGAACGTGCTCGTGACCGTGTCGCGGCGCACACCCGTGGTGACGATCTCCGCGCCGAACGACGGCGGCTTCGTCACGGGCATGGCCTTCTACGTCGCCTGGTCCGTGGACTGGGTGCCTCCGGGCTTCGTCTTCAGCGACGTGTACTTCGGCGGCGCGCTCGTGGCCTCTCTGCCGGCCGGGGCGGGCACGGCGAAGGTCGTGGCGCCCGCGCCCGGCTTCTACGGACTCAAGGTCGCCCTCGCCGACGCCAATCACACGATCCACGACGGCGGCTTCTCGTCCATCACCTTCGAGGTCCGCGACGCCGACTTCGACGGGGACGGTGTGCTCGATCTCCAGGACGCCGCGCCCGCCAATCCCCGCATCTGCCGCGACGTCGACGCCGACACCTGCGACGACTGCGCGCGGACCGTCGCCGATCCGTTCAACGACGGGCCGGACAAGGACTTCGACGGCCTGTGCAATGCGGGCGACTTCAACGGATGCGACGTGGACAACGGTGGCTGCGACGACAACGCGACCTGCACGCCCACACCCGGCGCGCGGGTCTGTCGATGTGTCGCGGGCTTCGCGGGCAACGGGGTCTCGTGCACCTCCGTCGACGTCTCGTTCTCGACGGCCGGCGGCCTGAAGCTCCCGATTCCCAACGACGGGTACGACGGCACCGAGAAGTCGATGGTCTGTCAGGCCTTCGAGGTCCCGGCCTTGACCATCAACAACCAGACCTACAACCGCGTCTCGGGGCGCATGAGCGTCGACGTGGCCCTGAACCACACCTACGCCGGCGACCTGACGGTCAAGGTCTTCGGCCCCGCCGGCGACGCCCTCGCGGTCGTGAATCGGCCCCGAAGCAATGCCGCGGACAATGGCGTGGACCTGCCCCGTGGCGATGGCTCGGACCTGGTTGAGACCCATCCGATCCGTTTTGTCGACGGTGCGGCCATCTCGGCGGAGAACATGGGCCGTTACCTGGCCGACGACCTCGCGATTTGCCGCGACAACGCCGAGTGCCAGCAGCGCGCGAACCGCGGGAGCGCCGCGACCTTGAGCAGCTTCGGCGGCTTCACCTCCAAGGTCGCCAACGGCACCTGGAAGGTCTGCGTGGGCGACGCCCACCCTGCGGACATCGGGACCCTCGAGTCGGTGTCGTTCACGTTCCGACGCAAGCGCTGACGCCCCGACCCGGCACGCGCGTAGGCTCAGGGCGCGACCGTCGGCTCCCCCTGCGTCGAGCTCCGACGCGCCTCGCAGGCCTCGAGCTGCTTGCGGAGGATGACCGCGTCGAGGGCCGTCTGCCGCAGTAGGCGCTGGCGAGCGGACTCGTCGGGACCGTCCAAGCGCAGGTCGGGTGGGCCCGAGGGCCGCACGAGGTCGCGCACGGGGTCGGACGGCGGCGGGTCCCCGAAGGGCACGGGACGCGCGCTCAGCTCCAGCACACGTTGCTCGAGCTGAGCGCGGAGCGCCCGCTCGCGCACCAGGGACTCGTCGAGGCGCTCCACGTCGTCTCTGCACGTGTCCAGGGGGTTCTCGACGCTGGATGGGGTCGGTGCCGGCTCGGGGTCCTGAACCAGAGCGACCTCCTGCGCGTAGCGCTGGGTGACCGCGGCCAGCGCTTCTCGCAGCGCGTCGGAGCTGCGATTGCGCGCGGCCTCGGCGGCCTTGAGGCGATGGGTGAGCTCTTGCACCTCGGCCCGACGCTCCGCGGCCTCGCGCTCCGTCGACTCGAGCCGGAGTCGGTCCTGGGCGTCGAGTCGTCGGAGCGCTCTCAGTCGCCGAATCTCGGAAACCGCGGCCTCGTGTCGGGCGTTCACCTCGTCCAGAGTCTCCAACAGCGCCGAGGCCTCGCCCGCGCCCGATCCGCTCTCGAGCCGTGTCTCCACGGTTCGACGCGCATCGTCGAGGGCCTGCGACCCGAGCGTGCTGAGGCCCGCCTGCACGCTCTCCGAGTGCTGCCGATACGCCAGCAGCGCGGCCGTGCCCGCCGTGGCGACGAACGTGAGCAGCATCGCGGCCCGCCACCGCAGCGTGCGGGTCGCGGCGACGTTGGCCGCCTGCAGATAGGCGAGCTCCGCCTCCGTGAGGTCCGGCTGCCCCGCGGCGCGCGCCGTGGCTCGAGCGAGCGCTCCCCCGGTCGGTAGGCGGGCGCGAGGCCGCCCGGCGTCCTCCCACGCCCGCGCCGCTTCATAGAGCGGTCTGCGGTCGAGCAAGCCGTCCACCCAGGTGAGGTCCAGAGTTCGAGCGAAGACCCGGTTCCTGACGGCGAGCGTGCCGCCGCGCTCGCAGGCCGCCCCGGACATGAACAACGCGCTCTGCACGGGATCGCCCGCCACCGAGACGACCGCGTGACCGGCGCGCACCCGCCGGTACAGGTGCAGAACGCGCATCGCGGGCGCCTCGACCCAGTCCCGCTCGAGGAACGCCGCCGCGCTCGCCAGCAAAGGGTGGGCGTGGGGTCCGGTGCGCGGGAACAAGCGCTCGCTCTCCGCCGCGACGCGCGTGACCCAGTCCGCGGCCGATGGGGGCGAGGTCGGCGTCGGTGCACTCCCGAGGGCGCGCAGCAGCGCCATCGTCATGTACGGGTGGCCGGCGGTTTCGTCCCACACGGCGTCGAGCAGCGCGCCGGCCTCGGCGGCGCTCCACGCTTCCAGGGCGGGCCGCGCCTGCTCGAGCGAAGCGCGAGAGAAGTCGCCGAGGGGCACGGGCGTGGCGATGTCGAAGGGGTTGTTCGTCGAGTCGGGGACCAGGTCTTCGGTCCGCGCGAAGCCGACGAGGCAGAACGTGAAGCGCGCCCAGTCGGGGTTGGAGGCCCGCTCGTTGTGCATCGCCCGCAGGCTGCCCAGGAACTCACCGCGAAAGCGCAGTCGCGTGAGCACGTTGATCTCGTCCAGGAAGAGCACGAGCGGCCGCGCATCGGACGGGAGCAAGAGGTCCGAGACGAAGCGCCGAAACCGGCCCACACCCCGCTCGGGACAAGCGTTCCAGAAGGCCGTGACCCGGGCGACCCCGAGGTCCGCGGCGCGTGCGACCTCGACCGCCAGGGAGAGATACCAGCGATCCTGGGCGGCCTCGCCCTCGGCGACGTCGGCGCCGATGGCGGTGAGGTCGATGGCCACGCACCGCCGGCCCGCGTCGGCCTCGAGACGGCGTTGGACCTCGAGGCGCAGGCTCGTCTTCCCGACCTGACGCGGGGCGAGGACGTGGCAGTGCTCCCCGGCCTTCAGGGCCTCGTAGAGCCGGTCGTCGGCGTCTCTCCGCACGTAGAGCGCGTTCGGCGGCAGCGCGCCCCCCACGTGGAGCGCGCGGCTCAAGCCGACCCCCCGGCGTAGCGCTTCAGGTAGGTCGACCAGACCGGACACAGCGGAAGCGCGGAGCCGGCGCCGTCCTGGGCGCAGAGCCCTTCGGCGAAGATCGCCTCCTGCACCGCGCGCGGACGCAGCTTCGGCTCGAGCTGCGGCAACCCGGCCAAGGACGGGGCCACGTCGCTCCGTGTGACCAGCCGCGTGAACTGTAGGTCGATGAGGCTTCGCAGGGTCTGGGCGCGCTCCAGCGGTGCATTCAGCCGCGCGTCCAGCTCGGCATCGTCCGGGCCACCGCTGAGGAGCGCGCTCACCAGGTGCGGTCCACCCCCGACCGCGGCCCGAATGCGCGCGCAGGCGTCGACGGCGGTGACCGCGGGGGCCCACCGCCGTAGGACCGCGTCGAGCTCGCTCGGGCTCAGGTCCGCCAGGAAGTGGCGCTGCGCCAGGTCGAAGAAGCTCGACTCCGTGCGTGTGCCCGGTCGGTTCAGGCGCGTCACCCAGGCCGTCGGTGTCGCCGAGGTGGTCACGACGACCTGGAGGCGTCGCCAGGTCGCGCGACCCTCACGGGCCCAATGGGCCGCCCGACGAAGCAGCCCGAAGAGCTCGAGGTCGAGCGCGGCGTCGCTCGTCGGTAGGTCGCCGGGGTTCTCCACCACGAGGGTGATCCAAGGCTCGGGTGTGGCGTCGATGAGGGCTTCGAAGGCCACCATCAAGCGTTGCATCGGGGCGTCCACGTCGAGCAGGGACCAGGCCTCGTGGGCGCTGCGTCCGTCCCGCCCGAGGCCCCGCGCCAGCTCGTTCACGAGGGAGTGCGCGAAGCCCTCGAGGGTGTCGCAGGCGAGGGCGCCGGGCTCGAGTGTGAGTCGGCGACCGGCGCGGTCGCCCGCGACCTCGAGCAGCCGCTGGGCCCAGGAGGTCTTGCCGAAGCGACGCGGGGAGAGCACGAGCAGCGGCTGTTCGGGGTCCAGGAGGCGCGCGGCGACCTGCGGGTCGAGGTCCCACGGCACCGGCGCGGGCCTCAGCGTGGGGGGCGGTGTCGGTGGGCTCGAGAGGCCGGCATCGGCGCTGGCGCGGGGCGCCCGTGGCCCCTGCGCGACCGGGGGCGGGCGAGGCGGGGGCACGGGCCCGCGTGGACTGCCCGCGGGGGGGACCGCCGCGAGGTGCGCGAGCAGGGGCTCGAGCTGCTCGTGGCGCCCCTGGGCGTACCAGACCGGGAAAATCCGATACGTCTGCAGCGCGCGGGAGCGTTCGAGCCACGCGGCGTCCCCAGGGTACTCCAGCAGCGCGTAGTGAAAGCACCCCGCGTCGCCCAGGTCGGCGGCGACGCGGCTCAAGAGCAGCAGAGTGCGATCGACCCCGAGGCTGCACCCCACGAAGAGGATCGGCCGGGCGCTGAACAGGCGCCGCAGCACCTGCGGCAGCGGCTTGTCCAGGTCGACCTGGTCGGCGACCTGACTGCCGTAGCAGGCGTCGTACTCCGAGAGGGTCAGCACCCGGTTCGCCCGGTCCTCGATGTCGCCGTGCAGCTTGAGCAGCGCGCGGCGGCCACCGTCGAGCGCGGCGCGAAACGGCCACGCCGACCGCCCAGGCACCACGGTCTCGAAGCGTCGGCCGGCCGACTCGAAGACACTCTCGAGCAAGCGGTCGAAGTTCGTCGTCACCACGGGACCACGGGCGAGCGCGGGCAGGTGTTTCACGGCGCCGTCGAGCGGCCGGTCTTGCAGGGCGTTCGGCCCGTAGACCTTCTCGAGTCGTTTGTGGAAGCTCGAGGCGCCCGCGGAGCGTTCGACACACTCCGCAGCCTCTTCGTACTCGCCTGCGGTCAGATGTAACTCGACCTGAGACGCGACGCCGTAGCGCGCCCCCAGCGCCCTCAACAGCGCGCTCCAGCTCGGGAGCCCGAAGGGCACACCGAGACCCGCACCCACCCAGGGCACGACACCCTGGCCGCTGCCGACCAGCTCCAGCAGCGCGGGCAGGTGCAGGTCGTTCTCGCCGAGGGCGAGGAAAGCGTCGTCGGGTGCCATCGCAGTCACGAATCTCCGCACAGGAGATCGCCGAGGTCCAATTTGGTCTGATGCCCGCGCCCTCGGGCCTGAAGTTCGTTGCGGAACGACCGTCCAGAGAAGATTCTCCGCGCACTCAGAGCAACCCACCCTGCCCTCAAGGAGCTTCCCCGTGCGCACAGTGAATCTGGTCTCGCGTTCCCTCCTCGTTCTCGCCGTGGGCGCGACCTGCGTCGTCGGTCTCTGCCCGGCCGCCGAAGCGGCGCGGCGCACCAGCCTCGCCGGCAATCTTTTGCTCGAGGACGCGGACGACGTCTTCCCGTTCCCGCAGCTCTCGACGAAGTACGCGCGGTCCGTGAGCTTCGACTACGGCGAGGCCAAGGGCAGCGGCAACGGCCTGCTGTTGATGGGCGACACGTACCAGGCGTGGGGCATCGCGCTGCATCGCGGCGATACGACGGACCCGCAGGGGCTGTCCATCGACCACGACCTCGTGCGCCTCGGGGACCCGTCGGGCAACGTGAACGACGGGACGTTTCCGACCCCGCTGACGATCGTGGACTTTCTCTATGCCTCGGCCAACCCGGGGGACGGCTCCGGCTGGGGGCTCCGCATCTCGCTCGGCAATGGCAGCCAGTCCCAAGACCCGAACGGTGACCCCAAGGAGTCCGGCGCCGACCAGACCTACCTGGCCCTGACTGCGGGCTACAGCGCCGCGGGCAGCGACCTCGCCTATGACCTGGCCGGTTCGCTCGTCTACTCGACCGGCACGCAGCTCGCGAACGGCAAGGAGGTCAAGAGCGGCACCGCCATCGACCTCACTGTGACCGGTCGCGGCAGCATGTCCCTGGCCGGCGAGAAGGACACACGCCTGGGGCTCCTGGGTCAGCTCGGCGTGAAGGACGACACCAGCTCTCAGACGGTCGACCCCAAGTTCGACGACGTGGCCCGCTCCATCTTTCTGCTCGCGGGCGCCGGTCCCGTCGTGAAGGTCGCGCAGCGCATCCAGCTCGCGGCCTACGGCTTCATCGGCGCGACCCTGAACAGCGCGGACCCGAACAGTGAAGGCGACGACGACCAGACCGACATCGCGTCCTACGTGCTCCCGGGCGTGAACCTCGCCACCGAGGTCCAGCTCCGGGACTGGCTGTTCTTCCGTACGGGCGGCGAGTACACCTTCGCCATCCGCACCGAGGACTCGGGCGACAACGCGAATGCGCGGAAGGCCTCGGATCGGCAGGGCACCTTCGGGTGGAACGCGGGCATCGGCCTCGTCTTCGAGAACATCACCTTCGACGGCGCCCTCGCCCACGGCTTCCTGACCCAGGGGCCGGACTTCATCGGCGGCGACTCGGCGCTCTTCGGCATGTTCTCGGCGCGCGCCAAGTTCTGACCCTCCGCGCGGTCCCTCGGACTCGCGCCGAACGCCGCAGGTTGTGCTAGACATTGGGCATGACGAAGCGGGGTCAACGGAAAACACTCTCGATCCCGGGGGGCGGCCGCGCCGTGCTCCGGGACCTCGGCCTCTGGACTGCGCTGCTCCTGGCCGCCTGTGGCAGCGACACGACCACGGGAGGCGCGCCACCGGGCGGGGACGACCCGGACGCGGACCTGGCGGACCTCGACCAGGGCGGCTTGCCGGACGCGTACGTCGCACCCGGGCAGGACGCCGGCGGGGACGGCGGGCGGCCGGGTGTCTTCGGCGATCCTTGTCGCAACGCACGCGAGTGTGAGTCCGGCTTCTGCATCGAGAACCCCGGGGGGGGCAACATCTGCAGCAGTCGGTGCGCGGGGGACTGCCCCACGGGCTTCGAATGCCTGCCCATCGGCAACGATGGCCCCGACCGCACCTTCGTGTGCATTGCCGACCGGGGGGAGCTGTGCAAGCCGTGTCAGACGAACCAGGAGTGCGACGACAACGAGGACCTGTGTATCCCGATCGGCAACGGCTCCTACTGCGGTGAGGACTGCAGCACGGGGCGCGCGTGCCCGGACGGGTACAGTTGTGAGGATGTGCAGGTCGCGGGCGCCGGCGGGGAGCCGATCACTGGCCGGCAGTGTATCCCCGCGAACGGCGGCGGGTGTTTGCCCTGTAGGGACGCCGACGGCGACAAGTTCGGCGACGGCGGTGACTGCCGAGGCTTCGATTGCGACGACGGGGACCCGACGGTCTACGAAGGGGCGCCGGAACTGTGTGACGGCATCGACAACAACTGCAACTCCATGGCCGACGAGCCCCAGCTCCTCGAGGCGGCCCCCGTCGGCATGAGCTGCTTCGACCAGGGGGTGTGCCGCGGCGCGTTCGTGCAGTGTTCGGGCGGCGAGTGGCGGTGCGGTTACCCGGACACCTACGAGGACGCGGTCGAGCGCTCTTGCGATGGCCTCGACAACGACTGCGACGGACAGGTCGACGACGACTTCGACTTCCAGAACGACGCGAACAACTGCGCGCGCTGCGGACAGCGCTGCGAGTTCCAGAACGCCGCGGGCGAGTGCCTCGACGGGCAGTGCGAGCTCGGGGCGTGCGTCGCCGGCTTTCACGACGCCGACCGCAACGCGGGCAACGGGTGTGAGTACGGTCCCTGTCAGCTCACGGCCGCGGGCGTCGAGCAGTGCGATGGGATCGACAATGACTGCGACGGCGGCATCGACGAGGACGTGCGGCGGAGCTGCGGCATCGCCGGGGGCCTCTGCCAGATGGGTGTGCAGACCTGCGTCGATGCGCAGTTCGGGCCGTGCGAAGGGGTCCGCGAACCCTCCGAGGAGCAGTGCGACACGCTCGACAATGACTGCGACGGCAGCATCGACGAGGCCTACAACCTGCTCGAGGATGCGCTCAACTGCGGGCGTTGCGGGAACCCCTGCGACATTCGCAACGCGCTGCCCCGGTGCGCGGGCGGCGCGTGCGTCGTCGCGCAGTGCTTGCCCGGCTGGAACGACGCGAACGGCGACCAGAACGACGGGTGCGAGTACGCGTGCGACCTGACGGAGGATGGCTTCGAGGTCTGCGACGGCGTCGACAACGACTGCGACGTGAGCGTGGACGAGGGCATCGACCCCGCCGTCGACATCGACAACTGCGGCGGCTGCGGGCGTATCTGCGAGTTCGCGAACGCGGCACCCGTCTGCATCGACGGCGATTGTCGCCTCCGGGAGTGCGCGCCGGGCTTCTACGACATCAACGGCAATCCGGCCGACGGCTGCGAGTACGCCTGTGTCTTCCAGTCCCCGGCCGACGATCCGGACCCCGCCTTCGTGGACGCGAACTGCGACGGCATCGACGGTGAGATCGGCCGCGCGATCTTCGCCTCGCCGCGCGGGAACGACCTCAACCCCGGCACCAAGGAAGCCCCCGTCGGCACGTTGGCGCGGGCCATGGACCTGGCCCTCGATCCGGGTCTGGCCGAGCCCAAGTACGTGCTCGCCGGTGAAGGGGTCTTCGAAGCGACGCTCCGTTTGCGCTCGGGGGCGCATCTGCACGGCGGTTATCGCCCCGAGAGCGGGTGGGCGCGTTCGGTGAACTACGAGACCGTGGCCCGTGGTCGCGGTGTCGGGGCCGTGGCGGACGGCCTCGACCGGCCCACCTCCGTGAACTTCATCACGCTCGAGGGCACCTCGGCCGCCGCCGCCGGGGCCAGCAGCTACGGCCTCTGGGTGCGCGGCGGCGCCGACCTGCTCACGGTCGTCGGCGGTCGGATCATCGCCGGAGACGGCGGCCCCGGGCTCGCGGGCAACGGGGGCCTCCCGGGTGCGGGGGGCAACTCCGGCGCGCGCGGCAGCGACGGCTGTGACCAGGGCTTCCTGGGCACGGGCGGATGCACGGCCCAGGGCGGCTTCGGCGGTCCGGCGGTCGCGTGCGCGGCCGGTGACACCGGCGGGGCCGGACGCGGCGGCAACGCGGGCTCCGGGGGCGACCGCGGCGGGGACGGCGGCGCGGGCAACGCTTCAGCGAACGGCGTGGGCGGTGGCGCCGGCGGACCGGGCGCGAACGCGGGTCGGCACAGCATCGGGTGCGGCTTCCTCGGTCTGGGCTGCTGCGGCGAGCAGAAGGGGGCGAACGCGGGCATCGGGGGCAACGGCCTCGGCGGCCCCGACGGAGACGCGGGTCCCGGAGGCCCGGCCTTCGGCGGCATTGGCGGCGACGGGCTCTACGCCCCCGCCCCGGGCGGCGGTGGCGGCTTCGGGCGCGCCGGCGGTGGCGCGGGCGGCGGCGGCGGTGGCGGCGGCGGGAACTGCGACATCGTGTGCTGCAACAGTGACGTGGGCGGCGCAGGCGGCGGCGGCGGCTCCGGCGGCTGCGGGGGCACGGGCGCAAACGGTGGCGGCGGCGCGGGTGGCTCCTTTGCGGTCTTCCTCATCGACGCGTGGCCTCGCCTGGCGCCGTTCGAGGTCCGCACGGGCGCCGGCGGTCGCGGCGGCGACGGCGGACCGGGCGGTCAGGGCGGACCCGGCGGCGCGCCGGGCGGCGGCGGCAACGGCAACCAGGCGGGCGGCAACGGCGGCAACGGCGGCAGCGGCGGTCCTGGTGGGCGCGGCGGCGCCGGCGGCGGCGGCGGCGGTGGCCCGTCCGTGGGCATCGTGCGGCTGGGCAACCTCGGCCCCGGCCCGGCGATCGAGGTCGTCTCGTTTGTGATCGGCGCGCCCGGTCAGGGCGGCGCCAGCCAGGGGATCCCGGGCACGCCGGGTGTCACCGCCAACGTCTGGCCCTGAACGGTCGCCTTCACGACGCGAAGTCGGGGCGCCCCGGCAACGCTTCGTGATATGCACGCCGCGTGCAGAAAGTCGACGCCTATCTCCTCCATCGCCCGCGCCGTCTCGCCGAAGATTGGCGAACGGTCGTCGGGCTCACGCTCCTGTTGTGTGCGCTCTACCTGCCCGGGCTCGGCAGCTACGGCCTCTACGACCCGTGGGAGACCCACTACGGTGAGGTCGGCCGCAACATGGTCGAGACCGGGAACTACATCGACCCGTGGTGGGGCTCGCCCTGGGACACGGCCGACGTCAAGCGCGAGAAGGAAGGCTTCTACAGCAAGCCGCTCCTGATCATGTGGATGATGGCCGCCGGTATCGAGCTCGTAGGCTACGGCGAGCTGGGCGTGCGGATGTTCTTCCCGCCGCTCGCGCTGCTCGCGCTGTTGAGCATCTACCTCTCGGTCTCCAGGTTCTTCAACCGACGCGCGGCGCTTCTGGCGACCGTGGTCACCGCCACGGCGCCTTTCTTCGCTTTCCTCAGTCGGCAAGCCGTCACGGACGGTCCCATGGTCAGCATCATGACCGTGGGGGTCATGTTCCTCGTGCAGGGCCTCTTCCTCCCCTGGGGCGAGTCCGCGGACGACGAGGAGCGGCAGGTGAGCCCTTTCTCGCGAGCTCTGGTCGCCACGCTCGTGGCGTTCGCCATCGGCTGGCAGCTCTGGGCCATGTGGCCCATGGACCGGAGCCCGGACATCGTTCGGGCCTACACCGGCGAGAACCCGCTGCTCGCCCTCGGACACTTCTTCACGGACGCCTTCGCCGTCGGGCGCGGCAAGGGCTGGGCCGTCGCGTTGCTGCTTCTGCCGTTGGGGGCGCTCGCGGTGTGGCGCGTGTGGAAGGAGAAGGATCGTCGCCTTCTCTACGTCTACGTCTTCTACCTCTGCTGCGGGCTCGTGGTGCCGGCAAAGGGGTGGGTCGAGTGGGCGCCGGTGGGCATCGCGATCCTGCTCTACTGCGCCGTCACGGGGGCGTGGGGCATCTGGACCCGTGTCCGCGTCGGCACCGGCATCTTGATCGTGCTCATGACCGGCCACCCCTGGATCGTCGCGATGCTCGGAGGCCACCACCCCGGCTGGTACGACCGCTTCATCATCCACGACCACGTGAACCGCATCTTCGCCGGGGTGCACAGCACGGACGACGGCGGGTTCGAGTACTTCTTCCGCTGGATCGGCTTCGGGCTCTTCCCGTGGATCGGGCTCCTACCGGCCGCCGTGGCGCGGTGCGCGGGCGGCCTGCGGGGCGCGTTGAACGACCTGAGCCCGCAGCGCCGATTCGAGCTCTTCGTCTTCCTCTGGGGGCTCGTCGCGTTCTTCCTCTTCTCGCTGTCGAAGACGAAGTTCCACCACTACATTTTCCCTGCGATTCCGCCGTTCTGCATCCTGGTGGCGCTGGTCCTCGAGGACGCGCTGTCGTCGGAGCGGCGTACGCTCCCGATCCTGGCGTTCGGCGGGCTGGGCGTGACGTTGTGGGTCGGTCAGGACCTGTACCTGATGCCGAAGAACTACGGGGACTCGGCCCAGAACCTCGTCAACCTGTTCACCTACAAGTACGACCGGGAGTGGGCGCGATTCACCTCACCCGATGGCCTCACCAAGCTCACCGGCGACGCGCTGGAGAAAGCGACGACCGACAACGCCTTCCTCGCGTCCTTGTCGGGGCCCCTGAGCTGGGTGGCGGTGCTCGCGTGCCTGGGGCTGGCGTGCCTCGCGTTCCGTCGGCTGTGGCTGCGGGAGTACGGCACGATGGTGCTCGGCGTCTCGGGGCTCTGGATGGCGTGGTTCTGCCTGCACGACTACCTGCCCGCGGTGGCGGTCTCCTGGAGCCAGAAAGGCATGTGGGATACCTACTATGCGGAGTGCCAGAAGTTCGCACCGGAGGAAGAGGAAGACTTCAAGCGCCACATGCTCCTGACCGCGAGCCGTGTCCCCGAGCGTCGGGCCGAGTTCCCGCGGGCCTGGTGCAAGGAGCCCATCGTCGCGTTCCGCACCAACTGGCGCGGTGAGTGCTACTACAGCGCGAACACGGTGGTGCCCGTACCGGAGGTCAAGAACCTCAAGCCCTTCCTGGAGGAGTACAAGGTCGCCGAGGGGCGCCCGTTCTACCTCTTCACGGAGAAGGGGCGCGTGAAGTCCGAGCTCGAGCCCAACCTGCCCGCGTGGCTGAAGGGCAAGGGCGTCGAGGTCTACGCGGACGGTCGCAAGTTCACGATGCTGCGCTTCGAGCAGAAGAAGCCGCCCGATCCCCCCCCGCCGCCGCCGAGCGCGGCTGCGAGCGCCGGGGGGTCGGTCCCGGGCTCCGGCGCGCCCGTGCCACCGTCCGGTGCCGTTCGCACGCCCGCGTCCGTGCCGCTGGGTGCGCCGCTCGCGCCCGCAGAGGCCGAGCAGGGCGGCGGTCGCCCCGAGAATGAAGGGCCGCTCGGCTCTCCGGAGTGAGCGCCCGCGCGACCGTTCGCGCCTACTCCACGCGCTCCACGCCGATCTTCTTCATGCGGCTCTGCAGCGTCGACGGTTTCAGGCCCAGGAGCTTCGCCGCGCCCTGCGCGCCGTAGAGTCGGCCGCCGGTGTGCTTGAGGACCGCTCGAATGTGCGCGCGCTCGACCTCTTCGAGGGTGCGCAGGTCCTCTTGCTCGGAGGTGGGCCGCGCGGTCGGCGCAGGCTCCGGGCCTGTGGCCTGCGGCCGCGGGAGGTCGAGGACCTCGGGGCCGAGCGCGCTCGAACGCGTGAGGATCGTCGCCCGCTCGAGCACGTTGCCGAGCTCGCGAATGTTGCCGGGCCAGGTGTGCTGCGCGAGCAGCGCGAGCCCGTCCGCGGTGACGTGGTGCGAGCGACCCGTGCGCGTCGCCAGGGTGTCGAGCAGCGCGGCGCAGAGCAGCGGCAAGTCCTCGACACGCTCCCGCAGCGGCGGGAGGCGGAGCGGGAAGACGTTGAGCCGATACAGCAGGTCCGTCCGGAACCGGCCGGTGGTGGAGGCCGCGTCGAGGTCCACGTGGGTGGACGCGATGACACGCACCTCGACCTTCACGGTGCGGTCGCTGCCCACCGGGTTCACCTCGCCCTCCTGGAGGACCCGGAGCAGCTTCGCCTGCAGGTCGAGGGGCAACTCGCCAATCTCGTCGAGCAGCAGGGTGCCGCCGTTGGCCAGCACAAAGCGCCCCGCGCGGTCGCGCGCCGCGCCCGTGAACGCCCCGCGCACATGACCGAAGAGCTCGCTCTCGAGCAACCCCGCAGGAATCGCGGCGCAGTTCAACGCGACGAACGGACCCTGCGCCCGAGGGCTCCAATCGTGGACGGCCCGCGCGAGGCGCTCTTTGCCGGTCCCCGTCTCCCCGAGGATGAGCACCGCGGTGTCCGTCTCGGCCACCCGTCGGGCGCGCTCGGCGAGGGCGCGGACCGCGGGCGAGCGGCTCTGCGAGAGCACACCGTTGCCGTCGCCGGCCGACTCCACGACCAGGCGGTCGCGCTCCCGGGCCGCGTGGACCTCCCGGAGCAGCAGGGCCTTCTGCTCGGCATTCTCCAGGGCCAGGGCGAAGACCTGCGCGTAGATCTCGACCAGGTCCACCACGGGCGCCGAGAACGGCTCGCATCGGGCGCGGTCGAGGGTCAGCACGCCGATGGGGCGGTCCGCCGTCACCAGGGGCACGACCATGCAGCCGTGGCCCGGCGGCAGGTCGAGCACACCGTCGTAAGGGTCGCCGTCGCCGTGGCGGTGGTCGTCCTCGAAGTTCACGTGCGCCCGACGCGTCGTGAGCACCTCGCGGATGCTCGGGAACGCCGCGAGGTCGAGCCCATGGCGCCGAACGGCCGGACTCGCCAGCGCGCCCCGCGCCGCACGGACGTCGAGGCGCTCGCCGTCCGCGTCGAGAGTGAGGATTGCGGCCATGTCCGAGGGGGCGATGCGCAGCACCCCGTCGAGCCCCTGGCGCAGGAGCTCATCGAGGCCGTCGCCCTGCGCCGCGAGGCGCACGAGCTGCTTCAAGTCGCGGGTCAGGTCCAGAGCGCTCATGGCGGGAGGCTGCGCACGCAGGCGCGGCGTGTCAATCCGCGGCGGCGGTCAGCGTGTGAAGCGCAGCACGAAGTGCGCGGTCGTGAGCCACGCGACCGTTCGATTCGAGAGCAGCACACGCCCCACTGAGCGCAGAGAACGCGGCGTCGACCATCGCAAGTCGTCGAGACGAAAGCCGGCCTCGACCGCGAGTTCCGACCAGCTCTCCGGCGGCTGATGCTTGTGCCACGCCAGTTTGGGCGCGAGGGGTGACCGCACGCCCAGGGTCGGCCACAGGGCGCTCGACGAGCAGTCCGAGAGCACGAGGCGACCGCCCGGAGACGTCAGCGCGGCGAGCTGGGCGAAGATGTGCCGATACCGTGCGCGGGCTTCTGCCGAGCGCTGCAGGTCGACGCAGGCGACCTCGTCCATGTGGTTGATCGAGTTCTGCGAGAGCACGAGGTCGAAGGTGCGCCCCGGCGCGTAGGTCTGGATCGGGCTCGGATCGTGACGCACCCGATCGGCCAATCCCGTGAGCGCGCCGAGGTGCTCGAAGCGGCTCCGCAGGTCGCCGGCGCTGCCGGCCGCGCCGGGTTCGAGACAGACGACCTCGCGGGCGCCGAGGGCCGCGGCGTAGAAGGAGAGCGAGCCCGCGCCGCCGCCCACGTCGAGCACCGTGCGATTGCGCACGTCCAGCCCCCGGAAGACCTCGCGAACGGCGAAGAAGCGGTCCCCACGACGCCGGCCCTCGGGAAGGCGCTCGGCCCGCGCGAGCGCATCGAAGAAGTCGGCGCTCATCGTTTGCGGCCCCGCGCCGACCAGCCCTGGCCGTCGGCGTTGCGGATCTCGACGTCGGACCAGCCCTCGAACCACGCCGTGAGCGCCTCACGGGTCAGGTAGTGGGTGATCGGCGGGTTGAGGCGGTCGAACATCCGGCGTTGTTTGTAGGTCCAGTCGCGGTGAGCGGCGTCGTGGTAGGGGAGGCGCTTCGAGAGCGCCTCGAGGCCGAGCCGCTCGAGCCCGCGGGCCGGGGCCCACAGGCCGATCTCCACGGCCGCGGTCATCCCCGTGGCGAGGGCCATCTGGGCCGAACGCGGCAGGCGATTCGTCACCGGTCTCAGGAACGTCAGGTGGCTGAGCCTGTAGGTCCAGCGCATTTCGTCGAGGCCGTAGACCCACACCGCGGCCAGGCCGCCCGCGCGCACGAGCCGCGCCGCCGCGTCGAAGCTCAGGCGGGGTACGGGCGTATGGTGCAGGACGCCGTTCGAATAGAACGCGTCGAAGGCCCCGGCGCGGAAGGGCGCGCGCCGCAAGTCCGCCTGTACGTAGAAAGCGTTGGGCCTCGGGTCACGTCGGCGCGCGACCTCGACACCCCGAGAGAGGTCGAGCCCGACCAGCGTGGCCGCGTGCTCCGAGACGAGCCACGCGTGGCGACCTTCGCCGCAGCCCACCTCGAGGACCGTCTGACCCGCAAAGCGCTCCGGCGGGAGGCCGGGTTGGAACCGGTCCCAGGTCGCGCGCCAGTCGTCGACGAGCATCTGGTCGTCGGCCAGATCGACGTGCTGGAACGAGTAGTCGAGCAGCGTCTCGAGCACCGCGGGCTCCGGCGCCGCCGCGTCCGTGAGCCACGCCCCGACCTCGGGCCAGCGCTGGGTGAAGTCCGGGAAGTGCGCCGCGAGGAACGGCGCCAGAAGGTCCGGCGGCAAGAGTCGCGGTACCCCGCCGATCACCGGCCAGGCCCGCCCGGACGGCGAACGCAGGACCCCGTCCTGCTTCGGATCACCCTCGAAGGTCAGCCCGGTCTCTCCGGTCACGGGACAGGCGAGCAGGGGCAGGAGCGCGTCCATCAGAGCCTCACGCAGCGTCGTTTTCAGGGGCCGGCATCAGGCACCGGGGCCTCGGTCGGGTCATGGGCGTCGTCCAGGCCGTCGCCGTCTTGGTCCACATCGTTGGACTCCGCTGCGTCGGGTTTTCCGTCACCGTCGGCGTCCCGGGGTGACTCTGGGTTCGGGCCGACCTCGGTGTCGTCGAGCAGGCCGTCGGCGTCGGTGTCCCGATTCACGGGGTTGGTGCCGATGCGGCGCTCCAGGCCGTTCGAGAGGCCATCGTCGTCGAGGTCCTCGTCGGGGCCGTGGCACTCGCGACCTACGCACACGCCCTCCCCGCAGTCCGTGCTCGCGACGCAGTCCATGCCGGCGTCGACCCGACGGCGCGTGTCCGTCGGGTCCTGCTGGTCCGGGATGCCGTCCCCGTCCCGGTCCGCGGTGTTCGAGTCGCGGAAGTTCGGGCGCCCGTCCTCGTCGTCGTCGGGCGCCACCAGCGCGTCGGCCCCGTTCGGGCTCCCGAACGCCGCGCCCGACTCGATGAAGTCGTTGAAGTCGTCGTCGTCGGTGTCCGGGTCGAGGGGGTCGCTCCCGTAGGCGCGCTCCAGGGCATTGCTCAGCCCGTCGCCGTCCTCGTCGGCCCCCGCGGCGATGCACTTCGAGGCGGCGCACACGTCGCTCGCGCAGTCCGCGTGTAGGCCGCAGGTCGCCCCGGTGCCGCCTCGGCCGGGGTCGTCCCCACAGGCGTGCGACAGGGCGACGGCGAGCCCGGCGGCCAGCAACGCGGCGCGGAGCGTTGGTCTCACCCGGCCGCCACGACGAAGTTCACCATGCGGCCCTTCACGAAAACGACCTTCTTCTCGACCTGCCCTTCGAGGAATCGACGCACGTTCTCGACCTCGCGCGCGGCGGCGATGGCGTCGGCCTCACCCACGTCGGGCGCGAGCTCCACCTGCCCGCGGAGCTTGCCGTTCACCTGCACGGCGTAGGTCACGGTGCTGTCCTGGATGAGCGCCTCGTCCCAGGTCGGCCACGGTGCATAGGCCAGCGTGGTCGTGTGGCCCAGGCGCGACCAGAGCTCCTCGGCCAGGTGCGGCGCGAACGGCGCGAGCAGCAGCACCAGGGGTTCGAGGGTCTCACGCGGGCGTTCGCCGGTCGGGGTGACGACGTTCACGAACTCCATCATCGCCGAGATGGCGGTGTTGAAGCGCATGCCCTCGAGGTCGATCGAGACCTTCTTGGTCGCTTTGTGCAGCGCGCGGCGCACCGGCTCGCTCGTCGGTTCGTCGCGGACGACGAGCGCGTCGGTCTCCTGGTCGACGAAGAGCCGCCACACACGCTCCAGGAATCGGCGAACGCCGTCGACGCCGGTCGTCGACCACGGCTTCGGGGACTCGAGCGGCCCCATGAACATCTCGAAGAGGCGCATCGCGTCCGCGCCGTAGCGGGCGATGACGTCGTCGGGGTTCACCACGTTGCCGAGCGACTTCGACATCTTCTGGCCGTCTTCGCCGAGGATGAGGCCCTGGTTCACGAGGCGCTGGAACGGCTCCTTCGTGCTCACCCAGCCGAGGTCGAAGAGGACCTTGTGCCAGAAGCGGCTGTAGAGCAGGTGGAGCACCGCGTGCTCGGCGCCGCCGACGTACAGGTCGACGGGCATCCAGTAGCGCTCTTTCTCCCGCGACCACGGCGCCTGGTCGTTCTTCGGGTCCATGTAGCGCAGGTAGTACCAGCACGAGCCGGCCCACTGGGGCATCGTATTCGTCTCGCGGCGCCCTTTGCGGCCGTCGGGCAGCGTGATCTCGACCCAGTCGGTGATCGTCGCCAGGGGGCTCTCACCCGTCCCGGACGCCTTGTACGTCTCGACCTCGGGCAGCTTCAGCGGCAGCTCGGACTCGTCGAGCAGGAGCAGCTCGCCGTTCTCGAGGTGGATGATGGGGAAAGGCTCGCCCCAGTAGCGCTGGCGGCTGAAGAGCCAGTCGCGCAGCCGGTAGTTCACGGCGCCCTTACCGAGGGCGCGCTGCTCGAGCCACTCGACCATCGCCTGCTTCGCCGCCTTGACCTCGAGGCCGTCGAGGAAGCCGCTGTTCACCAGCGCGCCGTTCCCCGTGTGGGCGGACTTGTCGAGCTCGCCGCCGGAGATGACCTCGACGATGGGCAGGCCGAACTGGCGCGCGAACTCCCAGTCGCGCTGGTCGTGGCCCGGCACCGCCATGATCGCCCCGGTGCCGTAGGTCGAGAGCACGTAGTCGCCGATCCACACCGGCACGGGAGCGCCGTTGACCGGGTTCGTGGCGTAGGCCCCCGTAAAGACTCCGGACTTCTCCTTCGCCAGGTCCGTCCGCTCCAGGTCACTCTTGCTCGCCGACAGGGTTCGGTAGGCTGCGACACCCTCCGCGTGGTCCGGGGTCGTGATGCGGTCGACGAGGGGGTGCTCCGGCGCCAGCACCATGTAGGTCGCGCCGAAGAGGGTGTCGGGGCGCGTCGTGAAGACCGTGATCTTCGCCTCGTGGCCCTGCACGGGGAAGTCGACCTCGGCCCCGATGCTGCGCCCGATCCAGTGGCGCTGCATCTCCTTGATGCTCTCGGGCCAGTCGAGGCCTTCGAGGTCCTCGAGCAGTCGATCGGCGTACTGCGTGATGCGGAGCATCCACTGGCGCATGGGCATGCGCACCACGGGGAAGTTGCCGCGCTCGCTGCGGCCGTCGATGACCTCCTCGTTCGCCAGAACCGTGCCCAGCTCGGGGCACCAGTTCACCGGGACCTCGGCCATGTAGGCGAGGCCCTTTTTGTAGAGCTGGACGAAGATCCACTGGGTCCAGCGGTAGTAGTCGGGGTCGGTCGTGTCGACCTCGCGACTCCAGTCGTAGCTGAAGCCCAGCGCTTTGATCTGGCGCCGGAAGTTGGCGATGTTCGTGCGCGTCGTGATCGACGGGTGTGTGCCGTTCTGGATCGCGTACTGCTCCGCGGGCAGACCGAAGGCGTCCCACCCCATGGGGTGCAGGACGTTGAAGCCCTTCATCCGCTTGTAGCGGCACAGGATGTCCGTGGCCGTATAGCCCTCGGGGTGCCCTACGTGCAGACCGGCCCCCGACGGGTAGGGGAACATGTCGAGGCAGTAGAACTTCGGCTTTTGGGTGTCCTCGTGCACCTCGAAGGTGCGGTGGGCGTCCCAGTATTGCTGCCAACGGGGCTCGATGACCGAGGGCTCGTACTTGCTCAATGCGGGGTCTTTCTAGGCGGTCCGGTTCGGCGCGGGCGGAGTTTAGGGTGCGCGCTCGTTTGCTCGCAACGTGCGGGCGTCGCGAAATGGGGTCGCCCGTGGCATGTTACGCCCATGGACACCCAGGACGCCGACGAGAGTTCCACGGACCCGGCGGGGCTCATCGGTCAGAAGTTCGACGACCGCTACGAGGTCGTCGGTTACATCGGCAGCGGCTCCGTCGGTCACGTGTATCGGGCGCGCGACCACCGCCTGGAGTACCGCGAGGTCGCCGTCAAGGTGCTCCGCCCCGGCCTGAGTGTCGACCAGGTGGCCCGGTTCCGGCGTGAGGCGCTGCTCACGGGCGGTCTCTCGAGCCCTCACCTCGTCGCGGTCTCGGACTTCTCCGCGCTCCCCGACGGGCGTCCGTACCTCATCATGGAGCTCCTCCGCGGCGAGGCGCTGCACGTCACGCTCCACCGCACGCCGCGCATCCCCCTCGACCGCGCGCTCCGCATCGCCGATGGCCTGCTCGCGGGCCTCGAGGCCGCCCACCAGGCGGGTGTGGTGCATCGAGACCTCAAGCCCGAGAACGTCTTCATCGTCGAAGAGCCGGGCGTGCGCGACCACGTGAAGATCGTGGACTTCGGCTTCGCTCGGGTCTTCCAGGGGCCCGAGGCGCTGGACGTGACGGGCGAAGCCCCGCTCGTCATCGGCACCGTCGCGTACATGGCCCCCGAGCAGCTCCGCGCGAAGGTCGTCGACCACCGCGCCGACCTCTACGGGGCCGCGGCGATCCTCTTCAAGATGCTTGCCGGTCGGCTCCCGTACGAGACGAGCCCCATGGGCACGGCGATCGTCGCGGCCGCGCAGTTTCGGGCGCTGCAGCTCGACGCTCCGCCTGCGCGCATCACCGACTACGCCTCGGACCTCGCCGACGAGCACATGCTCGAGGCGGTGCTGCTGCGCGCCTTGCAGCCGCGCGCCGACGACCGCTACACGAGCGCGGGGGAGTTTCGTCGCGCGCTCGCCAACGCCGTGGGCAAGCGCACGATGCCGCCTCAGGCCAGCGCCCCCGGGGTCGGGGCCGACCTCTGGAACCAGCCGGCCAGCGGTCAGGACAACACACGCCGGGACCCGACCGGGACGCGGCCGAACGCGGCGGACTTCCCGCCTCCGCCCGCGACGGCGGCCGAGAAACGGCGCCTCGCCTTGGCCTTCGTCGCCGTGGGCATCATCGTGAGCGCCCTCGTCGCCTTCGCCATGGTGCGCATCGTGCGCTCCGGCTGAGCCTCAGACGCCGTCGAGGATGCCTCGAAACCGGTCGTACACGGCCTCATCGACGAGGGCGAGGTCGACGGAGCGGACGACCCGCGGACGCAGACTCGCGAAGGTGCGCAGCGCCTCGAACAAGAGCTTCGCCGCGAGCTCGTGGGGGACACGACCGATGCCCGTGCCCAGGGCGGGCATCACGATGCGCTCGGCGCCCCGCGCCTCGGCCTCGAGGCACAGCCGAAGGACACACCGTTGCAGGCAGAACGCCCCCTCCACGGCGGCGACGGCGTGGGCCATCCACAGCGCCTTCAGCTTGCCCGCGCTCGTGAACACCACGTCGCCCAGCGCGGCCGGGGCGTGTTTCGTCGCTTCGTCCTCGACCGCGTCGCCCGCGGCCCCGCGGAGCACCTCGGCCACACCCGCGCGCATGCGCAGCGCGTCGTTCGCCGCGCAGACGACGACCTGCGGCTGGAGGCGCTCCACGGCCTCGAGGATGTCGGCGTGGAGGAGCCGGACGGAGAGGTCGCCGAAACGGACACCGCCCTCGATTCTTTCTGGAAAGGGCGGACGTTCGGCGATGGTCGCGAGCGCACGGGCGAGGGCATCGGCGTTCGGCCAACGCTGGGCGGGCGACTTCGCCAGGGCGCGCTCGACCACCGCGTAGAAGTAGGCGGCCCGGGGCTCCGTCGAACGGGGTGGGGCATAGGGCGTCGTCAAGTGCGCCTGCCTGTAGCCTCGCAGGTCGCTCGCGTTGAAGGGGAACTCGCCCGTCGCGAGGCGATGCGCCGCCACACCCAGGGCGTAAACATCGGCGTGACGGTCGACCCGCTCGGGCGCGAGGGGATTCCACTGCTCCGGGGCCATGAACGGCGGCGTGCCCGCGAGCCCCTCTCCCAGGCTCTGGGCGCGGGCCTCGACCGCGATGCCGAAGTCGCCGACCAGGGTGTCGCCGCCGCCCGAAAGGAAGAGGTTCGCCGGCTTCACGTCGCGGTGCACCACGCCGGCCTGGTGGATCGAGTGCAGCCCGCGCGCCGCATCGGCCACGGCCCGCACGACGACACCGAGGGGCATCGGCCGCCCGAGCGCCGCGAATCGGCGCACCAGCTCCTCGAGGTCCACGCCGTCGACATACCGCTGCACCACGAACGGCTCACCCTGCTCGAGCCCGGCGTCGACCACCGGGGCCACGAACGGCGAGGTCACGCGCGCGGCGAACGCGGCCTCGCGAAACAGCGCCTCGGCCGTCGCGGTCTGGGGCTGGAAGCGTTTGACGACGAAGGGCACACGCAGGACCGGGTGACTCGCGAGCCAGGTCGTGCCCATGCCTCCGGCGCCGAGTTGGGAGTGCACACGGAGGCCGCGGAAGACGCGCGGCGCGGTCGGCGGCGCGCCCACCTGAACCTCGTCGAAGGGCAGCGTCGGGTCGTTTTCCATGGCGCGCTTAAGCCCCCCCAGGTCACTCGGACGGCGTGAAGCCGCGCCGCATGGTGTTCTCGGAGATGTGCCGCGGGTCCACGAAGGACCGCAGGTAGTCGGGGCCGCCGGCCTTCGTGCCGCCGCCGCTCAGGTGGAACCCGCCGAACGGGTGTCGACCGACGATCGCGCCCGTAATCGGCCGGTTGATGTACAGGTTGCCTACGCGGAACTCGCGCCGCGCGCGCTCGATGCTCCCCGGCGAGCGGCTGTAGAGCCCGCCCGTGAGCGCGAAGCGGGTGCCGTTCGCCAGGTCGAGCGCCTCGTCGAAGCTCGACGCCTCCAGCACCGCGAGCACCGGCCCGAAGAGCTCGTCCTGGGCGAGCGGGTCCTTGGGGTCGACCCCGGTGAAGATCGTCGGGGGCACGTAGAACCCGCCGGGGGGCACGTCGAGTGTCGTGTGGCGCTTGCAGCGCGCCTCCGCGGCGCCGATGGCGGCCATCAGCCGGTCTCTCGAAGCGGCGTCCACGACGGGCGGCACACGCGTGCGCGGTCCGCTCGCGGGGCCCACGACGAGGCTCTTCGTCGCCTCGACGAGGCGTTGCACGAACGCGTCGTGCTGACCCCGAAGCACGATGACCCGCGAACACGCGCTGCACTTCTGGCCGGCGAAACCGAAGGCGGAGTGCACCGTGCCCACGACCGCCTCGTCGAGGTCCGCGTCCGCGTCGACGATGATCGCATTTTTGCCGCCCATCTCGCAGACCACCCGCTTGAGGCTCGTCTGTCCGGGCAGCGTCAGGCCGGCTTGCCGCCAGATCGAGAGGCCCACATCGACGCTGCCCGTGAACGCGATGTTGACCACGCGCGGATCGGCCACGAGCCGTGCCCCGACCTCCTCCCCGAGGCCGGGCAGGAAATGGAGCGCACCCGCCGGGACCTTCGCCTCGCGGCACAGCTCGAAGAACCGCGCCGCGATGAGCGAGGACTGCTCGGCGGGCTTCATCACCACGGGGTTGCCCGTGACGAGCGCGGCCATGGTCATGCCCGTGAGGATGGCGAGCGGGAAGTTCCACGGCGCGATCACGGCGGTCACGCCGCGCGGCAGGTAACCGAGCTGGTTCGTTTCGCCGGGCGGCTCGATCACATGCTGACCGGCGTCGAGCCGCAGAGCCTCACGGGCGTAGTACTCGCAGAAGTCGATGGCCTCGCACACGTCTGCGTCGGCTTCGCGCCAGGGCTTGCCGACCTCGCGGACCATCACCGCCGACAAGGCGTCGCGGTGTTTGCGCATCCGCCCGGCGACGTCGAGGACACGCTGGGCCCGCTCGTGCACCGGCGTGTCCCGCCACGTGGGGAAGAAGGCGTGTGCCGCGGCGACCGCCCGGTCCGCGTCGTCCGTCGATGCGAGCCGCACGACCGCCACCACGGACTTGCCGTCGCTGGGATCGACACGCTCCAGGGGGCGCCCCGCGGTGACCGCGCGACCATCGACCACGGGCTCGACCGTACGACCGAGCTTGCCCCGCAGAGCGTCCAGCGCTTCGGCGAAGGCGGCGCGTTGCGTGGCCTCGCCAAAGTCGCGCAAGGGCTCATTGACGAACGGTGCGAGGGACTCGACCTTCGAGACCTCGGCGGGCACGGGCCCGAGCAGGGGGCTGCGGCCCACGCGTTTCGGGGCCGCGAGGAGCGCGTCGTGGGAGGCCCCGTCGACGAAGCCCATGCGCAGCCAGCTCTGGTTGCTCGTGTTCTCGAGCAGCCGCCGAACCAGATACGCCATGCCCGGGAGGAGCTCGCCGATGGGCGCGTACACACGCACCCGATGGCCACGCCGCACGCATGCCGCCTTGATCGGCTCGGCCATGCCGTAGAGGCACTGCACCTCGAAGCCGTTCGGCGGCACGCCGTACTTCTCGGCCGCGGCCATGCCGTGCGCGAGGCTGCGCACGTTGTGGGACCCCAGCGCGGTCCGGAGCAGCTTGTGGTTCGACAGCAGCTCCTCGGCCAGCGCCTCGTAGGTCGCGTCCGCGTCGCCTTTGTCGAGCCACACCGGCGACGGCCAGCCCTCCTGCGCCGCCCGCACTGTCTCGTAGTCCCAGTAGGCGCCCTTCACCAGGCGCACCGTGATGCGTCGCTGGCGGCGCTTCGCCCACTTGAGCAAGAGCTCGACGTCGCGATCGGCGTCCCGCAGGTACGCCTGGACCACCACCCCCGCATCGGACCAGCCCTCCAGCGAGGGGTCCTCCATCACACGGAAAAAGATCGCGTAGGTGAGCTCCTTGAGCGCCCGCTGCTCCATGTCCAGGTTGATGAACGCCCCGAGCGCCTTCGCCCGCTTGAAGAGCGGGAGCAGCCGCGCGCTCGCCGCCTCGACGCTCGCGTCGAAGGCCAGCGGATCGAGGCGACAGTCCAAAGCGCTGACCTTCACCGACACGTTGAGGCGCGGGATCGCGCCGCGGTCGTCGGTGTCGAGGACCGGGTCCGGTTTCCACCCCGAGGTCGGCGCCGCGAGCCCGTCCAGCAGGTCCATGTAGCGCGCGGCGTAGGCGCTCGACTCGGTGTCGCTCACCGTGGCCTCACCGAGCAGGTCCACCGTGAACGCCTGCTTCTGCCCGCGCAGGCTCGCCAGCGTCTCGAGCGCCGTCGCGGCGTTCGTGCCCACGATGAACCGGGTCGCCATGCTCTCGAGGTTCTTCGCGATCTGCCCGGCGGCGATCTTCGTGGCGAAAGAGCCGAGGCCGGCGCCCTTCAGCGCGACCTTGATCACCGTGGGCGGGTTCACGCCCGGGCGGAGCAGGTACTCCTGGATGTGGCGCGCGACGTCCTCGGGTGTCGTCAAGACCGGGAAGACGTCCACGAAGCGGAACATCTCGGTCTTGAACACCGGATCTCGCATGGCCCACTCCAGGACCTGTCCGCTCCACCAGGCCTTGTCGAACAAGCCTGGGGTCTCGCCTTTCATCCGGGCAAAGAGGTCCTGCCCGATCTCCCGGACACGCTGCTCGTTGACGGCCACGCGCACCTCCACCTCGAGTGTAACAGCGATGCATCGCCCCGGCCGTGACACTTCCCGGGCGACCTGTCTCTATAGGGAAATGGTGGAGGAGTCGCCCCCCTGCATCGCGGACCTGGACTTCGCCCGTGCGCTCGCCGCGGGGGAAGAGTCGGCCGTCGAGACCTACGAGCGTCGCCTCCGGCCGGTCGTCCGGCACGCCTTCGGCGCGGCCCTGCGACGAACCCGCCCGGATGCGCCGGTCGAAGCCGATGATTTCGTTCAGGATTTCACAGGCTTCCTGTTCAGCGACCTGGGCCGGAAGCTGCGCGGCTACGAGGGGCGGTCTCCGTTCGGCTCGTGGCTGTATACGGTCGCGATTCGCTACTTCCAGCGGCGGCTGGTCCAGCTCTGCAGAGACCGTCGGGTGAGCGCGTCCCCCGAATCGGATGCCTCGCCGCTCCTGTCGCGGCTCGTCGATCGGGACGAGCTGGGGCCCGAGCACAGGCTCGCCCAGGCCCAGGAAGCCGAACGTGTGCGCGCAGTCGTCCAGGGCTTGACGGCCGAGGACAGGCTGCTCGTTCGGCTCTTCTTCGCCGAGGACCTGAACGCCTCCGAGGTTGCGCGAACGCTGGGCAAGGGCACCTCGGCCATTCGAATGAAAAAGATGCGGCTGCTCGAGCGGCTGCGGGTGGAGCTCGAGAACGACGGTGCGTTCAGCGGTCGGGAGACCGGTCTGGCGCCGACGCACCTCGTTCAGGAAGGAAATGGAAAATGACCGTCTCGTTGCCGCCGGTGGCCGACCGCCTCGAGCATCGCCTCCGCACGACCGACTTGCGGCTGCCGGAGTGCGGCGCGCACCTCGAGGACGAGCGCTTGACCTGCATCCTCGGGGGCGATGAACCGTCGGCCGAGGAGGCGTTGCATCTGGCGGGCTGTGACGAGTGCCTGGACGTGCTCCTGGCGGCGTCGGAGGGCCTCGAGGCGCTCTCGGCGGAGCCGGCGCTGGCGGCCGCGATCGCGGGTCCTCCGTTCTCGGCGGCGCCGAGGCCCGGGAGCGTGCCGGTGGTCGCTCCGCCGCAGGGCTCGACGGCGCGGCGAGGCCGATGGGCGCGCGCGGCGGTCGTGAGCCTGTCGGTCTTCGGGGCGTTCGCCGCGGCGGCGGCCGTGGGCTGGGTCGTGCGGCAGGCCGAGGTCGCGCCGCCCGTGCAAGCACCCGCGGTCGAGGCACCCGCGGCCCCCGAGCCGGAACGCCGTGGGGCCGCGCCCGTGGAGCGTCGCCCTGCGGTCGAGGTGCCGCCGACGCCACCGACGCCGACGACCGCGCCCTCCGAGGCCGTGGCATCCACTGAGACCCGGGTTCAGGCGAGCCCACCTCCGCCCGAACCGCGGGCGCGGGCCTCGGGGCAGACCGCGGAGGCCGCGCGACGCGAGGTTCGGACCACGGGGGAGACCCGGGAGCGAGAGGGCCGCACCTACGGGCGGATGCCCGTCAACGGCGAGGCGCGGGGGTTCGGCTTTTTGCGACTCGGCGCGGTCCCGCCCGCGGAGGTCTTCATCGGCGACCGCAGCTACGGGTGGACGCCCATCGTCGATCTCCGCCTGGCTGAAGGGCCCCACGACGTTCGCCTCGTCTACAGCCACCCCGACGCGCGGGTCCCCGAGGAGCGTTTCCGGGTCGTCATCCCCGCCGAGGCGCGGTGGGTCGTCACGCGGAAGAACCTGGTCGACGCCCCGACCCCATAAGGATTCTTTCGCGTTTTTTCGGCCTCCCGCCGATGCTCTGAGTTCAGAGAAACCTCGGAGCCACGCCACTTGTACGAGCGCCTCAGGGCCTTTCTCGGAACCAAACTGTTTCGTGAGGTGGCCATCACCTACACGGGGCAGCTCCTGGGCTCCGGCATCGGCTTCCTCCTGCAGATTCTACTGCAGGGGCAGCTCGGCCCCGACGACTATGGGGTCCTGGGCCTGGCGGGCTCGGTCGGCCAGCTGACCGGTGTCTTGACGGACATCGGGCTCTCGCACGCGATGATTCGATTCGCGAGCCCACACGTCAGCGAGGGTCGACCCGAGCAGGCGATGACCCGCTTCGCCGGTGCGCTGCTCGTGCGGTTTTTGCTCGCGTGTGTGGTCGCGGGCGTCGGTTTCGCCTCGGCGTCCGCCATCGCGGTGGGCGTGTTCGCGAAGCCCGCGCTCATCGAGCCGCTGACGTGGATCTACATCGGGATCTTCGGCAGCACGCTCTACTCGTTTTGGATGTTCTACATCCAGACGTGGCAGAAGTTCGGGGTGCGCAGTGTCGTTCAGGTCGTGGTGGCCGTGGTGCGCGCCCTGGCCTTCACGACCCTGTGGTCGATGTCGATGCTGACCCCGACGACGATGATCATGATCGACGGCCTCGTGCCCCTGGGCGGCTTCGCGCTGGGCATGGCGGTCTCTCCCGGCGGGTGGCGCAAGGTCGACTGGAAAGAAGCGAGCACGGTGGCGCGGACCGAGCTGCTGCCCTACTGCCGGTTCACCGGGATCATGGTCGTCGGCGACCACGTCTTCAACGAGCTCGACACGTTCATGCTCGGCATCTACGACGACACCCACACGGTCGGTGTCTTCCGCTGCGCGTGGATCTACTCGCAGGTGCTGGGGTTCCTGAACCTCTCGGTCTCGAACGTCCTGTTTCCGAAAGTGACGAGTGTGCGAGACGCGGCGGAGCTTCGCGCGCAGATGCGACGCATTCTCAAGTTCACGGCGGTCCTCGGTGTGGCGACGCTCCCGGTGCTTCCGTTCATCTCCTGGTGGATCCCGTACTACCAGCCCCAATACGCCGAGGCGGTGCCGGTTTTCTGGGTCATGTACGTCGGCGTCGTTTTCGAGCTCATCGTGGGTCCGCTGGGCTACGTGCTGTACAGCCTGGACCGGCCCGGCGTCCTCGCGGGCAACGCGATCTTCAAGATCGTGCTGAACTTCGCGGGCAATCTCGTGATGATTCCCTGGCTCGGGGCGCTGGGCGCCGCGATCGCGACGGTCTTCACGCGGGTCGTCGGCGGGGTCGTGGCGTTGTGGCTGATCGAGCGTGGATTGCGGGTTCGCGAGCGCGAGAACGCCGCCGGTTGAGACGCTCAGGTCTCGACGCGGGCTCGTCATTGGGGTCAGTTGACCCCGCCGGGTGCCTCTCGCGCCCGAAACAGCGGCGAACCGAGCCTTGCCGGTCGTGCCGTGCCTTTGGCACTCTAGGTGCATCACGCTGCAGGTCCTTTTGGGAGGTCACCATGTCCAGACTCGCCACCGCCGTTCGCTTCGCCAGTCTAGGGGTGCTCCTGGGCGCGGCGCTCCCTGTGCAGGCCGCGGTGACGCCGTTCGGGCAGCGCGTGAACGATGCCATCGAGCGCGGACTCGTCTTCCTGCGCCAGGGGCAGGGCGGGAACGGCGGCATGAACGACGGGGACGGCGGCGGCACCACCGGCCTGGCGATGTTGTGTTTCCTCGAGAAGCGCTCGAGCGCGGACTGGAACGCGCCCGCGCTCGGCTACAACGGGATGGCCGCCGAGGACCAGGAGCGGGTGCGCCGCGGCATCAACTACTGCATCAGCTCGATCCCCGGCTTTCGGGGCAACCAGCCGTACTCGTATTCCACGGGCGCGTGCCTCATGGCCGCGAGCCTCTATCTCGTGACCGGCGGCCCGGACGACGTCGGCGCGGGCACCCCGGTCTCTCAGGCGGTCGCGAACGCAGTGAACGGCCTGCGCGGGACCCAGGGCAACTTCGGGTGCAACGAGGGCGGGTGGAACTACAACGCCCCGGACGACGACGGCGACCTCTCGACCACGCAGTTCGCCATGGCGGGGCTGTCGGCGGCCTCGGCGCTGCGTCCGGACGCGGCGGCGACCCTGCCGAACTCCGTCGAGTTCGTCTCCAGCTCCAAGAACGGCGACGGTGGTCACAAGTACCGCGGCTGCGGCGGCTACCAGTCGACCTCCCCGATGACCGCGTCGGGCATCTGGACCTACCGCCTCGCGGGCCTCCCGACCGGCGACGACCGGGTCCAGTCGGCGATGCGGTGGCTGCAGAGCAACTACCGCTACGACAGCATGGTGCAAATCAACGGGTGGCCGAGCCAGTACTACTACCTCTGGGCGGCCGCGAAGGCCCTCGAGGTGACGGGTGACGACGGCACCGGCGCGCCCCTCTTCTCGGAGGCGATCGGCGGGCTGAGGGATCCCGTGGCGGACGGCTACCCCGAGGAGTCGCGCCGCTGGTACTACGACTTCGCCCACTGGCTGACCGCCACCCAGGACGGCAGCGGCCGGTGGTGCACCGCGGCCGAGTGTTGGAACACCTACTCCGCCACCGCCTACTCGATCCTGGTGCTGGAGCGCTCGCTGGGCGGTGTGTGCATCGTCGACGATGACGACGACGGCTTCTGCTCGACCGAGGACAACTGCCCCGACGTGCCGAATCCGGACCAGGCCGACGCGGACGGCGACGGGGTCGGGGACGCCTGCGACAACTGCCTCAACGAGCCGAACCGGGACCAGGTCGACGACGACGCCGATGGCGTGGGCGACGCCTGCGACGACCTGGTGTGTGCGCCCGACGGTCTTCCGGACCTGTGCGACGGACGCGACAACGACTGCGACGGTCAGGTCGACAACGGCTCCGACGGCGCGGAGCCCATCGCGCCTGGGCCTTGCGCCACGGGCCAGCCCGGCATCTGCGCGCGCGGTCAGCGAGCGTGCCTCGACGGCCAAGTGGTCTGCCTCGCGGACCTGCCGCCCCAGGCCGAGGTCTGCAACCGACGCGACGACGACTGCAACGGCATCATCGACGACGGCCTCGTGAACGTCTGCGGGACCTGCGAGATGGACCCGGTCGAGACCTGCAACGGCCAGGACGACGACTGCAACGGCCAGGACGACGACGGCGAGGTCTGCCCGCCCGAGGAGCAGTGCATCGAGGGCGCGTGTCGACAGCCCTGCGACGGCAACGAGTGTTTCAACGCCGGCGAGTACTGCAACCAGGACCTCAACCTGTGCCTCGAGCCTTGCGTCGGGATCGAATGCGACTTCGGTCAGATCTGCGACGTCGACTTCAACCAGTGCGTCGACCCGTGCGCGAACGTGGCCTGCCCCGACCCGACCCAGCGCTGCTTCGAAGGTGAGTGTGTGGTCGACTCGTGCACCGTCATCGGCTGCCCCGACGGGGCCGTCTGTGACGGCATCGAGTGCGTGCCGGACCCGTGCGCCAACGCGATGTGCCCCCAGGGTGAGTTCTGCCGCGGCGGTCAGTGCATCCCGTCGTGCGCGCAGGTCTCGTGCCCCCTCTTCCAGGCGTGCGTCGACGGTGTGTGTGTGCGCGACGACTGCGCCGGGGTGC